>JAQUUH010000013.1 GCA_028693955.1 Bacilli bacterium
CCATCTAAGGTTGGTATTATTGGTCCCCCAATATTTGTAACAGCAAGATATCCATTACTTTTTATAGAACGTACCATTAATCCCAAAGTATCAACATGTGCACTTGTTGCTACTACATAATCATTATCAATACCATCAAGAGTGACAACAAGATTACCTTTTTGTGTTCTTTCTCCTTCATAACCAATTTCTTTTAATAATTGCTCTATAGCATCAATTGCACCTTTTGTAAATCCACTTGGTGAATCTTCATTAAAAACTTTAGTAGCAACTTTTTTATAATATTTTAAATCTATATTCATGTTATTACCTCTCTTGTTCATAATTTTACCCTATTAGTTTAGTCTTTTCAATAAGGCAAAAAAGACCCCTTTTAACAAAAGAGGTTAATTGATTATTTGATTTATTACTTTGCTGAATTCTTCTTTTGTCAAATTATATCCCGATGCTTCAAAAGATATGTTATTAATAATAAATGTCGCTGAATATTTTTGCTCTTCACTATATTCATAAAATATTACACTAACACCATTTAAAATTGTTTCTTTTAATCCTTGATCTTTAAGGGCTTCTTGCTTATTTAAATCCTTATTAATCAATATAGTAATTTTTTTAACATCATCAATATTTCTAATATTAATTTGATATGCTTCAAAAATATCACCATTTTTATTTAAAGAATATAATTCTTTTATTGAATATTCATCATCTAAAGATAAAGGTAATAACTTATACTCAGCATAACTATTAATTTCGTCTTCGTTAACTTTATTTAGTTCGTAATATACATAATTATTACTATCTTGCGAAGATGATGCTACAGCAGAAGAAGAACTAGAAATTATCCCTTGTGAACCCATGCTATTATAAATGGCCTTACTGGCATTATTATTACCTATTACAATTACCAAAATTACACAAGCACTACATAAAGTAGCCAAAACTGCTTTTGTTGGAAATCTATGATTTAATCTTCTGTTTGATAAATCATAATTTTCAGGTTTTTCAAGATAATCTTTAATTTCCAAATCAAAACTTTGTTTAAGCTTTTTTTCAAATCTTTTTTTAATCATAGTATTCCTCCTTTCGCATGTTTTTTCTCATCTTTTTTAAGGCATAGGCGTAAATTGAGCGAACTTGACTATAAGGCAAATTGAGAATTTCTGCAATTTCAGTATGTCTTAATTCTCCATATATATGTAAACTAACAATCTCTTGCTCTTGATTATTTAAATATGAAAATGCCTTTTTAACAAACTCTGGATTAGATGTTGGAGTTTGATATTTTTGATCTACAATATAATCAAATTTTTCATTTTCAATAGATATCTCATTTTTACGAGTATTAAGTAATGCATAAGCACAATTACGACAAATTGTGAAAATCCACGCTTTTGCATTTGTTCCTTCCTTATAAGTATTAGCATATTGTTTAATGTTAATGAAGGTATCATGGGAAACATCCTCTGCCAATTGATAATCTCTTACAAGTGAAAGTGCGTACATAAACAAGGGTTTTTTGTAGTTAAGATATAATTCATACAAAGCATTTTCTTCACCATTTGCGATGCGCTTAATTATTTCGTCATCAAAAGAGGTAAAAAACTGCTGTATAAACGAAGCCATGGATGTTCCCCCCTTGATGCCTCTACTATATAAAGGCTGTAAAATAATTTTTTGGAGAATTTTTTCTCCTTTTATTTATAAAACATATAAATATATTGCTAAAAATTGTAATATTGTCCCACCTAAAACAAATAAGTGCCAGATTGCATGATTCCATTTAACTAATTTGAAAGCATAAAATATTACACCTAAAGAATAAATTACACCTCCAGTAGCAATTAATACTGTTGCCATTTTAGGAAGTTCAACAACTAACCTTGGAGCAAACCATACTATTGACCACCCAATTCCTAAATATAACAAAATGTGAATAAGAGCAAATCTTTTAATCCATATAGATTTTAGTGTGACTCCAATAATTGCAAGAACCCAAACAACAATAAATAATATTAATCCACTTAATCCTTTTAAAACTAATAAACAAAGTGGTGTATAGGTTCCAGCAATAAATAAATAAATTGAAAGATGATCAAATCTTTTAAATACTCTTTTTGTAACTCCTGGGAAAAATGAATGATACAAAGTAGACATTGTATAAAGAACTAAACTTGTTCCTCCATATATAGCACTTGAAACATACTCTATTGCTGTATCTGATTTTATTAACATTAAAATCAGTCCAACAATTGAAAGTAATGCTCCCACCCCATGTGACACAGCACTAAAAATCTCTTCACCTTTTGAATAATACTTCTCACTTTGTAATTCTGCCATAATATTCTCCTAATCTAATTCCCTATTGTAATTATTAATTTTTTCAATTACTTTTTTATTGAAATCTTTACTGCTAGAGTCTGAAAAGTCAACCATAAATATTGGCATAACTTCTAACCAATTTTCAAAATCTGAATTTTCTACTAATACTATATTAAATTTTTGAGCCATTCTTAATAATGACCAAGAAAAAATAGTTTGAAAAATCCCGCTTGCATTTATTTGACTTGTTTTTTGAGCTTGATTAACCCTAAATTTTTCTCTATCTAAATTAGAATCATTTTTAAGAGTTAAATACTCTTTGTTAATTTCTTTTAGCATATCTTCATCTTTAATCTTATCATGCCAAATAGATCTAATTGAATTATCATAAACAAAGAACTTTCCTTCATAATTACTTGAAGAATTGTTTTTGGCAAGAATGACTACACCACCTTTTGTTGCACTGTTTGTAACATCGTTGTAATGAATGTCATCAAGATATTTAGAACTTTCATAGTTAACATAATCAAATAAGGAATACCCATCTAATTTAACACTATCTATATAAGAAAACAACTCCTCATAAGTTTTTTGTGCCAAATATACATGTTGAATATCAAAGACAATAAACTCTCCTTTATTATCATTTAAAAAACTTAAGATATCCAAAAGATAATATTCAAGTTTATCACTTATTAAAGCATGTTTTGTATACCAAGAATCATTAAAATAAGATATTCTAACATCAAGATATCTAACGCCAGAATTCAACAATTTTTCTGCATCACTTTTTTGAGCAACAGAACTTCTTATTATAAATCCCTTTAAAAATGAAGAAACAACTGTATTGGCCACAATCCCACTTTCTGCAGGATCAACTTCACTACTATAGTTTATGCTAGAAGAAAAAGCATCATGAGCCCCTAGCATTGCTACTTCAACTATCTTGGGATTATTATTTTGCAAATAAATATTTTCATACATTATTGAACTAAAATCTTCATTTTGTTTTAAAACAACAAATGAATAAGGTAATGTACAAACCGCTATTAAAGCAATTACTAATGTCAATAAAGTATATTTAAATATTTTTTTAAATATTTTCATTTTTAGATTTTTCCCTATTTTCTATTTCTTTTAGTATTTTATTATAATCATCTTTATCTAACTTAAAATATTTAATAAATATTACATAGCTAATAAGTACTATAATAATTGGAAAAATTGTTATTGATGTTCTTAGCATCATTATTTGAGAAGGATCAATAGAACTAAGTATAGTCCCCACCTTTGTCATATAATCTGAAGCTGATTGATCTAATTGCGAAAGTGTTTTAGATACTGAATCTAGTTTAGATATTACAAGAGTTAGTGTTAATACTAGTCCTGAAACAGCTGAAGCAAATTTTACTCCTAATGGACGCAAAGAATAATTAATACTTTCATTACGATTTCCAAGTTTCCATTGACCATATTCTATAGTATCAGCAAAAATCATTATTATTAGCATAGATATAGTTGATGATCCAAAAAACAAAACTACACCAGATATTCCTAATGTAATCATATTAAGTGGGAGAAAAACACCAGCACTAAACATTATTATATAGCCCAAAACAACCGATGCTATCCCAATAGAAAACAACTTTTTTCTAGTAAACTTTTTGGCTAGCAAAGGATAAAAAGCCATCGTTACTATTGTTGTTACTGCAAGAATAATTGAAAAATAAAGGAATTTAGTGCCAACTCCATAATCTTGCATTGCAAAATTAAAGTAATAAACTCCCATACTTGTTGTAGTAAAATAACCTATATTAAATAGAATATATGTAATCGCTATTACTAATAATTGATCATTTTTTAATATAACTTTAAACATGTTTTTTAAAGGAACTTTATCACTTTTTGCACCAGTTATTATATTCTTTTTTTCTTTTACACCAAAAACTGTCATTAATGATAAAAGCACAAATACTATTGATATAACAATAGCTATTATAAAGAAAGCTTTTGCTAAGGCATCTCCTCTACTTATTGCCTCTGTTGAACTTGCAGCTATTTTATTTGATATAAGATTTGATATAGGCGAAGCACCAGCAATTATTGAAAATTGACCAATACTTGCAGCTATATTAGTTATTGTCCCGACTTTTGAACGTTCAGTAATATCTACAGTTAATGATGGTAACATTGACCAATACGCTATGTCGTTCATCGTATATGTCATGCCCCACAAAAAATATAATATTCCATAAACTGCAACCTGGACGGAAGGCTCTGCTACATAGTGATTAAACATTAAGATAACTACTATTGCATTAGATATTGCTCCAATAAGAATCCAAGGTTTAAATTTCCCCCATTTTCCTCTGGTATTATCTACTATTGTTCCCATCATTGGATCATTTACTGCATCCCAAATTCTTGCAACAGCAATAACTACACCAATTGAAGCTAAAGCAACCGCAGCAAGTCCTATAGCATCTGTTAGGAAAAGCAAAAAATAAGAATTGACAAGTGTATAACACATATCTCTACCAATACATCCCCAGCCATATGTATGTTTTGTTCTGGCTGACACTTTATTATCCATTATTAAGTCCCCCTTAATTAAATCAATTATAGCATTTAAATATTTACTAAAAAAGAAAAAGCTAAAATACCATTTATTTTTTATAAATCTATTTCTTTAAAAACTTTTCCAACTTTTTCTTTAATAATTAAACCAAAATTGCTATCTAATGGAGTAGAATTTTCATTTATTAATATAATATTTTTACCCTTAAAATAACGAATCAACCCAGCGGCAGGATAAACCATCAATGATGTTCCCCCTACAATTAGAGTTTCAGCAGAAGATATATAACTTAGAGCCTTTTCTAAATCTTGACTATTTAATCCTTCTTGATATAAAACTACATCAGGTTTAACAATCGCACCACATGCTTCACATTTTGGAATACTATCTTTGAACTTTAACATATATTCTAAATCATAGAATTTATGACATTCAGTGCAGTAATTTCTCATAACCGAACCATGTAGTTCAATAACATTTTTACTGCCTGCTTTTTGATGTAATCCATCGATATTTTGCGTAATTATTGCCTTGATTTTTCCTAATTTTTCCATTTTTGCTAGAACCTTATGACAATCATTTGGTAAAGCATTGGGATAAATCATTTTATTAAAATAAAATTTATAAAAATATTCTGGGTTATTCCAAAAAAAATCATGTGACAAAATGTATTCTGCTGGATATTCTTCTTTATTGTTATTATAAAGTCCTGTTGTGCCTCTAAAATCTGGAATATTGGACTCTGTTGATACTCCGGCTCCTCCAAAAAAGACAATATTATTAGATTGAGAAATTATTTTCTTGAATTCTTCCATTTTATCCATACTACTTTACCTCCATTACTAATCATTATAACAAGTTCATTCTGTTTAATAAATGGTATAAAAAATGCTAGGTGGCCTAGTTCCTAGCATTTAATTTTATTTTATTTATTTTTTTATTTGTTAAACAATTGCTGAAAATATAAAGTATGCAACAAAGAAGAAAGGTAATACCCACATTGCAGGTTTTACTTCTTTTGCTTTTCCAGCAGCAATTTCACAAACTAGGTACATAATAAATCCTAATGCCATACCATTAGCAATAGAGTAAGTCAATATCATACCAATTATTGTGAAAAATGCAGGTACTGCAATTGTAAAATCTGACCAATCAATCTTTTTAAAGTTTGATGCCATTAGAACACCAACTATAACAAGCGCTGGACCAGTAACAACACTAGTAACAACACTTAAAAGTGGTGCAAAGAAAATAGCTAATACAAGCAATACACCTGTGGTAACTGCAACTAAACCAGTTCTACCACCTGCTTCAATACCTGTTGATGATTCAATATATGAAGTAACTGTTGATGTTCCTAAAACACCACCAATAACTGTACCAACAGAGTCAACCATAAATGCTCTATCAGCACCTTCAATTTCACCCTTATCATTTATCAAATCTGCTTGTGTACCAATAGCAACAAGTGTTCCTGCTGTATCAAAGAAATCAACAAATAGGAACATTACTATAATTACCCAACCATCAAATGTTGTCAAAACTTCTCCAAAAGAACCAAATGCTTTACCAAATGTTGGAGCAAGTGATGGAATAGCAAAAGATATGTTGTCAAAATTTGGAAGTAATTCAACTCCTGCTGCTGATAATTCACTAACACCAAATAAATGGCAAACTAAGCCAATTACAGCTGTAGCAACAAGTCCAAAGAAAATTGAACCCTTAACTTTTTTAATCATCAAAATAGCAGTAATAATAATTCCTGCCAACCCAATCAAAAGGACTGGTGAAGAAAAGTTTCCAAGTTGTGGAAGTGCTGATGTAGTATCAACATAAATTAATCCACTGTTAACTAATCCAATAAAAGCAATAAAGCAACCAATTCCACCACCAACAGCATATTTCATATTCATTGGGATAGCATTGATTACAGCCTTTCTAACACCTGTTAGAGAAATAATAACAAATATAATACCACTAATTAAAACTGCTGCTAAAGCAAATTGCCAAGATTTGTTAAATCCCCAAGGGGCACAAACTGTCAAAGCAAAAAATGCATTAACACCCATTCCAGGAGCTAAAGCAACTGGAAGTTTCGCATAAATACCCATTAAAATAGTAGTAATACCTGCTGCTAGAGCTGTTGCCATGAAAACTGAACCTACGTCGATGCCAGTTTCAAATGCACCATTTCCCCCTAACATTGTTGGATTAACTGCTAAAATATAGGCTAAAGACAAAAACGTTACAAGACCAGCTAGTAATTCACGTTTTACGGTTGATCCCCTTTTGGTAATTCCAAAAAAGTGATCAAGTTTCTGAGAAAAATTTTGCATATTTCTTTCCTCCTACTGCAAAAACTTGCTTTAATAGCTGTCCTTTAAAAATGAAAAAAGTTCATCATTTAATTGATGAACAATAACAAATCTAAAAAGATTGTTGATTCATCATAGTCCCCGGTTTACGGCTAGGGGTAGAAACTGTCTTCCATATTAAGACGATATATGACAACTATTAACGTAAAGATTATATCTTATGGCATTTTTTTAGTCAATTGATTATTGAAAAAAATAAACTTTTTACATTTTTATAGAAGTGGCGCAAACATACGCAAAAGTGCACGAGCAATTCTTACAAAGACATTAGCCTTTAATATTTCACACGATAATTCTTGACAATCATTTAATGTATCTAAATAATCTTCTTTCAGCTCATTTGCTAATTTTTCATCTTTTATCAAAGTCCCACATTCAAAATGTAAATATAATGAACGATAATCTAAATTTGCTGTTCCAACTATACTATACATATCATCACTAACAAAAGATTTGGCATGTAAAAATCCTTTATTATAAGAATATATTTTTACCTTTTCTTTTACTAATTCATGAGCAAAAGCTTTAGTTAACATAAATATGGTTTTTTTGTCTGGTGTTCCTGGTATAGCAATTCTTACATCAACACCTGATTTTGCAGCCTTTACTAAAGAATTAAAAAGTATGCTATCAATTATTAAATATGGAGTATTAATATACACATAACTTTTGGCATTATCAATAATTTTCAAAAATATATTTTCCATTAAATTTTCATCATCTTTAGGGGTATCACTAAAAAACACTGAATAAGCAGAAGAAAAATTAACATCATTATAATCTTCAATATTATCAAAATATTTACTAAATTCTACTATTTTATCATTATTTTGGGCTTGCATATTCCATATTTGTATAAAAGTTAAAATATAATTATAAACTCCTTTACCCTTAATCAAGACTCCTGTATCTTTCCAATGACCAAATCTTTCGACTTTATTTATATATTCATCAGCAATATTAATTCCCCCAGTAAAAGCTACTTTACCATCTATAACACATATCTTTCTATGATTACGATTATTCATTTGAACATCTATAAGGGGCCTATATGGACTAAAAGCCAAAGTTTTAATTCCCATATTCGATAACTCTTTATAATAATTTTCCTTTATGTCAAACATACTCCCAACATCATCATAAAGAAATCTTATTTCTACTCCTTCTTTAACTTTTTGTTTTAATATTTCTAAAATACTATCCCACATATATCCCTCTTTTAAAATAAAATATTCAAGAAATATATATTCTTTAGCTTCTTTTAAATTTTTAACCAACGAGGAAAAATATTCTTCACCAACTTTAAAATATTCTATATAATCACCATAACTAATTTTGGTATTACAAATATTATAAACATAATCAGCAACTTGAGAAAAAAATCTATCTTCATTTTTGATTTTATTAATTACTACCTCATCTTGAATTAAAAAATTTTTAATATCTTGATGTGCTTTATCATATTCTTTAGCTTTTCTTTTACCAAATCTTTTTTTGCCAAGCATAAAATACAAAGGCACGCCAAAAATTGGCAAAATTAATATTGGAGTTATCCAAGCAATTTTATACTCTGGAATCATATTCGTATTAACAATATATATTACGGTAATAACAGCAACCACTAAGGTTGAATAATAAAAATAAACTGATGACTCATTGAATATGTACACAAAAATAGCTATCAGTGCAAATTGCAAGATTATCATTAATGAATAAAGAAAAAATTTGCTACGTAAAAAATTAAATATTTTTCTCATTTTAAAGCCCCTCAATAACTAAATGATAACATAATTGTTATCAATGTGAAATATTACCTTTAACAATATGATGTGCCTTTTTTATGATTTTATGATAAACAATAATCATATCTTCTTCACTTACTTGATTATCTAAATCTTTAATATCTATCCATTTAACTGCACTATTTTCATCTTCTTTTACTTTTAATTGTTGATCTTCGCAAGCTATTAGCAAATAGGCTATTGAAAGATGTAAATGACACGAAACGTATTTACCCTTTTTATAGTGTGCTAAAACAGGTAAGATATCAATTGAAATAATTTTTTTTGATTGGGGAAATACTTCACTTATTCCTGTCTCTTCTTTTGCTTCTTTTAAAGCAACATTAAGTAAATCAGCTTCTCCATCTGCATGTCCTCCTGTCCAACTCCATGATTTATATATATTATGGTAAACCATTAATACTTTATCCAAATTTTTATTCATAATAAATCCTGAACTAGTTATATGGGCTATTTCATTTTCTCTTAATAAAACATTGTTATTTTTTCTAATATAATCAAGAATAATCTTTTTATCATTTGCTTCTTGTTCATTTATAGGTTCAAAATTTTCAATCTCATTAATTATTTTTTTCATATAAAACACCTCAATTATTTATTATAATGCAGAAGTTGGATTTACTCTATAATATTTTAGATATATAATTATTATACTTGCTTGGAGGTATTAATTATGCTAGAACAATTAAAAAAATTACAATCTTTAATGAAAGAAAATGATATTGCTATTTATATATTACCAACTAGTGATTATCATTCTTCCGAATATATAGGAGATTATTTTAAATGTAGACAATACATGTCAAATTTTACTGGCTCTAATGGGACTCTTGTAGTGTGTTTAGATTCTGCTTATCTTTTTACTGATGGAAGATATTTTATTCAAGCAGAACACGAATTACAAAATACTGAAATAATACTAATGAAAATGGGAGAAGAAAATGTTCCTTCTCTTGAAGATTTTGTTGAAAAGAAATTAATGATTAAACAAAATATAGGATTTGATGGCAAAGTTATGACGACTTTACAAGCAAAAAAATTTGAAAAAATAGTTAGTAGAAAAAATGGAAAATTAATATTTGATAAAGATTTAGTTGGAATAATTTGGAAGGATAGACCTCAACTATCAAAAGAAAAAGTTTTCTCACTTGATATTACCTATAGTGGTAAATCTACAAAAGAAAAAATTGAAGAAATATGTTTAAAATTAGAAAAATTGAAAGCCAAAAATAATTTAATAACTTCTTTAGATGATATAGCTTGGATTTTAAATCTCCGTGGAAATGACATTACTTTTAACCCTGTTTTTCTTTCTTATTTGATAATAAATACCTCAGGAAATCATCATTTATTTATTGAGAAAAATAAACTAAATGAAGAAGTTATTGAAAATCTTGAAAAAAATAATATTTCTATTCACAAATATAATGATATTATAGACTTTATCAAAACTATTAAAGAGTCTATTTTAATAGATCCTAATAAAGTAAGTTATACTTTATACAAAAATCTTAATACAAAAATAATAGAAGACGATAATCCCTCATTATTACTTAAGGCAATAAAAAACGACATCGAGATTGAAAATTTAAAAAAAGTTCATTTAATAGATGGAATAGCAATGACAAAATTCATGTATTGGCTAAAAAAATCAATTGGCAATGAAGAAATAGATGAGCTTAGTGTAGCAAATAAATTATTAGAATTTAGAAAACTAAATCCTCATTTTATTGAGCCAAGTTTTAACACAATTTGTGCTTATAATGCTAATGCTGCCATGATGCACTATAGTGCCACTATTGAGTCATTTTCAAAAATAGAAAAAAAAGGTATGCTACTTATTGATTCTGGTGGACAATATTATGAAGGAACTACCGATATAACAAGAACTTTTATTTTGGGAGAAGTTTCTAGAGAATTTAAAATGCATTTCACTACAATATTACAATCAGTACTAAATTTATCATCAGCTAAATTTTTATATGGAGTGAGAGGAACAAACCTTGATATTCTAGCAAGAGGTCCAATTTGGGATTTACTACTTGATTATAAATGTGGAACAGGCCATGGCGTTGGATACTTGTTAAATGTTCATGAAGCTCCAAATGGATTTAGGTGGAAAAGTGTTCCTGAAAGAAATGATTCTTGTATACTAGAAGCAGGAATGATAACTACAAACGAACCGGGAATATATTTAGAAAATAAATATGGAATTCGCCATGAACAAGAAATGTTATGTATAGAATTAGATAAAAATGAGTATGGAAATTTCTTGGGATTTGAAACTTTAACTTTATGCCCTATTGATTTAGAAGGCATTTTACCAGAACTTTTAACAACAAAACAAAAAGAACAATTAAATGAATACCACTTAAAAGTTTTTAATAAATTGTCTCCTTTTATGGATGATAATGAAAAAGAATGGTTAAAAAAAGTTACAAAAAAAATATAATATTTTCTAGTTAAATATCATTATTATGGGATTTTTATTTTAAATAGATTGCTTTAGCAATATAATATTATTGATATAGGGGGAATTTTCTATGCAAAAAGAAATAATTAATTCAACAAACTTACTTGATAAAGATGGGAATCTTTGTGTTAAAGGATATGCAAAGAAAAACATTATTAAATATAATAAAGAAAATTTAAAAACAAGCAAATTATTACTTAAAGAATGGGATTATTACTATATCGGAAATGATAATTATGGTTTAGCTCTTACAATTGCCGATAATGGATACATGGGATTGCTAAGTATTTCATTTTTAGATTTTAAAAATAAAAAAGAAATAACAAAATCAGATATGATTTTATTCCCTCTTGGTAAAACTAGACATCCAACCTCATCTTCTTTTGGAGACTTATCAATGCAGACAAAAAATGGTTATGCAATGTTTAAAAATGATGGAAAATCTAGAACAATTTTTGGCAATTTCAACAATTTTGATGAAGATAAAAAAATTGAGTTTAATATTGAATTAAGTGAAGAACCTAGCGAATCAATAACTATGGTTACACCATTCACAAAAGAAAAAAGATTTTATTATAATCAAAAAATCAATTGTTTAAAGGCTCAAGGATTTTTTGCAATTGGTAATAAAAAATATTTATTTGATAAAAAAGATTCATTAGCTGTCCTTGATTGGGGAAGAGGCGTTTGGACATATAAAAATACTTGGTATTGGGGATCTCTATCATGCTATATCAACAATAAAACTTTTGGATTTAATATTGGTTATGGTTTTGGTGACACTAGTAGTGCTACTGAAAATGTCATTTTCTATGATGGAAAAGCTCATAAAATAAATGACATTGATTTTGGTATACCAAATAAAGATAAAGAAGATAAATTTCTTGAACAATGGAAAATAACAAGTAGTGATAAACGCCTAGAATTAACCTTTAAGCCCTTATTTGTACGCCATGCTTTTACTAATGCTTTTGTTATTTGCTCATTGCAAAATCAAGTTTTTGGATACTTTAGTGGCAAAGCAATTCTTGATGATAAAACAGAAATTGAATTTGAAAATAAATTAGGCTTTGCTGAAAAAGTATTTAACAAATGGTAGTAACTATTTAAGACTAAATATTATTGAATCTACTATTTTATTATATCCTTCATTAGTAAACTTAAGTTTATTAATTAGGTTTATACTTGCTTTATTATCCTTATCAATCATAGCAACTATTTCAACTTTACCAAATTTTTGTTTTATATGAGACACTAATTTACTTACAACTTCAATACCATAACCATTATGCTGATATGGTCTAGAAATCGTATAACCGATTGTGAAGCAAGCATCTTTTTTAGCGATATATAAATCGCCTATATGTCTATTATTTTCTTTTAAAATTATCGCTAATTGGGTATAATCATCCCCAATTTTTTTATTTTTAACTTCTTTTATAAAATTTTTTAGTCCTTCTTTATCTCTTACTTTCCATATTTGATATCTTGCACATTCTGGATCGTTACGATATGCATAAAGAGTTTCAATATCTTCATCCATAAAATAACGAACAATTAATCTATCAGTGTTAAAAACCATCATAATTATATCCTCCAAAAATAAAAATGTTACCATTATAGTAACAATCATTTGAAATATTATAACACCCTAAAAACAATCTTTGTATATGTTTTATTAAAGCATGCCAAATGCTTATTAATTCTGTAGGGAACACAATTGATAGATATTACTATCATTACGTGTGCTCCTTAGTAATTACATTAATAATATAATGTGCGGGATAATTACTAAAGATTCTTGTAGACGTAGGTTGAATTAAAAACACTTGGCATATAATAATCAGCTTCTTCAAAAGAAAAGTGCAACTGGCTACCATGTCTACAAGATTTAGGCCCTATAGCTTTGCGTCGCACATTTTTACGTGTTTTGCCAAATATTTTTGAAAAGCCATAATTTACATTATCGCTCCCTACGCTTACTAATCTAGCATGAAAAATAATGGCTGTCAACAACTTTGAAAACGCTATAAATTAATACTTTTAAATTAAAAGAAAAATTTAAAATATTGAAAATTATTACTACTTTTATAAGTAAATACTTATAAATAATAAAAAGGACTTGAAGTCCTATTTTTGATTCAAAGTCCTAATATACTTTATTATTGAAGTTGAAGCTTTTGCTCCTTCATAAACAGCTTTTGCTATTTGAAGCATACCTCCAACACAATCTCCTGCTGCATATAATCCAGGAAGACTAGTCATCATATTATCATCTACAACTATTTTATTATTGGCAACATTAGCACCAATTTTTTTAGCTAAATCAACACTTCCTGCAGTTCCATATGCTACAAAGACTGCTTCAACATCAATTTCACTATCATCATCAAAAATTACTTTGCTTACATGTTCTACACCAACTATTTGTTTTACTTTTTTAGTTATTATATTCATATTATCGGGAAATTTAACTTTAGGTTCTTGACCATTTGTTAAAATGGTTACCTTTTTTACAATGTTTACTAGCTCACTTGCTTCATGAAGTGCATAATCTGCAAATCCTAAAACTGCAACATCTTTTTGTTTGTAAAAAAATCCATCACAAACTGCACAATAACCAACACCCTTACCTTCTAGTTCAACTAACCCCTTTATATTAGGGGCAGCCCTATTTGTTCCTGTGGCTATTACTACACTTTTTGCAGAAATAACATTTTGTTTGCCAGTTATAACGTAATTACCATCAAAACCGATGTTAACAACTTCGTCTTCAATTATCTCTACTCCTAAATTACCAGCTTGTTTATAACCATTATCAAGAAGTTCTAAAGAATCTATTGGTTTAGAAAACCCATAATAATTTTCTACTTCCCCAGCTTTAATTAAGGCTCCTTCTTTTTTAGAAATAATAATTGTTTTTAAATTAGCTCTTGCGGTATATAAAGAAGCAGAAATTCCTGCTGGACCACTTCCAATAATTACTACATCATAAATCATAAAATCTCCTCCAAATTAAATCTTTATTATAGTATCACAAAAAAGTATTTTTTTTAACTATTTTGCTTAAACAACTTCTACATCTATTACTTGATGTTTTTCAAACTCTTTTATCTCTTCAATAATAGGGATAATACTTGATCTATCAACATAATCCGCCCCATTCAAAATGGCTTCTAGCATTTCTTCTTCAGCTTCATTGCGATTTGGTTGACTTAGTAACCTTTTTTTAATAGAGTTCATTAACATTTTAGGGAAAAACTTTAATTTATTTACATCAAGACCTCCTCTTAATTGAAATACTTTAATTTTATCTTCAAAGCCAAAAGGAATATTGCTTGACTTTAACTGCTCTAAAACTTGATCTAAAGGTGGAGTTAGACCTACTGCGACAATTATTATTTTTTTATTTTCTATATCATAAATATTTTTGTCTATTATTTTAAAACCATTAATTCTATTAGACATAACTGACCCTGCATAGATTATTAAATCATATTTTAACAAAGGATTAAGATTTTTAAGTTTTTTAGCCTCAAAAACATCACAATCAATTTCCTCTTTTAACATATCTACATATCTTTTGGTAAATCCTGTTTTTGAACAATAGACTATAGCATACTTTTTCAAAATTTTTGCCTCCTTATTTATATATCTTTATTAAATAATACTAGGCAATTACACTTAATGTAAATAGAATTATTAATATTTATATAATCTATAACTAATTATAGAAGTTAATCTTGAACAATAGTATTAAATTAATAAAAAACAGGCTTTTTTGTTTTTATTTGTTTTTTTTGATATAATCTTCAAAATAGAAGTGGGTGTTAAAATGACTAAAATAAAACATGAATTACCTCGTTACTTACAAGTCGCTGTAGACTTTGCAGCAAAAATTGTAGATAAGCACTATAAGGTTGGGGATCGTGTATATGCTAGATCTGCCTTAGCTTCACAATATGGAGTTTCTAGTGAAACATCAAGAAGAGCCATGTGTGTACTAGAAGATGTAAATATTATTCATTCAACTCCTGGAAGTGGTTCAACAATCGTTTCTTATGAAAATGCTGTTTCTTTCATAAATCAATATTCTAGCATCCGCACATTAGAAGATATTCGTAAAAATATTTTAGAAAACATTGAAGAATCCATTAACAAACAATTAGAACTTAAAAAACAAGTTGAAGAACTTATTGATAAAAGTAGTAAATTTAAAGATATTACGCCTTTTGTTCCATATGAAATAAAAATACCAAGTGACTCTCCAATAATTAATAAAACTCTTGTTGAATTAAATTTCTGGCACAATACAAGTGCAACAGTAATAGCAATAAATCATAAAGATAAGCTTATTTTATCTCCAGGTCCATATGCTAATTTAAAAGAAAATGACATAATATATTTTATTGGAAATGAAGAAAGTTATAATAGAGTTTTTAAGTTTATATTTAAATAAATTAGTTAACCTGCTCTGGCAGGTTTTTAAATTCCCTAATTTGACTAAAGCGACAACCTAATGTTATAATTGTGTTGTTGCTTTTTGCAAAAGGAGGTTTTTGTGATGTTAGAATTTAGAAATATTGTCAAAAAATTCAAAGAAACATTAGTAATAAATGATATCTCCTTTAGTGTGAAAAAAGGAGAACTTGTTGTTCTTATTGGCGAGAGTGGGTGTGGGAAAACCACAACACTAAAAATGATAAATCGTCTAATAGATCCCACAAGTGGGACTATTTTAATAAATGGAGAAGATATCGCCAAAAAAGATGTAATATCTTTACGAAGAAATATGGGTTATGTTATTCAACAGACTGGATTATTTCCTCATATGAGTGTCAAAGAAAACATTGAAATAATACCAAAAGTCAGTAAAATAAATGCTAAAAAAATAAAAGATAAGACGCTTGAATTAATGGAAATGATTGGAATGAATCCAGATGAGTTTCTTGAACGTTACCCTATTGAACTAAGTGGTGGACAACAACAAAGAATAGGTGTAGCTAGAGCTTTTGCAATGGATCCAGAAATAATTCTTATGGATGAACCATTTTCTGCTTTAGATCCTATTACTAGAGCTTCACTTCAAGAAGAATTAATTAATATTCAAACACATATGAAAAAAACAATTATATTTGTTACTCATGACATGAGTGAGGCAATTAAAATTGCTGATAGAATTTGTATCATGAATAATGGGAAAATCTTGCAATATGATACACCAGAAAACATTATGAAAAATCCTATCAATGATTTTGTGTCTAGATTTGTGGGAAAAAATAGAATATGGTCTTCTCCTGAGTTAATTAAAGTAAAAGACATAATGATTGAAAGTCCCATAACCATTCAACCCAAAGCTTCATTATTTCAATGTATGGAAAAAATGAGGGAACATAAAATTGATAGTTTAATGGTAGTTGAATTGCACACTAATAAACTTCTAGGAATTATCAAGGCAAAACACATTCAACCTTATAAAAATAGAAATATTGAGGTTGAAAAAATAATGAAAAAAGATTTTTCACACGCATTACCTGAAGAAAGTATTGTTGAAGTATTAAAATTAATTAACGATACTCAAGAATCAACATTGCCAATTGTAAATGAAAAAGGTTGTCTTGTAGGATTAATAACTAAAAGTAGTCTTGTCACAACTTTAAGCCAACCATTTGTTGAACAAAAGGAAGTGATATAAAATGAAAGAATTCATTGAATTCATTGAATATATTATTTCTAGTTATAAGTTAATAATTAATCTTCTTGCAGACCATTTACGTTTAACTGCAATGTCTGTTGGATTAGCATTACTTATTGGAATACCATTAGGAATACTAATAAGTTATGTGAAAAGACTTAAAAAACCTGTACTTGGAGTCACAAATGTTATCCAAGCAATTCCAAGTATGGCACTATTAGGGTTTGCAATTCCGTTTTTAGGGATTGGTACTGTACCTGCTGTTACAATTGTTGTTTTATATTCTTTACTACCAATAGTTAAAAACACTGTAACTGGAATAACTAATATAAATGCTGAAACATTAGAATCTGCAAAAGGTATTGGATTAACAAGATTTCAAGTACTAACTAAAGTTCAAATACCCCTTGCTCTACCAGTAATAATGGCTGGAGTAAGAATTGCTGCAGTTACATCTGTTGGACTAATGACAATCGCTGCCTATATTGGGGCTGACGGTCTTGGTTATTTAGTGTTTTCAGGGATAAGAACATTAAACAACAATCAGATACTTGCAGGAGCTATTCCTGCTTGTTTACTAGCTTTATTTGTTGATTTTATTGGAAACACCGCCGAGAAACTCGTTACTCCGATAAGTTTACAAACCAATTCAAAACAAGATAAAAAACAGATTGAAAACAAAAGAAGAAATAGCCTAATTCTATTAGGGATTTCAGTTATATTTATTATTGCTATATTTGTTTTATCTGCGTTTTTATAAATGAAAGGAGAATATGATATGAAAAAGCAAATTATGATTACTAGTCTACTTTTTTCTTTAACACTTGGACTTGCGTCATGTGGTAATTCAAGAGAAAATGAAATAATTGTAGGAGGAAAAGAATTTACTGAACAACAAATATTCACACATCTTATGTCAGAATTAATTGAAGATAGAACAGATTTGAAAGTGACTAGAAAAGCTGCTCTTGGAGGAACTCAAGTAATTTTTTCTGCTATAACAAGCGATGATATTGATATTTATATTGATTATACAGGTACTGGATATGTAAGTATTTTAGGTTATGATCCAATCTCTGATCCTACAATTGTTTATAACACAGTAAAAGAGGAATTACTTAGTAAACACGATATTGTTGTTTTAGACCAAATTGATGTCAATAATACTTATGTATTAGCAGTTACTAAAGATTTTGCACAAGAGAATAATCTCTCAAAAATTTCTGATTTAAAATCAATTTCTGATACTATGATTGGTGGATTTACTTATGAATTTATTAATCGTCAAGATGGATTAATTGGATTAGAAGAAGCTTATGATTTTTCTTTTAAAGAAAATTCTGCATTTGAAGGATCTTTAAGATATCAAGCGCTTCTTAACAATGATGTACAAATAACAACAGCATTTAGTACCGACTCTCTTATCAAAAAATTTGACTTAGTAAGTCTTGAAGATGATTTAAGTTTCTTCCCTCCTTACTACGCTGTTCCATTTTTAAGAAAAGAAGTATATGAAAAACACCCAGAACTAGAAGCAATACTCAAAGAACTTGGTGATGTACTTGATGATGAAACTATGGTTAATTTGAATTATGAAGTTGATGAAAACGCTAAAGAACCTAGAGATGTTGCTAGAAGTTTCTTATTAGAAAAAGGGCTAATATCATAAAAAAACAAAAAACACTTCTAATTATGTTAGAGGTGTTTTTTTATTCTATAACTTGTAATTGCCAAACTCTTTCTTTTTCTATTTCGAATATATAATCATTATTAATATTATTATAATAGATACTTTTAACAGCACATAATGATGCTAGATAAGCATGACGAATGGCAACAATTGTTAATAACACATGTTCAAAAGCTTTAATCAATTCTTTTTTTGATTTATCTTTGCATTTCCTCGCAAGGGATTTTAATGACCTAACTGCCTCTCTTGCTTTTAAAAGTGTGAGTTTATTATTTTCCCATTTTTCGATTGCTTCTTTAGTTAAAACATAATAATTGTTTTCAAAGTTAAAATCTGAAAAAGTTTGTGCTGCGTGTATAGCACAACTAAAACTCC
>JAQUUH010000037.1 GCA_028693955.1 Bacilli bacterium
TAACATACTAGAGGAATATAATGTTGCTGAAAGGGGGCGGCATTTATGTCAAAAGGCTTTAAAAAAGAAGCCAAAGCTCCAGTTCAACCAGCAAAAAAACCAGTTGAAAACAAAGCTAAGGCTATGGCTGAAGCTCCAAAGAAAACTACAAAGTAAGAAAGTAGAAAAATTTGGAATATAGATTTATAGGCAATCTATAAAATTAATAAACCTATAGTAGGCAAACGTTATCAAAAAGATGATGTTTGCCTTATTTTATTAATGTGAGCAAATATGTTTATTTTAGTTATTGATAATGTTATAATACAATCACAAAATAAAAAAGTACCAATAAAAAGATTGATACTTACATTATATTTATGAAACCAAATAAGGAGGAGGGTATTATGGCAAAAGTCATGGCATCGACAATTAAAAATATGATTCTTACAATTAGTATTCTCAGTGGTATAAGCTTAGTTGCTGCAAAGCCACTTAATAATGATACATTAAGAGATAGATTACTTACAAACAATGTTCAAATACAAAACGTAATTGAAACTGGTTCGGAAACAAAAGATTTAGTTAAGTAAGAAGAAGTGCATAAGCACTTCTTCTTTTTTGCCTTCATAATTATCTTTTTATGTTTTTGTAAATGTATTATAATAAGAAATATGTGAGGCGGTGTTTATATGGCGAACATTGAAATAAAAGAAGTAATAGGGAAAAGAATGTTAAAAGAATTTATAGAATTTGGGAATGAATTATATAAAGGAAATGATAATTATGTATATCCTTTACTTTTTGATGAAATGAATACCTTTAATCCTCAAAAAAACCCAGCTTATGATTATTGCAAAACAATCTTGTTTTTAGCATATAAAGAGGGAAAAATTGTTGGTAGAATTTGTGGATTAATAAATGATGCTTATAATAAAAAGATGAACATTAAACACTTAAGGTTCAACCATTATGATGTTATTGATGATATCGAAGTTAGTAAAGCATTATTTAATGCAATTGCTAAATGGGGAAAATCTTATGGAATGGAAGATTTTGATGGTCCAATAACATTTACCGATTTAGATAAGCAAGGGATGCTTATGGAAGGATTTGAATATCCAGGAATGTTTATTACTAATTATAATTATCCATATTATGTAGATCATATGCAAAAATTAGGCTTTTCAAAAGATGTTGATTGGGTCGAATATAAAGTTGATTTGCCAACTAAAATAGATGAAAGAATTGAAAAAGTTGCTTCTATGTTAACAAATCGTTATGGATTCAAACTTTTAAAGTTTAAAAAGTTTAAGGATTTTGAGCCATATTTATATAAAGCCTTTGATGTTTATAATGAAGCTTTTGCTCCGCTTCATGGGGTTGTTGAGGTTACTAAAAAGCAAATTGATGCTTTAGTAAATACTTTTTTGAAACTTATTAATTTTGATTATGTATGTGTAGTTTTAAATAATAAAGATGAGGTTATAGGTCTTAGTATACTAGCGCCTTCAATGAATAAGGCAGTTAATAAAGCAAAAGGTAAATTATTTCCACTAGGGTGGTATTATATTCTTAGAAATATTAAGCATTTTGATGTCTTAGATATGTATTTTGTTGCTATTAAGCCAGAATATCAATCATATGGTATAAATTCTTTAATGATGCTTGATGCTACAAAAATGGCAATAAGAGATGGAGTAAGATATGCAGAAACTGGGCCAGAATTAGAAGATAATTTAAAAATACAATCTCAATGGAAAAATTTTGATGCTAAAATTATTCGCAAGAGACGTTGTTGGATTAGAAAAATAGAAGAATTATAGAAATAAAAAAAATTCAGTTCACACTGAATTTTTTTATTAATCATTATTCTCCTTTTAAATCTTCAAAAATTGAAATAGCATCCGAGGAAATTGTAATTAATGCACAGTTACCATAAGTTAGTGGTAAATCTTGATAAGCATCAAGAACAGCTTCAACAATGAAATTAGAATTTATATCGGGGTCATCTTTTAATGCTTGAATTGCTTCATAAGCATCTTTATTTGGCTCAAGTTCAACAACAATTGCATATGCAAAGCCTTTTTGAGCTGTGTATAATCCTGCTATTACTAATTCTGTTTCTGCTTCTTCGTTAGAATCTTCTATTTCAATTTGTGTCCATGTGTAGCCCTTGTCTTCAAATGCTTTTTTGACATTTTCGATTTTGCTAGTACATCCTGTTAGTGAAAACAAGAAAATAGAAATTAATAAAAAAGTGGTAAAAAAACGTTTCATTTTTCTTTTCCTCCTTTAATTAAAATTATAGCACAGAAAACTAAAGATTTCTCTTCAAATTCTATTTATATGCTATAATTAAATCTAGGAGTGTGATTATTTGATGGAAATTTATATAATAATACTTTCAGCAATAAATATATTGTTAATTATCTTTTTGATATATCTTTTTGTTAAGAAAAATAATGTTGGTAATAATACTAGTAATAATATTAATGAGATTAATGAAAGCTTAGATAAAGTAAAGGATTATTTAAGAGAATCTTTAAGTAATACATTATTAAATTTTGATAAAAGAATTACAGATTCTTTACAGCAAAATATGAAATCTAGTGCAAATGATATGAGTGAGTATCGTCTTAAAACAACTAATGATTTTGCTGATTTTCAAGAAAAAATAAACAAAAAACTACAAGAGCAATTTAAAATATTAAATGATAGTGTAGAGCAAAGAATGACATTAATCAATAATAAAGTTGATGAAAGACTTGAAAAAGGTTTTGAAAAAAGCAATGAAACATTTAAAAACATTATTGAAAGAATGGCAGTAATTGATAAAGCTCAGCAAAATATTACAACCTTATCAAATGAAATGATGGGACTTCAACAAATACTTACAAACAATCAAGCAAGAGGATCGTTTGGAGAATATCAACTCAACCAAATTTTATTTAGTGCTTATGGCGAAAATGAGAAAATGTACAAAATTCAATATACAATAAGAGAACAAAAAAACAAAGAAGCAGTCAGAGCAGATGCAGCAGTTTTCATGCCATCTCCTCATAATGTTGTTTGTATTGATTCAAAATTTCCGTTTTCCAGTTACTCAAAATTATTTGATGAAAAAGTTGATGAAGATGAAACAAAAATTATTGCTGATTTTAAAAAAGAAGTTAAAAAACATATTAATGATATTTCTTCAAAATATATTATTGAAGGAATAACAGCGGATTATGCAATAATGTTTGTTGCAAGTGATGGCATATTAGCATTAATTCATTCAAAATGTCCTGATATTGTTGAATTAGCTCAACAAAAAAATGTTTTAATTGTTTCTCCAACTACAATTTTCCCACTTTTGCAAACTTATAGGATGTTATTTATTGATTATGAAAGAAGTAAAAATGCCAAAGAAATCTCTTATCAAATATCATTATTAAATAAAGAATTTAATAAAATAGGAGTTGATTGGAACAAAATAAATAATAATATTGGTAAATTATATCAACAAAGTGAATCTTTTGATAAAAGAGTTGATGTCATTACTAAAAAATTTAATAAAATAAAATCAGTTGATTTTGAAGGTGAAGAAAAAGTAATTGAAGAAATAGAAAAAGAAGAGGAATAACCTCTTCTTTTATTTTGAAAATAACTTGTTAAAGAAACTTGATAATTTCATAAATTTAAGTTTATAAATTTTTGAAAATTTTTCTTCTAGATAATCACAATAATAATTTGGATTAAACTCTTCACCAGTAGCAATTTTAATTAATTTTTCTGGTGGATATAGAGCCCCATATTTATATACATGATCGTATAACCACTCTCTTATTAAAGATAGGTCTTTACTTAAAATAATTTTATCAACATCAAGGTCTTTTTTCATTGCTCTATAGATTTGGGCACTATAAGCGTTACCTAAAGCATATGAAAAGAAATAACCAATACTCCCTTGAGACCAATGAACATCTTGTAATACTCCAACT
>JAQUUH010000038.1 GCA_028693955.1 Bacilli bacterium
CCACTTTTTGTAACAGCATCCATCATATTAAGAGCAATTACAATAGGAACATCAATTTCTAAAAGCTGAGTTGATAAATAAAGATTTCTTTCTAAGTTAGTAGCATCTACTATATTGATAATACAATCAGGCTTTTCTTCTAAAATAAAATTTCTTGAAATAACTTCCTCAGGAGTGTAAGGAGACAATGAATAGATACCTGGCAAATCGATGATACTAATTTGTTCCTTAAGTTTTTTATATAATCCCTCTTTTTTATCAACAGTTACACCAGGCCAATTACCAACATGAGCAGTAGAGCCAGTAAGCGAATTGAAAAGAGTAGTTTTACCGGAGTTTGGATTTCCGGCTAATGCAAATTTTAACATTTATTTTTCCTCCTTTAATTCAAGGGTTACAAGTTTTGCCTCATTTTTTCTAAGTGTTAGTTCATAACCTCTAATAGTGATTTCAATAGGATCTCCAAGAGGAGCTTTCTTTTTAAGATAAACAAGAGCACCTGGAGTAATTCCCATATCAAACAGTCTTCTTCTAATTTTTCCTTCTCCTTCAATGTTTTTTATTAGGCCAGTCTCGCCTACATTGAATTCATCTAATTTTTTTAACATCGTTTTAGCCTTACCTTTCTACGCAACAAATATTTTTGTAGCGATGTTAGCATCAAGGGCCAAACGTACATTCTTTACAATCAAAATTGTATTTCCTGAACATTGACAAACCACCTCGAGTTTGGTATTAATTGTTAATCCCAAATTTTCTAGGTGTTTTTTTGTTTTACTATCTACTAAAATCTTAGTAATAGTAAGTATTTTCTCTGCGGGTGCAATTGCAAGTGGCATAATCTTCGACCTCCAAGTTAGTTGATACTAACTCAATTCCAAATAAAAAAACTTCTCGTCTAAAATTTGGTTAGGGTATACTAACTACATAATATTATAATTTTATAAATGATTATGTCAATATGTTTTTTAATTTATTGTAAAGTTACTAAATTGATATGCTTCAAAATTTGTGCTAGAATTACCAAAAGGAGTGGTAATATGAATCATCTTGAGTCTTCTGAAGATTATTTAGAAAGAATATTGATGCTTCACAAGAAAAATTCTGTTGTTAGAGCAATTGATTTAGCAAACGAAATGAATTTTTCTAAGGCAAGCATTAGCATTGCTTTGAAGAAATTAAGAGATAGAAATTATATTTTTGTCAATAAGAGTGATGGGAATATAATTTTAACTGCTGAAGGTGAAAGTCTTGCAAAAAGTGTTTACGAAAAACATGTTATCATTTCTAAAGTATTAATAGCTTTAGGAGTTAATGAGGATATAGCACTAAAGGATGCTTGTAAAGTTGAGCATGATTTAAGTGAAGAGACATTTGAAGCTATTAAGAAACATTATGAAGAACATGTAGTTATTAAATAGACTATGCGTAATTAAGAATAGGAGTGGAATCAATGAACATTATCAATAATTAAAAGTTTGAATAGTCTTTCTTATTAAAGGAGGGACTAAATATGGAATTTCAATTAAATAATGTTTCAATAAGACTTAAAAGTGGGAAACAAATAATCTCACGATTAAATTTTTTATTGAATAAAAATGACAAACTAGCAATTATTGGTGAAGAAGGAAACGGCAAATCCACATTGATTAAATATATTTATAATTCTAATTTAATAGATACTTACTGTTATTATGAAGGGGTAGTTAATACTTTTTCTAATAAAATTGGATATTTAAGACAAAATATTCAAGAAGATTATAATAACGTAAGTGCACTTACTTTTTTATTAATGGATGATAATTATCAAGTAAATTATGAATTATATAAAGACTATTATATGATTGAAAGACTATTCAAGGACTTTAATCTAGATTTACAAATATTAGAAAACAATAGAAAAATAATGAATTTAAGCGGGGGCGAAAAAGTAAAACTTCAATTAATTAAATTATTAATTAATAATGTGGGTGTTTTACTTTTAGATGAACCAACAAATGATATTGACCTAAATACTTTAATTTGGCTTGAAAACTTTGTGAAAAACACTGATATTCCAGTTATTTTTGTTTCTCATGATCAAGAGTTTTTAAGGAAAACAGCAAATATCATTTTACATATCGAACAAATTAAAAACAAAACACAAACAATTCATACTTTAAGAAAATGTAGTTATGATGAGTATCTAGAGTTTAGAAAGATTAAATTTTTTAGACAAGATAGCGCGGCATACCAACAAAAAAAGATGATAAATGCTAAAAAGGAAGTATTAAGAAAGTTTAAAAATAAGATTGAACATCAAATGATGCTTGCAGTTAGACAACCTACCTGGGGAAGATTACTGGCTAAGAAAATGAAAGTTGTAACCTCATCAGAAAAGAAGTTGAATAAAATTGAAAAAATTGAATACTCTAGTAAAGAAGAAGAAATAAATGTTTCATTTTCTAAGGATGTTACTTTGATTAGTAACGATAAGATGATAATTAATATTCAAAATTATGAACTTAAAATAGATAATAAAGTATTATGTAAAAACATCAATCTTACAATAAAAGGACCGGAGCATATCGTAATAGTTGGTAATAATGGTGTTGGCAAAACAACATTAATAAAAGAAATACTAAGGCGATTACAAGAGGTGCCAAGTATAGTTATTGGTTATTTTCCACAAAACTATGATGAATTGTTGAATCTGGAAAGTAATGTTGTAACATATCTATCTAGCACTATAGGCAGTGACAAAGATAGTATTACCAAAATAATGACTTATTTATCCGCTGTCAATTTTCTAGAAGATGAGTTGAATTATAAGATAAAAGAACTTTCAAGTGGCCAAAGAGCAAAAGTATTATTACTAAAAATAATTTTAGAGAAATCAAATGTTTTAGTTCTAGATGAACCAACAAGAAATTTATCACCATTATCAAGCCCGAAAATTTGTGAAATATTATCAAATTTCAAGGGAGTAATAATATCGGTATCTCACGATAGAAGTTATATTAATCAAGTATGTGATAAGGCATATTCTTTAGATGAAGAAGGACTAGAATTAGTTTCTAGTAACAATGAGTTTGACTAAGGAAATAGAAAGTTAAGCCGATTAAGTTATTTTATTTATATGTAATATTGTTTTTAAAGAGTGGGTCTGTTTTTTTTAATAATTTTTTCTCAATTAAATTTTTATTTACATTGTCTTGACACATAATTAATTCGTGGTATAATAAAGACATAAAAAGGGGACGCTTGCTGATGCTGAAGATTATACCTATTCGTGATCTTAAAGATACTAGTTCTATTTCAAAATTGTGTAAGAAAAGTGATGAGCCAATTTTTATAACTAAAAATGGCTATGGAGATATGGTAATCATGAGTTTAAGTCTCTATGAAAAGAAATTTAAAAGTGGAAAAGAGTCTTTTTCTAATAAAAAATAAATGTCTATTTCACTAGTACTATAAGAATAAATGTTTTTCACTCTTCCCTTTAGAAAGATATATTTAAGTACTAGAAGTAAAATATGATTAAAAGTCCCCCATTAAGGGGATTTTTAATTGCTATTATTTTAAGTTTCTACTAAAATGTTATGTATGTAGTTTGGGAGATGAAGATATGTTTAAAAAGTTTGTATCATATTATAAGAATCATACTAAGTTATTTATATTTGTTTTATCATGTGTTTTAGTAATGTCTATTATTGATTTGATTTTCCCTTCTGCAAGTAGGGAAATTCTAAATAATGTTATACCTAATAAAGAAATTAATAAACTAATTACAATGGGTGTAATATT
>JAQUUH010000039.1 GCA_028693955.1 Bacilli bacterium
CTTGCGGTAGCTGTTGCTATATCAATGTTTGGATTAAACTCTGGTGCAACTTTAGCAACTGTTGTAGGAGTTTTAACTGAGGTTCCAATTATGCTTACTCTTGTAAAAATAGCTAATAAAACTAAGAGATATTTCTAGCAATGAATGGAGAGATACTTACTATGAATAAAAAATTAAAAGTAGCATTTATTTGTGTGCATAATTCTTGTAGGAGTCAAATAGCGGAGGCTTTAGGAAAGCACTATGGTAAAGATGTATTTGAAAGCTACTCAGCAGGTACTGAAAAAAAAGATGAAATAAATAAGGATGCAATTAGAATAGTAAAAAATATTTATGGAATAGATATGTTAGATTCTCAATATCCCAAATTATTAGAAGATTTACCAAAAACAGATATTGTAATAAAAATGGGATGTAATTTGGGATGTCCTTACTTGCCATCTAAATATACTGAGGACTGGGGTCTTGAAGATCCCACCGGCAAAAACGATGAAGAATTTGAAAAAGTAATAAAAAATATTGATATTAATATAAAATTATTAATAAATAAAATAAAAAACAAAGAGTATGAATAAAATTTGATATTTTTAGTAATGCAATTTATTGTGAGTATCATTCAAATTGTTAGGAGATGCTTTTGTTTACTTTGTATTTAACTTTAAAAAGTGTATTATATAATTAATTTAGTAAAAAAAAGAGGAAATATTATGGATGAACATGAATTATATAAGAAATTAAAAAATATTTTTGAAGTTGCAAATAAAGAATTTATTCAAAAAGAGGTTTTATTATTTGAAGAAGATGCAAACGAAAGATGTCTTTGTGCACAATTAATGAACTATTTAAAATATGCAATAAAGGAAACTGAATTTAATTCTTACTATGTTGATACGGAATATAATAGAAATAAAGCTAGTATTAGTAAGGTGAAAGAAATAATAAGCAAAGCGGCGGGGGAAATATATAGAATAACATGTGATTTGATTGCGAGTCTAAAAAAATTGCCAGAATATATTGATGGTTATATATTGGGTGTTTTTTATTTAATTGACAATAGGCGAAGGATAATTTCTTTGGAATATTATTTTAATGGAGAAAAATGCGAGCCTTTAGAGTATATACCATACTAAGTATATATGTAATTGATTTTTTATAATTTTAAAGAGTTTTGGAGGTGTAAATTATGCTTGTATATCAAGGGAATGTTAGACAATTTAATGAAGATGTTATTAATAATGTTATAGCAGATAAAATAAAGGACGAGTTTTTAAAACATAATATTATTAATAATAATGAATCTGAATATAGATCTTGGGAGAACTCTTTAAGATGCATGCAATTAATTGTAGGCAATAACGCGATTGATGAAGAATGTAAATTAGCTATTGAGTATAGAATCCCATTAACATCTAAAAGGGTAGACTTTATACTTACTGGAAAAGATGAGAAAGATATCAATCAAGTTATAATTGTAGAATTAAAACAATGGGAAAAGGCAAAAAAGACAGATATGGAAGATTTGGTCATTACGCATATTAATGGTAGAGAAAGACCAGTAACACACCCATCATATCAGTCTTATAGTTATGCAAAGGTCATTGAAAGTTTTAATGAATATATTAGTAGAGATAATATTAATTTGCATCCCTGTGCTTTTTTACACAACTATAAAGAAGAATATAGAGCTGAATTAGAAAATGATAGGTATACTAAAACAATAGATTTATCTCCAATATTCTTGAAAAACGATTATCCAAAGTTAAGAAATTTTATTCAAAAATATATTAAGAAACATGATAATGGTGAAATATTATATAAAATTGAAAATGGTAAATTAAGACCATCAAAATCTTTGCAAGATGCTTTATCTTCAATGATTAAAGGTAATAAAGAATTTTATATGATAGATGAGCAACAAGTTGCTTTTGAGATTATTAAAAAAGTAGTTAGAAATTCTTTGATAAGTAAAGAAAAATCAACAATAATTGTACAAGGGGGGCCAGGGACAGGCAAATCTGTAATTGCAATAAACTTACTAGCAGAATTTAAAGATATTGTTGCAAGTTATGTTACTAAAAATGCTGCACCAAGAGAAGTATATTTTTCTAAATTAAGAAAAGACAAATTCAAATATAATTATATAAGTAATTTATTTAAAGGTTCTGGAGCATTTGTTGATGCTAGCGAGAATATTTTTGATTGCTTGATAGTTGATGAGGCACATCGTTTAAATGAGAAATCAATGATGGGATTCAAAGGAGAAAACCAAATAAAGGAAATAATTAATGCTTCAAAAGTTAGTATTTTCTTTGTTGATGAAGATCAAAAAGTTACAACAAAAGATATTGGATCAATTAAAGAAATAAAAAAGTGGGCTAATAAACTTAATACTAATGTAATTATGGGAGATGATTTAATATTAACATCACAATTTAGATGTAATGGTAGTGATGGATATATTGCATTTTTAGATAATATATTAGGAATTAAGGAAACTGCAAATTATGATTTAGACAATATTGAATATGATTTCAAAGTTTTTGATAGTCCAAGTGAAATGAAAGAAGAAATAAAAAAGAAGAATCTAGTTAATAATAAGAGTAGAGTTGTTGCTGGATACTGCTATGAATGGGTAACAAAAAAGAGTAGTGATGATAATTTATATGACATAGTTATCGGCAAAGATTTCAAAGCAAAATGGAATTTTAGTACAACAAAAACATGGGCAATAGATGAAAATTCTTTTGATCAAGTAGGATGTATACACACAGCACAAGGGCTTGAATTTGATTATGTTGGAGTAATTATTGGTAAAGACTTAAGATATGAAAATGGAAAGGTTATAACTGATAAAAACCAAGTCGCAAAAAGTGATAAAAGTAGTGGAGTAAGAACAACAAAGGATGTTTTACTTGCTGATAAGATTATTAGAAATACTTATAAAACGCTTATGTCTAGAGGTCAAAAAGGTTGTTATATTTATTGTGAGGATAAAAACCTAAGAGATTATTTTAAATCATTTTTAAAGTAGATAAAAAAGTCACTATTTATATAGTGACTTTTATTTCATTATTTTTTTAACTATTTTTAAGAATTTATCTTTATAAGGTTGATATCTAAGTGGTAATTCAAATAGTAAAGATTTTTTGTATATACCTTTTTTATGAGTAAATGTATCAAAACTATATTTTCCATGATACATTCCCATGCCACTACTTCCAACTCCACCAAATCCTAAACCTTTGCACATTATATGAACAATAGTATCATTAACACACCCGCCACCAAAAGAAAGATTATTCAAGATTCTTTTTTCAAGTTTTTTATTACTGGTAAAAAGATATAAAGCTAATGGTTTTTCGTTTTCAAGTATATATTGTTCAGCCTCATCTATAGATTTATATGTAAGTATTGGTAATATTGGTCCAAATATTTCTTCCTTCATAACTGGAGAATCTTTTTCAACATTTATTAAGATTGTTGGTTCAATCTTTAGTGAGTTTTTATTATAATGACCTCCACTATAGATAGTGCTATCTTCCATTAGTTTTACTAGTCTATCAAAGTGACGTTCATTAATAATGCGTGGATAATCATCATTATCTAAAGAGTTTCCAATCATTAGTTTCAACTGTTTATCTAATTCAATATATAATTGATTGCTAATTTTTTCATCTACTAGAATATAATCAGGAGCAATACATGTCTGCCCACTATTTAATAATTTACCAAATGCAAT
>JAQUUH010000040.1 GCA_028693955.1 Bacilli bacterium
TATTTGTAAAAACATAATTAAAAACTTTATCAATTTCTTTTTCTACTATATCAAAGTTATCAATATCTGTAGAAATTGCAATACTAGGAATTCCAAAAATTAATGATTCAATACAAGCACCAATTGTCCCAGAATAGCATGTGTCATAGACAATGTTTAATCCATTATTACAACCAGATACTACTATATCCCAATCATTAGCAAAGTATCTTGTTGCAAAAGATACGCAGTCAGCTGGAGTTCCATCAAGACTAAAGATTTTTTCATCATGTTTCATTAAGCTTAATGGTTTAAAAGATAAACTTGCGGATTTTCCTGATTGATGATGAGTTGGAGCAATCAGGGTAACATCCCCATATTTTTGTAAAGCTTTATAAAGTATTTTTATTCCTTTACTGTTGAAACCATCATCGTTTGTTAATAATATTTTCATCTAATCACCTCATTTGTTATACCTACAAACTATACATTATTTTTACTTATTTTTCCACCGAAACGATGTAAAGAAGTTGTATCAATTAAATGTATGAATTATAATATTTATTGTGGTGATAGTATGAAAGTAACTTCAAAAGGCATTATTAATGGCTATATACAAGATAAATATGGAAAAAGAGGAAATCAATTTAATGAGGTTAACTCTTGCACATACTCATTGCCTTTTTTAATTGAAGAATTTCCCGAAAACACCGTTTGTTTTGCAATGGTTTTAGAAGATAAAGATGCAATTCCTGTTTGTGGTTTTTCTTTTATTCATTGGAGCGTTGCAGATTTAGAAAAAAATGAAGTAAGTGAAAACGAAAGTATTAAAAATATAGATTTAATTCAAGGAGTAAATTCCGAGTTTAAAAGTGTTGGAGTGCAAAAAGCTAGTATATATATTGGTATGGCACCTCCAGATAAAGATCATACATATGAAATTCATGTTTATGCGCTAGATAAAAAAACAAATCTTAAAAAAGGTTTTTTTGTGAATGAACTATATAAAAAGATGGAAGGACATATAATAGACTCATATACATTAAAAGGAATATATAAAAAATAGGAGGTAAAAAAATGAACAATCTAGATGATATAGTAAAAAGTTATAAAGAGTTACCAATATTCATAAAATTGATATTAGCAATGCCTGGTATTGATAGTTTTTCTGGGGGCATATATAGAATTGCTAAAGGGAAATTATTAGCAGGGATTTTATGGATTGCTTTAGGGTGGGCTATATTTTGGATTCTTGATATAATATCTATTGTTAAATATAATGACATGGTTTATTTTGCTTAAAAAGAAAGTTTGAACTTTCTTTTTTTATTAATAACCAATAAATAGATATATCATTACATTAAATTAATAAGGGAGGGTAGATTGGTAAGAAAGAAAATGTTTATTGTATTATTAATTAAAAATTAATGTTAGCAACATATGTTAATAAACTCTTAATTTTAATTGCCAAGATAAATAAAAGTTCTCAAAAAATATCCATAACATTTTTTTCTATATATTTGTTGTTATTTAAACAAATCACCCTATAAAATCCTGCCAATCTCCCTCTCTTTTTAAAAACATGCTTAAAGCATGTTTTTTTTATAGATTTTTCATTTAATTATGATATAGTCTTATATTATAAAGGTGGTTATTTATGGGAAATTTACTATATGCTTTAAATACAGTATTACCATTAGTATTATTAGTAATTCTTGGGTATTTTTTAAGAAAAATAAAATTTGTTAATGATAATTTTTTAACAATTGCTAATAAATTTGTTTTTAAAATAGCTATTCCAGCATTATTATTTAAAAATGTTTACGACTCATCTTTTTCTAATATTAATTTAGAATATATTATATTTATTGTATTATCAATTCTTGGAATATTTATCATTGGTTTAATTTTTGTTGTTTTATTTTTAAAAGATAAAAGCAAAAGAGGAACAATTCTTCAAGCTTTAGTAAGACCAAATTATGCACTCATAGGACTTCCTTTGGTTATGATGATATTTAATGAGTCAACACCTATGTACAATGAAACTGTAACACTTGTTGCTTTAGTTTCGGCTTTTGTAATTCCTCTTGCCAATATTTTGGCAGTTGTTGCTTTGTCCATTTTCCAAGATGAGCAAGATTCATCAAAATCAAGAATAAAGACAACTTTAATTAATATTATTAAGAATCCCTTAATTCAAGGTGTTGCTCTTGGTCTTTTGTTTTCCATAGGTAGAGAAATTTTAAATATAAACACCTATATTCTTAAAGATAATTTTTCTTTTATATATAAAGCAATTAGTTATATTGCCTCAACTGCTTCTCCAATAGCGTTAATAGTTGTAGGAGCAAGATTTTATTTTTCAGGAACGAAGAAATTAAAAAAGCATATATTTACAGCCACTATTATGAGGAGTGTGGTAACACCACTTTTAGTTTTTGGGGCCGCCATGTTGTTTTTTGATTTTTTACCAAGTGAGTACGCAGTTTTATTTGCGGCATTTGCTTCACCAGTAGCTGTTTCTTCAGTACCTGTTGTAGAACAAATGCAAGGAGATAGTGAACTTGCTGGGCAGATTGTTGTTTGGACAACTTTAATTTCTCCTTTTACAGTTGTTTTGTTATTATATATTTTAAAGACATTAGCCTATATTTAATATAAATCATGAATTGAGGGATATTTATGAAAGTAAATGATGAATATATTTTAGATGATAAAACTAAAGTAATAATAAGAGAAGTTGAAACTTCAGATGCATTTTCACTTGTTGATTATATTGCTAAAGTTGGTGGTGAGTCTGACAATTTAACTTTTGGCAGTGGAGGATTTGGACTTACAATCAACAAAGAAGTAGAAATAATAGAAAATTATAAAAAAGGTAATGGTTTATGGATTGTTGCTTTTATTAATGATGAACTTGTAGGTAATTCTAATTTAGATGTTTCATCAAGAGAAAGATTAAAACACACCTCAAGTTTAGGTATTACAGTTTTAAAAAAGTATTGGGGCAATGGCATAGGAAACCTAATGATGAAAACAATGGTAAATTATGCAAAAACAACAAGATTAGAAATAATAACTTTATCTGTAAGAACTGATAATTTTGCAGCAATAAATCTTTATAAAAAATGGGGATTTGAAATAATAGGTACTTATAAAAAGAATTTAAAGATAGATGAAAGATATTTTGATACTTATATAATGCATAGATATTTATAAAAAAAGTGAGAATTCAATCTCACTTTTTATAATATAGCATTTAAGAAGTTTTTTAATCTTTCATTTTTGGGATTTGCAAATAATTCTTGAGGTATGTTTTCTTCAAGAATTTTTCCTTCATCCATAAAAATTATTCTATCTGCTATTTCTTTAGCAAATCCCATTTCATGAGTTACTATTATTAATGTAATATTTTCTTTTGCTAAATTTTTAATTACCTGAAGAACTTCTTTTACCATTTCAGGATCTAATGCACTTGTTGGTTCATCAAAAAGAATTACCTTTGGTTTAAGTGCTAATGCTCTAGCAATAGC
>JAQUUH010000041.1 GCA_028693955.1 Bacilli bacterium
TGTCGAGATGTCTATTAAAGTTTACTTAAATATATATCATGGTTTTATTCAAGTCAATAAATAATAAGGTCAAAAATGTCGAAAAAGAGGTGTAAACGCTTTCAGGTTTTTCATAATTGAAAATTTACTAGTCAATAGTTTTTTATATATATTATATAAGATTAATAAAATTGAAGTTTTACTATAGTAAAAGGGAAAAAATGATTAATTAAAAAACTATTCAAAAATGTTTCTTAATTATTAATTTGTAAAAAAGTTGTTATGTCTTTTACTATGTTATAAAATTATAAGAGGTATCTTAAAGGAGAGGGTCTTATGTTGCCGGACAAAATAGTTATAAAGGGTGCTAGAGAAAATAATTTGAAGAATATAGATTTGTTTCTTCCTCATAATAAATTAATAGTTATGACAGGATTATCAGGAAGCGGAAAATCAACACTAGCATTTGACACAATATATGCAGAAGGACAAAGAAGATATGTTGAATCACTAAGTGCATATGCACGACAATTTTTGGGTGGAGTAGAAAAACCTGATGTAGATTCAATAGAAGGTTTATCTCCTGCAATAGCAATAGATCAAAAAAATACTAGCAATAATCCTCGCTCTACAGTAGGTACTGTTACAGAGATATATGATTATTTACGTTTACTTTATGCAAGAATTGGTATACCTTATTGTCCAACTCATAATATTCCTATACAAGCACAAACCTTAAGACAGATGGTTGAAAGAGTTTATGAATTAGAAGAAGGAAGTAAAATAATAATTTTAGCTCCAGTTAGTAGAATGAAAAAAGGAACTCATAAAGAAATATTAGAAAGATTTCTTAAAGAGGGTTTTATTAGAGCTAGAATAGATAATGAATATATAATGATTGAAGAAATTGGTGAACTTGATAAAAATAAAAAACATAATATAGATATAGTGGTTGATCGTTTAGTATTAAATAGTGAAGCAAAAACTAGAATATCTGATTCAATAGAAACGGCTCTTACTTGGGGCAAGGGATTAGCAATTGTTGAAAATAAAGGTAAAGAAATTTTGTTATCAAGTAATTATTCTTGCCCTCATTGTGGTTTTTCTGTTGGGAAATTAGAGCCTAATTTATTCTCTTTTAACTCTCCAATTGGGGCATGCAAAGGATGTAATGGATTAGGTGTTAATAAAGAAGTTGATATTGATTTGCTAATTCCCAATAAAGATTTGAGTTTAAATAAGGGAGCAATACTTTACTATAAAAACATAGTTGGTTCTGAAAACATAGAGTGGCAAGAATTTGAAATACTTTGTCAAAACTATGATATAGATATGGATATGCCATATAAGCATTTAAGTGAATATGAAAAGAAAATAATATTATTGGGTAGTGATAAACCAATAAAATATTCAATAGAAACCCGCTCAGGCAATAAAATGAATAGAAATTCTTATATAGAGGGCGTGAAAACCCATATTGAAAGACTTTATGCATCAACAACATCAGAAATGATGAGAAGTTGGTATGGAGGTTATTTGAATGACAAAACATGTCCAGTATGTGGAGGCAAAAGATTAAATGAGCAGGCTCTTTGTGTAAGAGTTGGCGAAAAAAACATTTATGAAGTTACTTCAATGTCAATAAAAGATATATTAGATTATTTTGAAAAAATTGATTTAACTATATCTCAAAAAGAAATAGCTCATTTAGTATTAAAAGAAATTAAAGAAAGACTAGGATTTTTAATAAATGTGGGTTTAGATTATCTAACATTAGCAAGAAGTTCGGGATCATTATCTGGAGGAGAGTCACAAAGAATAAGGTTAGCAACTCAAATTGGATCCCATCTTGTAGGAGTGTTATATGTCTTAGATGAGCCTTCAATTGGACTTCACCAAAGGGATAATCAAAAATTAATTGATACATTGAAATCAATGCGAGATTTAGGTAACACACTAATTGTTGTAGAACATGATGAAGAAACAATGTTAGCAGCCGATTATATTGTTGATGTTGGTCCTGGATCTGGAATCCATGGCGGCGAAATTGTTGCTGCAGGCACTCCTCAAGAAGTTATGGATAATGAAAATTCTATAACTGGAAGATATCTTTCAAAAAAAGAGAGTATAGCAGTTCCTAAAAGTAGACGTAAAGGTAATGGACAATCTATAGAAATTATTAAAGCTTCAGGAAATAATTTGAAAAATATAAATGTTAAAATCCCTCTTGGGTGTTTAGTTGTAGTAACAGGAGTCAGTGGTAGTGGTAAATCCACACTTGTTAATGAAATATTAGGTAATTCTTTAATTAATTATTTTGGTAATACAAAAGTAAAGCCTTTAGCACATGAAAAAATAATTGGTTTGGAAAACATTGATAAACTAATCGATGTATCACAAGATCCAATAGGTAGAACACCAAGATCTAATCCTGCAACCTATACAGGAGTTTTTGATTTTATTAGAGCTCTTTTTGCTTCAACAAAAGAAGCAAGAATGAGAGGATATGATAAAGGTAGATTTTCTTTTAATGTAAAAGGTGGTAGATGTGAAAGGTGTCAAGGTGATGGTGTCATTAGAGTTCCAATGAATTTTTTGCCAGATGTTTATGTAACATGTGAAGAATGTAATGGTAAACGCTATAACGATGAAACTCTTGCTGTTACATATAAGGGTAAAAATATATTTCAAATTCTTGATATGACAGTAGAAAATGCTTGTGAGTTTTTTAAAAACATCCCAAACATAAAAAGGAGAATAGAAACTTTAAATGATGTTGGTCTTGGTTATATAAAATTGGGGCAAAGTGCTACAACTCTTTCAGGAGGAGAAGCACAAAGATTAAAACTTGCTTTTGAGCTACAAAGAAAATCGACGGGTAAAACACTCTATATTCTTGATGAACCAACAACAGGATTACATTCAGATGATGTTAAAAGACTGCTTTTTGTTTTAAATAAAATTGTAGATAATGGTGATAGTATGATAATTATTGAGCATAATCTAGACATAATTAAGTCTGCTGATTATATAATAGACTTAGGACCAGAAGGTGGCGAAGGAGGAGGAAGTGTTGTTGCAACAGGAACTCCAGAACAAATTGCTAAATGCAAATCAAGCTACACGGGTCACTATTTAAATAATGTATTAAAGTAGAAGGAGAGTCTAATGAAGTTTAAATCATTTACAATAAGCACAAGTAAAGTTTCAGAATTATTTTTGAAATATATGATAAGTACTATTGTTGTTTTTATGCTCTTTAATTATGTTTTTGAATTAATCAAAATTCAAAAAACAGTTCATATTTTCATATTTTCATTAATATTTAGTCTTGTTATATTATTAGTTAGAGTTATTATCCAAGTAATAATGGTAAAAGTATATTTAAAAGTGATTTTACAAATAGTTCAAAAAAATGTTGAAGTTCCCATATATTGGATGATGATACC
>JAQUUH010000042.1 GCA_028693955.1 Bacilli bacterium
ACTTGCAATTATCTTGCTACATGAAGTTATAAGAAAAGCAAAAGCTACTATTAATAATGAAATAATTTTTTTCATTTTATCACTCCTTGAAAGACTTTTTACTAAAATAGTATACCATATTTATTTTGAAATAAATACTAGAGCAATATTAGTTCTCCTTTTCAAAATATTTCAATAATTCTTGGTAACTACCTATTTCAATGCAGTCAATATCAGCAATTTTCCCTTTATGATTAGGGTTATACCAAATAGGTGTCATACCTGCATTACTTGATCCCATAACATCAGCCTTAAAATTATCACCAATAAAATAAATATCTTGTGGATCCATATTGGCATGCATTAAAGCAACATTAAATATCCTAATATTTGGCTTTCTAAAAACCCATTCACTTGTAGATATTATAAAAGAAAATTTAATATCAGGAAGTAATTCTTTTAGTATGCGTTCTTGCGTTTTAGATTTTAAAATAGTATTACTTAAAATAGCAATTTTATAACCTTTCTCCAATATATATTCTATAAATTCTTTTACTCCATCAACTAAAGATAAACTATGTCCTTCTTTAGTAAATAAATATTCTAATTCATCATAATCTTCATCCATTTTTAGATTTAATTTTCTATGAACAAAGTAATGCATACTTGCAAAAGGAACTTCTATTTCTTCACTCATTTTTCTAATTGTAGTGAACACATTTTTTATTTCCATACCTAAACGATAGGCATCAATATTATCAGGATTTTTTAATGAGTGTTTTAACATTAATGAATTTGCTTTAATAGGATCAAAATTATAATTAACCACTGTATCCCAAAAATCGAATATAACTAATTTTTTCATGAAATCTCCCCAATTCTAATTATTATTATAATTTTACATCATTTACATAATTTGAACAATTAAAAAGCTAAGTTGTAATAATTATATTTTTGCAAATAAAAGACTTCTTTAATTAGATTAATTACTAACTTTTTGAAGTCAATTTTAAATAATTGCTAGCTTATATAGATATTTTTAAATTTAATCTTTTACTTTTTTTATTTTCCATATGTTTTTTTCTTTTTTCAAATCAAAATAATCTTTCAAGTATCCCTTGAAAAAAGGAAGAACTTTATTATTAGATGCCCCATAATTTTTAGGATTAAATTCTCTATCTTTTATATATAAAAGCGATGAAACTTTTGATAAGTGAACATACCCATCATTTTCTTTATTTTGATCAATAATATCATTTACAAGTTCAATTAATGCTTTTAGTCTTTGACTGATATCTTCATTAATTTTATCTGTTTCCTGTTGATTATTTTTTTGTTGTGATTTTTTTGCGTTACTTATTTGCTCAACATTGATAAATTGATTACACGCTCTTTTAAAAAAATCACTAACGTTATCTCTACCCGCTCCAATAACATACTTATTATTCTCTTTCAATTTTTTTACAAGTGGCGTGAAATCCGAATCGTGCGTAGCTAGACAAAATGAATCAATATAATCCTTATTTAAAAGTTCAATTGCTTCAATTGACATCCTTATATCAACTGCATTTTTCCCACTTGAAAATCTCAACTGATAAATGGGATCTAATTCTAATACTTTAAACTTATTAGAAAGATTTTTACCTTCTTCATTAGAAAAATATAGTCTTCCTATAATTATTTCTCCAATTTCATCTAGTTCTTCAAAAAGAACTTTCAAATAATCATCTTGATTAAAATTATCATAGTCAACTAAAAGAGCTATTCTTCGGTTTTCTTCACTTTTTTCCATGTTTTCCTCGCTTTCATTTTCCTTTGTTTTACAAATTATATTTATAAGTTTAGTATATCATTACCTTATATAAAATTCCAATAATGGTAATAATATATAATATCTCTTTTATTTATCTATCAAAATTTGCATAATTTAAACAATTAAAAAGCGAAGATATAGTAATTATATTTTTGCAAAATAAAAGACTCCTTTAATTAGATTGATTACTAACTTTTAGAAGTCAATTTTAATAATAATGGAGCCGTATTATCGCTTAAAGAAGCCATTTTTAAAGTCTATAAAACGATAACTACTATATGAATCCATCAAGGGTAAAATAGAGTAATTCTTATATGCTTTATAGGGAAAGTTGATACAACCAAAGGCATTTTCACAAAACTACTATAATTGATACTTCCAAAGGAAAACAAGGGGAAATCAAGCACTTTTAAGACTCTTGTTTTCCTTTTTTAAGTTCATTACCTGTTGAGTTGTTCAATGTTTACATAAATTACTTTAAGATTGTTTTTAATGTATCTCTTGCATACTTTCTCTTTAAATATTTGTGATTTCTACTGTTTCTATAATTTCTTAGACAACTTGTACACGATACTTCTTCATCACAACAATCTGCATCCACAGAATCTAGTGCTAATTCCAGCATTTTTCTTAATTCATTGGTATCAGTTAATTGTTTAACATTACCTGCCCCACCATATGTTGTATCATAAAAGATAAATGCATACTTACCATCTGAATCATTTACAATAATTCCATTGATATCATTAGCATCTATTTGCAAGTAAGCTGTAATACCATTTAACATTGCATAAATAGTTGAAAGTGCGACTTCATAAGTCATCGGCAAATTAATTCTCATTTTAATAACATCAGTAACAATAATATGTCCTAGTGTAATTTTATTAAGTCTTTTATCACTACACTCTTGTCCTCTATATGTCTGGTGTGGCGCTTCGTAATAATCAAGATCAGCATTCCTTTTATCTAAAACTGAATAACCACAAGTCTGACATTGGAAGAATGGGTTTTCATTGACTATTAATAATTTGTCATCATTTTGTTGTTGGATCAATAACATATCATTAAACACTACATCTGTTAAAAATGGTTCTAATGATCCAAGATAATTAACTTCTGAAGCATAAGTTTTTCTTGGTTTTAAAATAGTATCTTCTTTGTTTTTAGCATCTGAAATAAATCCTAGATTTGGAATAATAAAATCTCTATCTTCAGTATCACTACCACAATTGGCACATTTATAATAGTGTTGTTCAACACTATCAACATGAATCTTACCGCATGCTTCATTAGTGCATTTGTAGTAAAAGTATCTAGGCAAACTACCTTCTCTTGGGAGAATAATATATCTTGAAGTATATTTGTTTTTGTCAACAACGACTTCAGAATCTGGAGCATATTCTGATAACGCTAAACTCAAATCTCTATTTAAGTCTAGGGAAGTATTAAATCTTCTTCTTACTCTGTCATATATTTTAAGTGGCA
>JAQUUH010000014.1 GCA_028693955.1 Bacilli bacterium
TCAAAGGCATTTTTTATTCCGTTTTCATATACTGGTGTTGTTACAAAGCTAGCTTTAGCTTTCGCAAGTTCAGTTCCATTCCCCATTGCAATAGAGTTTGGTACTACTTCAAGCATCTCTAAATCATTATTTGCATCACCAATTGCTATTGCTTCATTTAAATCAATATTTTTTAAAGCTAGATATCTTTTTATTGCTTCGCCTTTATTCACGCCTTCTAGATAAATATCTAGTGCGAATTCATGGAAACGATTTAATTTAAAATCTTTAAAGTAAGGCCTTAAAATTTCTTCATCTTCTTGATTTGCAAAAAGTATACCTTGGCAAACTCGTTCTTTTTCATATTCTTTATAAACGGGATTATTTATATGAAATGTTTTACAAGCTTCAATTATTTTATGGTTTAAAGGTATACTAATAAAACTTACGTTATCAGATATATATTGAATACCTACATCATGTTTCTTACAAATGTTAATTATTTTTTCAATTTCATTTGTATCAAAAGGAGTAGCAAAATAAATGTTTTCATGCCTATCATAAGCAATTGCTCCATTGCAAGCAATATAGCCATCTATTGGCACTAATTTATCGATTTCAAGTTGTTTTATAAGAGCAAGACTGCGTCCTGTACAAATTACTATTTCTATACCCTTTTTGTGGGCTCTATTTAATGTTTCGATTGTAGATGCAGGTACTTCTTTATTAGTGTGATCATAAAGTGTGTTATCTATATCAATGAAAACTATTTTATATTTCATAGATTCACCTCCTGGTTGAATGTTATTATTTTACATTGAATACCATTGTTTTTCAATAAAAACAACTACAAATAATATTGAAAAAGGTAGTGCAAAATGTTATACTACTAAAGCAATGCCCAAATGGTGGAATAGGTAGACGCAATGGACTCAAAATCCATCGGTTAACAGCCATGCCGGTTCGAGTCCGGCTTTGGGCACCACGATTATAATGATAAAGTGATACAGTTTAGTACCACTTTTTTGTTTTAAAAATGGCGTTAAATAGGAGTTTTTTTGATTAATAGATTTCCTAGCGTTAGCATGGATATTTTGCTGCCTTTTTAGTCACCCATAAAATGAACATACTATAAAGCATTACAACCTTTTTCTATTGTAAACTATTTAACAATAGGTTTTTAGCAATATATAAATCGTGTTGTAAATAGATTTAATTTAAATGGACAAAACAAAAGACATATAAGTGGACATTTTTAACTTGCTTTAGTATAATAAAAGTAATTGAGGAGGAAACAAATGATAATAGGAACTGAAACAGAACAAATTGAATTTAAATTAACTACTGGCGAAAGAAAAGAAGCCATGGAGTCAATCTGCGCAATTTTGAATAAACATTGCTGTGGGACTTTATATTTCGGTGTCGATGATGAAGGATTTGTTAAGGGGCAGCAAATAACTGATTCAACAAAAAAAGATATTTCTAGAATCATATCCGAATCTATTGATCCTAAAATCGTTCCATCAATCGAGGTTTTGTCCATGGAATCAAAAGAGATTATTAAAGTTTCGTTCTCTGGACATAATAGACCATATTCTGTTAATGGGAAATATTTAAGCCGAGTTGGAACCGAAAATAGGAGAATGACTAATGATGAGTTGAAAAGGCTGATTAAAAACGAAGATTATTCATCCCACTGGGAAGAAGAGCTAACTTCCTTTGGTCTTGATGATGTTGACGAAACATCTTTGCTTGATTTTTTCAAATCTGCAAAAGACTGTGGAAGACTTGAAATGGATAAATTTGAAAAAGAAAGACTTCTTGTTTCATTGGGCTTGTTGACTGGAAATAAGTTAAACAATGCTGGTTTTGCTTTATTTGGAAAAAGTGCGAAAATTGGACTTAAGTTATCTACTTACCCATCCTCAAACAAGGTAGCTATTACTGATTTAAAACTGGTTAATGGGAATATTTATAATCTTATCAATATCACAATCGATTATATTTTGAATAGAATCAATTGGCGAGTTGAAATAGGTTCTAGAAAAAGAATTGAAATACCAGAAATTCCGGAAAGAGCCTTAAGAGAGATAATTGTTAATGCTTTCGCACATGCTAATTACGAGACTTTATCGGAAATAGAAATTGGGATTCACCCAAATAGTATAGAGATATATAATCCTGGCTCTTTCCCTGATGAACTAACTCCATTTGATTTTATCAACAAGAACCTTCCATCTTATAAGAGAAACAAATTGATTCTTGATGTTCTTTTTAGAAGCAAAGATGTGGAGAAATCCGGGACTGGTTTTCAAAGAGTTAATTATTTGTGCAATAGCCAAGGTGTTTCGTGGACTTATAAAAAAGAGGCATATGGATTTTCTTTTGAGTTTATCAGGTCAAATGTCCAATTAAATGTCCAATTAAAAGAAGATTTAACTATTCAAGAACAAATTATTTTTAATTTAATTAACGATAATTCGAAAATTTCCAAGAGAGAATTGGCTCTTCGAATCGGAAAGTCAGAAAAAACAGTGCAAAGAATTATTTCATCACTGATAAATAAAGCAGTAATTGTTCGTGTTGGATCAAACAAAACTGGCTACTGGAAAGTAACTGATAAACAGGAAGGAAATAAATAATATGAAAACTAGACTTGATGGATTTGGTTTATTTGTAAAAGATATGCCGACAATGGTTAGATTCTATAGGGATGTATTAGGATTTAAAATAAAAGAAAAAGACGATGCACAAAATGTCTATCTTATTAAAGATGACACCTTGTTTATGCTTTATAGGAGAAGCGACTTTGAAAAAATGACTTTTCGTAAATATAAGTATATAGAAGGGCTTAATGGACATTTTGAATTTGCTCTTTATGTAGATACTTTTGAGGAAGTTGATGCTTGTTACAAGGAAGTCGTTTCAAAAGGCGCTAAAGGAGTGTTGGAACCAACTACTGAACCATGGGGGCAAAGAACCTGTTATATTGCTGACCCAGAAGGCAACTTGATTGAGATTGGATCATTTAATAAACCATTTGAACATAAAGATGATAACCAATAGAATTAAATCACTAAAATACAAAAGTAAAATAAGGGTGAAACTATAAATGAATAAAACTTGGTCAAATATGAATAAAGAAGCAATTTCCTCAAGGTATTAAGAAACTTATAGAACTCAGAGATCTTTTATTCAAAACTTGGATTAGCGAAATGAAAAATTTGAGTAAAGATGATTATTCAAAGCAACCATATGTTAAAGGTTTTGAATCAAAAACTAATCTATAATGTCTTTCGTATTGAAGATATTGTCTTGAATACTTTAATCTTGAATGACAAATAAATTTTCTTTCGCGATGGTTTTGATAAAAAAGTTAATTCAAAGATTACCACAACTGGGAATGAATTATTTAAAGAAGAAATAAAAGAGTTTTCTTTAAAACTGAATATAAAGGAATTATGAAATTATTGTGAGGATGTTTATAAGGCTAGCAATTCGTGGTTTAAAACTCTTACATATAAAAATTCAAAAAGGACTTTTTGCGGAATTGATAAGCAAAGAATTATAGCGACCGAATGTGTTAGCAAGAGTGAAGAATGGCTAATTGATTATTGGTGTAGCAAAAATATAAAGGGTTTAATTGGTATGTCTTTTTCTCGTCATTGGATAATGCATTTAGAATTTTCTCTTTAATTATTATTAACGATTTATTTACCAAGAATAATGTTGCAAACCAGCAATAAAGGTGATGAATCCGATTCTTGTAATGAGTTATGGCGTGTTTAGTCTTAACATATTTTGGGCACGAAAAAAGGAAGAGTGTGTATCGCCTCAGATCCCTACGTTATATCTGGGGTTTTTATTTGCTTTGATAGGCGGGAGAACTCGTTAAACGGATAAAGGGTAGGGGTGCATTTTGGATCAAATATGTCGTGCAGTTTCAGGATTATAATGATAAAGTGATACAGTTTAGCACCACTTTTTTTGTTTAGAAAATGGCGGTAAATGAGCATTTTTACTGCTTAAATATATAAAATACTGCATCAAAAATTAAAATAATAATGCAGTAAAATCAAACTATTTCTTGTAATACTGCATTAAATATTATAAAATTAATGCAGTAAAGGAGAAAATTATGAGAAAATTTGATTATTCATTCTTAAAAAAAGATAATTTATCTTCTAATCTTATTAATCTCACAAATTATATTCATGAGATAAAAGAGGAAGAAGAGTCTAAAAAAATCCTAAATCCTAATCTTTTTAAAAAATTATCATCAATCGCAAAAGTTCAATCTATTAAATATAGTAATGCAATTGAAGGGATTATAACTACAGACAAAAGAATTGTTGAATTAGTAAATCAAAAAACTGAACCTTTAAATCATAATGAAAAAGAAATAGCTGGTTACCGTGATGCGTTAAATTTAATTCATAATAATTATTCTAAATTGTCTTTTAATGAAGAAGACATTTTAAATATTCATAATATTATGTTGTCTCAAACTGCGTCTTTAGATAAAGGACATTACAAAGAAGCAGATAACGCAATTATTGAAATAGACAGAGATGGAAATAGAAGAATCCGTTTTAGGACAGTACCAGCAAAAGATACTAAAGAAGCGATGAATCAATTGGTTTTGGCTTATATGGATGCAAGACAAGATTCTGCAATTAATCAGCTTCTACTTATTCCTTGTGTTATTTTAGATTTTTTGTGTATTCACCCTTTTACTGATGGAAATGGGAGAATGTCGAGATTGCTATCTTTGCTTTTAATGTATAAAAATAATTATGATGTTGGAAAATATATTTCCTTTGAGCAGAAAATTAACGATAAAAAAGATCTTTATTATGAAGCTCTTAGACTTGCATCAATTTCTTGGGAGGAAGGTAAAAATGATTATTCATTTTACATTAAAAACTTTATTTTAACTCTTTATTCATGCTACTTAGAACTTGAAAAAAGGCTCGCTACAGTCAATATTAAAAAAATAAAAAAAGAAGAAAGAATTAAAATTGTGATAATGAGTAGCCTGCTTCCTATCTCCAAAAAAGAAATTCTTGAGATTGTGCCAGATATAAGTGCATCTACAGTAGAAAGAGTTTTATCAAATTTACTTAAAAATAACCTTATTGAAAAATATGGAACATTTAAAAATGCAAGATATAAAAGAAGCAAATGAATGTTAAGCAGCAAATCAAATGTAACGCTAAGCCTAGTTTAACATACTATCATTGAATTTATTCGAGATGTTGCATTTAGTTTATGACTTAACGCAAAAATATACCAAACAATTGCTATACTCAAACTGAAATTAAAAAATCTTTATTAAAAGAGCGATACGAATCAACAAATAATATTTTTAAGTTAGACTTCGGCGAATACAAAGTAAGGGGGTGCACTCTTTAAAAGTATTATGTGGTAGGGGAGTGTAAATTGTATCAAATTTGTAGTGAAGTTCCGTAGATGTTTAAATAACTCACAATTAGTGAGTTTTTTTTATTTTGTTTTTGGATATAATATTAGTATCACATAAAGAGGTCTAGATATATTAGAATAACTTAAATTGTACTTTTATTAAATTAATACTTGGAATAGAATTATTTAAAAAAGGTATTAGATGGTATAATAAGTGTCATATATTATTAGAAATTAAGGAGAAATAAAATGAAGTGTTTAATTTGTGAGAGAATAGAATTAATTAAAAAAAATAAAAATCCATATTTTGTTAAAGAGTTAAAAACTGGATATGTAGTGATTGGAGATTATCAGAAATTTAGGGGTTATACATTGTTTTTATGCAAAAAACATGTAAAAGAATTACATCACTTGGACAAAGATTTTAAAGTTAAGTATTTAGAAGAAATGTCTATAGTAAATGAAGCCGTTCAAATAGCTTTTAAAGCAGAGAAAATGAATGTTGAATTGCTTGGTAATGGTGATGCACATTTACATTTTCATTTATTTCCAAGAAATTCGGGAGACATGCCAATAAAGGGTCCAGTTTGGTGGACTCCTAAAGAAGAAATGTATCATGAAAAATATAAAGTATCTAGTGAAGATCTAGATTTTTTAAAAGAAAAGTTATTAATAGTACTTGAATGTTTGTTGAAAAATTAATCACTTTTTAAATGTATAATGTTCCAATTTCCTAGTTTTATAAATCCTATTTTCTTTAATATAGAAATAACTTTTTCATCTCTAATTACTGTGTATATTAATTTTTTGTTTTCCTTGATAAGTGATTCAATAATTGAATTTGTTGCAATTATTAAATCTTTATTGCATATATAGTGAATACCACCCAACATTGCAGAATCATTAGTTTCACCAGTTGTTAATATACATGATGATACTATGCCATTTTTCTTTGTAAAAAATGTTCTTCTGCCATTTGTTATTGAACGCAATAAACTATCTTTTCCTCTTTTTATATCAATTGGTGCACTATTGTAAAAATCCACTAATGATTCAATATTATCGATATTAGCTAGTAAGGCTTTTGGTTCTTCTTTTTCATTTATTAATTTATTATCATAATACTGGAATAAAAGTCCAGGTTTTATAAATTCTTCATGGTATTTTGGGGTAAAATAATTTCTATTGTATAAATCATAAGTGTCATTGATAATAATTTCATTTTTATCAGTATATAATAATAAATCAATTATATTTTTAAAATATTTTTTTTCTTTAATTTCATAATATAGTAGTTTGTGAAAAAACATAATTACTCCAACCAATTCTTTTTCTTCGTAAACTCCAAAATATTCAACAAGATTTTGTTTTTTGGCCAGCAAGTTAAGATTTGATAATATGAAAAAATTATATTTTTTTCTTTTTAAACATAATAATTTTATTGTTTTTTCATCTTTAACTGTCAATTTTTTATAAGTTATTTGCGATTCCAATATGTCCACCTCTTATTTTTTGATTATACACTAAAATATTTACAATTCAGTATCTTTTTTGCACATTTAATAAATATTTTTGAAATCTATTTACATATAGTAATATTAGTGATAATTTATCAATATAGATATTAATTTTTTATAATATAATGTTGGAGTTGATATATTTGTGATTGAGCGAGGTTTTAATAGACCTAAGTTAAATAGTTTAATAAGACTTAATTTAACTTTGTTTAGTGAGGATTTAGTTAAAGATTCTTTAAAAAGAGCTCTTGAAATATTCTCAAGGATGAATGATATAGAAAAATTGTCTTATAGTATTTTGGTTGAGTTTATGAAAAATCAAGGTTTATTTTATAATGAAGATTACAAAATTGAAAAAATTGCAATATCATATGACAATCCAAAAAGTGGATTTGTTAGTGTTGAATTTAGTTATAAAATAGATGGTAATATAGATAAAAAAATAGCTTATTTAATATCATTTAAAGATTATAAATATGAACTAGCAATAGAAAACAATAATATTATTTTTTCTAACCTACCAATAACGACTATTAATAATCTTATTAAATTACATTTTTTGCCAGATAATACTTATCAATTCTCACTTTTTTAATATTAAAAATAGTGTTATAATTTATAGGTGTTTAAGGATGTAGTTATTAATGAAAAGTTCTTTTAAAAAAGCCTTTTTTGATACCTTGCCAATACTTGCAGGATTTTTAGTACTAGGTATTGCTTATGGCATATTATTTGTTGAAAAGGGTTATCAGTGGTATTATGCAGTCTTATCAAGTTTACTTATATATGCAGGGTCTGCTCAATTTGTGGTAGTTTCACTTTTAGCAACTGATATTAATCTAATAAATCTATTTTTAATTATTTTTGTTATCAATATTAGATATATATTTTATGGAATATCCATGCTAAACCGCTATAACAAAGTTAAAAACACAAAAAGTTTTTTAATATTTGGGTTAACAGATGAAACATTTGCACTATTAGTTGATAGTAAACAAGATGATAAATACATGTTTTTTGTTACTTTGCTAAATTATATTTATTGGGCATTAGGGACATTTATTGGATCAATAATTGGTAGTGATGTGGTTTTTAATACTAGAGGATTAGATTTTATACTTACAGCGCTTTTTGTTACTATTTTTATTAATCAATGGAGAAAAACCAAAAATAGATTGCCACTTTTATTAGGACTTATTGTATCTGTAGTTATGTTTGTTGTTTTTAAAAACAATTTTGTTATACCTACCTTATTGGTATTATTATTAATAGTCTTATTATTTAAAAATAAGTTAACAAAAGGCAGGATTGATGATTAATGCTTAACAACATAGAGTTATTAACTTTTATAGTAGTTGCATTTCTTGCAACCTTGCTTTCAAGATATTTACCATTTATCGTATTTAATGGTAGTAAGAAAATCCCTAATTATGTAAATTATCTGGGTAAAATTTTACCTTATTGTATGACAGGATTTCTTGTTGTTTATTGCTTAAAAGACGTATCTTTTAAAAGTTATCCTTTTGGTATAGCAGAGTTAGTTGCGGTTTGTGTTGTGGTCTTACTTCATTTATGGAAGAAAAAGACTATAATAAGCGTTGTTGGTGGGACAATGATATATATGGTATTAATACAATTTGTATTTATATAGGAAGTGATAAATATGTATGAAAAAGAAATAGAAAAAAGAAAGTCTTGTAGAAGTTATACTAATGAACCATTACAAGAAGAACAAATTAGAAAATTAAAAGAATTAATAAAAAGAGTTAATAAAGAAAGTAACTTGAGCATTGAATTGATTACTAATGATGAAGGGATTTTTGATGATTTTAAAAAAAATAATCGTGCCTTTAATAATGTTAAGAATTATTTTGCTTTAGTTGGTAAAAAGGATGATATTAATTTAAAAGAAAAATGTGGTTATTATGGAGAATTACTGGTCTTAGAATCGACAAGACTAGGGTTAGGAACATGTTTTGTGGGGTCAATACATGATTTTAAAAATATAGCAATCAAAATAAATGAAGACGAAGATTTAATTGTTTTGATAACTGTTGGACATCCTCAAGGAAAAGAGACTTTTTTTGCAAAGATTATTAATTTTTTTACCCACACAAAGAATATAAAATTTAGTGATTTAATGATTGCAGATATGGATGCACCATTATGGTTTATTAAAGGAGTTCAAAATGCACTTTTAGCTCCTTCATCATTTAATAAGCATCCAATTATTTTCACATATAAAATGGGGGAAGTTAGAGCAAAGATAAAAGAAAATAGTGAGTATGCCCCTATTGATTTAGGAATAGCAAAATTACATTTTGAATTAGGTGCATTAAATGGGAAATTTATCTTAGGAAATAATGGTATTTATACCATAGTAGATTATTTAAATTTGTAAAGGATGTGTTTTTATGAAAAATAATATTAGGTATGAGCATGTATATGATCCAACTAGTAATTTAGTCTATCAACAATTATTTAAAGAATATTTTATGGAGTTAGGAATAGTTATTAATGAAAGAAATTATCAAAAAATATTTAAATTAATGAAAGCAGAAATTAATTTAACAAGTATGCAGGTTTTAATGATTTATATGGATGATAAATTACTAGGGTTTTCAAATTTTCAAGTTGATAAAGATGAAAGATTTTGGTATATCAAAATGAATAATGGAGATATTAGAGAATTTTATATTAAAGAAGAATATAGGAATAAGGGTTATGCTAGAATTTTATTCAATGCTATAAAAGATTTTTTCATTGAAAATTCTATGGATTATATTTATTTAACAAGTGAAGAGGGTATAGATTTTTGGAAACATTTGGGATTTGTTATTGATGATAGTGTTATGGCTGAAAATAACTTGACAGTATTACGCTATGACATAAAAAATTTTGAAAGCAAAAAATTAAAAAACTAATTATTTTTTAATTTAAAGATTATGTAAACGTTAACATATATAATTTGTATATTAAACCTCCTTTTGGAGGTCTTTTATTTTTTTATAAACTCTATTGACAAGTCAATTTATCAATGTTAAAATTGTTAGGCACCTAACAAAAGGGGGTAAGTAAATTGTGTGACAATAATGACTTGAGTCGGTTGATAATTCAAGCGTCTTTTATTTTAAAAAGAATAATGCATAATGCGACTGCAGAATTTGGAATTACCGGTTTGCAAAGCCGCACTATATCTTATATATATTTTTTAAGTAAAAATGGTGAAGTTTTTCAAAAAGATATAGAAAAAGCGTTTAATATTAGAAGATCTACAGCAAGTGAACTTATTAAAAAACTTGAAGAGAAAAATTATATTAAAAGAGAATCCGTTATAGGGGATGCGAGATTAAAGAAAATATTACTTACAGAATTGGGTATAACTTTGTACAATAAAATTCAACAAGTAATAAAGGATAATGAATTGCAATTAGGTGATATATTAACAGAAAAAGAGAAGAAGGATTTTATTTTAACTATGGGTAAAATCAAAGAAGTATTATTAGAAAAGGAGAGTGAGCAAAAATGATATTAAAAACTTTGAAAAAAGGTGCACGAAACGCTAAGCGATCAACAATTATTGCGCCATTATTTGTATCTTTTGAGGCATTATTTGAAGTATTTATTCCTCGAATAATGGCTTTAATAGTGGACAGTGGAATAGAAGTTAATAATTTAGCAAATGTTTATAAATATGGAGCACTTATGATTGTTACAGTGGTATTATCACTTACATGTGGAATAATAGCTAGTAGAAATGCAGCAAAAGCTAGTACCACTTTTGCTAAAACAATAAGAGAAGATATGTATCATAACATTCAAAATTACTCATTTGAAAACATTGATAAGTTTTCTAGTGCTAGTTTAGTTACTAGACTTACTACAGATGTTACCAATGTTCAAAATGCTTTTCATATGATTATAATAATGCTTTTTAGAGCACCATTTATGCTAATATTTGGTATTATTATGTCTTTTACTATTAGTAGTAAATTGGCCATCGTATTTATTTGTGCGGTGCCATTTATGTTAGCTTTCTTTTTCTTCTTTTTGTATAAAGCACAACCAAACTTTGTGCGTATGTTTAAAAAGTATGATGAACTAAATAGTGTTGTTCAAGAAAATGTCGGAGGAATAAGAACTGTAAAGAGTTATGTTAGAGAAGAACATCAAAATAAGAAATTTCAAAAGACTGCAAAAGAATTATATCAATACTCAATTGGAGCAGAAAAATATTTAGCACTTGCTAATCCAGTTGTGCGGTTTACTATGTATGCGTGTATTGTCTTAATATCTTGGCTAGGAGCAAAGATGATTATTACTGGCGAAGGCGGAATGACAACAGGAACTTTGATGAGTTTAATTGCTTATGTTACTCAAATTCTTATGAGTTTAATGATGGTATCAATGGTAACAATAATGATTACTATGTCAAAGGCATCTGCAAATCGTATTGTTGAAGTTATAAATGAAAAAAGTAATATTGTTAATAAAGAGAATCCAGTAACAAAATTAAAAAGTGGCTCAATAGATTTTAAAGATGTCTCATTTTGCTATTTAAATGATAAAAAGGTGTTGGAAGATATAAGTTTACACATAGATTCTGGTGAAACAATAGGAATTATTGGAGGAACTGGTAGTTCAAAAACTACCTTAGTTCAATTAATATCAAGATTATATGATGTAAGTGGTGGTATGGTTAGTGTTGGAGATGTGGATGTACGTGATTATGATCTAGATACATTAAGAAATAATGTTTCAGTTGTTTTGCAAAAAAATATTCTTTTTAGTGGAACAATTAAAGATAATTTACGATGGGGTAATGAACAAGCAACTGATGAAGAATTAATTGAGGCTGCTAAAAAAGCTCAAGCTCATGATTTTATAATGAATTTCCCATTGGGATATGATACTAAAATAGAACAAGGTGGTGTTAATGTTTCAGGAGGTCAAAAGCAACGCCTTTGTATCGCTCGAGCATTGCTTAAAAAGCCTAAAATATTAATACTTGATGATTCTACAAGTGCAGTTGATGTTCATACTGATGCAAAAATTAGAGAATCATTTAAAAAAGATTTAGCAGATGTAACAAAAATAATAATTGCTCAAAAGATCCTTTCAATTAAAGATTCTGATCGAATTTTAGTTTTGGATAATGGTAAAATAAATGGTTTTGATACTCATGAAAATTTATTAAAGAATAATGAGATTTATCAAGATGTTTATTATACCCAAATGAAAGGAGAGGAGTAAGATGGCAAATAAAAATGATAACAATTCTAGACCAATGATGGGACCAGGAGCAAGAAGGCACCAGTTTGGCGGTGCTCCAAAGATGGCAAAAGGTGAACTTAAGAAGATTATTAAGCGTTTGATAGATGAAATTTTTGCTAAACATAAAATTTCTATATTCATAGTATTATTGTTGATTTTAATAAATACTGGCGCAAATATTTATGGTACCCTATTTTTAAAAGATTTAATAAATAATTATATTACTCCTTTAATTAATACTTCTAATCCAGATTTATCAGGCCTTGGGCTTGCAGTATTAAAATTGGCTTTAATATATACTTGTGGTGTGCTTGCAACATTAGTACAAAGCATAATGATGAGATTTATATCAAATGGAGCATTATTAAATATTAGAAAAAAGATGTTTGATCATATGGAGAAATTACCAATTGGGTATTTTGATACCCATACTCATGGTGAGGTAATGTCAAGGTATACAAATGATGTTGATACATTAAGACAAATGGTTTCTCAAAGTTTACCAATGGTTGTTGGCTCAATAATAACTTTAGTAGGTGTTTTAACAACAATGTTTATATTAAGTATTCATTTAACACTTGTTGTTCTTGTAATGTATTTTTTGATTATGTTTGTTATAAGAAAACTTACTAGAAAAGCTTCAAAGTACTTTATTAAACAGCAACAATCGATTGGTTCATTAAATGGCTATATTGAAGAAATGATAGAAGGTCAAAAAGTTGTTAAAGTATTCTGTCATGAAAAAGAATCAATAGAAGGATTTGATCAGAAAAACGAAGAATTATGTGATGATGCTAAAAAAGCAAACGCAAATGGGAACATGATTATGCCTATAATGAATAATTTAGGTCACTTGAATTATGCAGTAATAGCAATTGTTGGTTCGATATTAACAATAAATGGAATAGGTGGTTTAAATTTAGGAACTATTGCTTCGTTCTTGCAATTTACAAGAACATTGTCACAACCAATTACTCAAGTATCTCAACAAATAAATTCAATCATTTCTGCACTTGCAGGTGCTAAAAGAATATTTGCACTTCTAGATGAACCAATAGAAAAAGATAATGGATTCGTCACACTAGTTAATATTAATTATGAAAACGGATTGCCTTTAGAAAGTGAAACAGTTACTAATCATTGGGCTTGGAAAGTTCCAACAGAAAATGGTAAATATGATTATGTCGAATTAAAAGGTGATGTAAGATTCTTTGATGTTGATTTTGGATATACTAAAGATAAAAAAGTATTAAATGATGTTTCATTATTTGCAAAACCTGGGCAAAAGATTGCTTTTGTAGGTCATACAGGAGCAGGGAAAACTACAATTACAAATCTAGTAAATAGATTCTATGATATTGATAGTGGGAAAATAACTTTTGATGGTATTGATATTAAGGATATTAAAAAACCAGATCTTCGTAGATCTTTAGGTATGGTATTGCAAGATACTAGTTTATTTACTGGAACAATAAAAGAAAACATTAAATTTGGTAAACTAGATGCAACAGATGATGAAGTAATAGCTGCAGCAAAATTAGCAAATGCTCATAGCTTCATCATGAAGTTACCAAATGGTTATGATACTGAATTATCTAATAATGGTTCAAATCTATCCCAAGGGCAAAGACAATTATTGTCAATTGCTCGTGCTGCTATAGCTAATACTCCAGTTTTAGTGCTTGATGAAGCAACATCAAGTATTGATACTAGAACCGAGAAGATTATTCAAGAGGGCATGGATAAATTAATGGAGAATAGAACAGTGTTTGTTATAGCCCATCGTTTATCTACTGTAAGAAATGCTAAAGCAATAATGGTTATAGATAATGGAGAGATTATTGAAAGAGGTAGTCATGAAGATTTGATGGCTCAAAAAGGTAAATATTATAGTTTGAATACAGGAGCATTTGAATTAGAATAATTAAAATCACTAGTTTATTGATATGAACTAGTGATTTTTTATTTATAAAATGCTAGAATTATTGAGTATATTGCTTGCCGGTTTAACTCAGTTGGTAGAGTAGCTCATTCGTAATGAGCAAGTCGTAGGTTCAAGTCCTATAACCGGCACCACTTTAATCTGAACTGACTCTAAAAAGTTGGAGAAAAGGTATAATAAAGATACCTGATCTTAAACTAAGGAGTCTTTTTTTATTAAAAATAATTTTTTAAAAAAGAAAGCTGGGAGGATTCTCCGGTTATCATTCATAATAAGTTTGGTAATATTAATAATAAAAACAAGTATGACAGAGTATGTAATGAAAACATTAAAATAATTGAAATTTGTTATGATATATTATTACTACTTAATCACAAAAAGTTACAATAAAAATCCACAAAAAGTGACAATATAATTGCGCAAAAAGTCACAACATGCTACAATTAAAACACAAAAGGACCGGTGGTATTATGTATAAAAAAAGGCTTGTTGATAATGAAATAGAAAAACTAATTAACACACCAGTTGCAATTCAATTGGTAGGTCCAAAATGGTGTGGGAAAACAACTACAGCAAAGCATTATAGTAAAAGTTTCATTGATTTACAAGATGCAGACAAAGCTTTAGATTACA
>JAQUUH010000043.1 GCA_028693955.1 Bacilli bacterium
TTACCAGACAATAAGCCAGCTTTTTCTTCTAAAGTCATTTGCTGTATTATTTTTTGTGTGTCCATATTACTATCCACCTCTTTTATTTATATTATCATTTTTTCTAATAATTAAAAAGGTCATAAAACATACATTTTAATTTAAAATAAGACTTAATCCTAATAAAGCCATTAATAATGTTGGTATAGAGACAACTATCCCATATTTGATAAAATCCAAAAAATTAAATTTGATGTTATGCTTTGCTAATGTTTGCATCCACATTATTCCTGCTAGTGCTCCTATTGGAGTTAAATATGCTCCTATATTTGAACCAATGATAGTAGAATATGTTGCTTGAGCCAAAATTGACTTATCAAGATTACTAATAATTGAACCAAACATAACACTCATTGGAATATTGTTGACAATATTTGCTAAAAAAGTAGATGTTATTCCATACTTAAGTATTGGGTCAGTATTACCTAGTAATATGGCAATATTTTTTGTAATGTCAACTTTATCTAGAGCTAAAACAAAAATAAACATCGAAATTACAAAGGGTATTAACTCCCAAGGTACTCTTTTAATTGTAGTAATTATTTCATTTGTGTCTCCTTTATTAAATATTTTATAAATTGTTACAAAAATTACTAAACTAATAGAAAACAATAATGAAATCGTCCACATTTCAAGGCCAATATAATTTGAAATTATTAGAAATAATAAGCAGCCAAATAGATGAACAATACCAATAAATAAAAGTGTTTTATTTTTAATAAAGACTAAATCAACCTTAGCCACTATTGGTTTTGCAAATTCTTTTTTAAAAACTAGTAATAAAACTATGAATGATGTTAGGCCAGCAAAAAATGTTGGTAAAATCATTATTCTAGTATACTCAATAAAATCTAGCCCAATCATCGTTGAAAGATAGATATTAGTAGGATTACCAATTATTAAAAGTATGCTCCATGTATTTGCTGCAATAAATTCCGTTATTAAAAATGGAACAGGATTAATTTTAGCATTTTTACAAAAATAGCATATGAAAGGCGTGAAAGTAAGTATAATTATGTCATTAGAAGTAAATATTGTTAATAATGAAATGGCTAAATACAAGAAGACAAATATTTTTAGTTGACTTGAATTGGATTTATTTACAACACAACTTGCTAAATATTTAAAAAAACCAATTTCATCTAAATATATCGATAGCATTGACATTGAAAAGAATAATATTAGAATCTTTATAGGATTGATTGCTCCATGATTTGATAAAGCCAGCCATATTCCCTCTAAAGAAAAAACTTTTGCACACAATAAAATAATTGCCCCAATTAATGGTGCAATCCAATAAATGCTTATATTAACTTTTCCTAACAAAATTGATGGTTTAAATAATATTAGAACAATCATTACCAGTATTGAGGGAACAATAATTTCCAAAATTAATCCGGTCATATAATAACAACCTCTTTTAGTCAAAATGAAATTGACAAAATGATTCTATCATTAAGTTCAGACTAGAGCAATAAAGAAAGAGTAAATTAGTTATTTAATCAAACACTACTCTATTTTGTTTTCTATTTTCCAATATTCTTTGTATTTCTTTAAGAGTGTATTTGTGAGAAATCTCTGGCAATTTATTTAAGTCAAAAAAGCCAACATCACTTATCTCATGACAAAAATTATTCAAATCTTTGGTTATTTTTGCTTCAAAAACAATTGTGTATTCGCATAGTGATTTATTATCCAAATATGGTTCCCTGCTTGTAATACCAAGAATTTTATCAATAATAATTTCTTTACCCGCTTCTTCTTTTACCTCACGAATCGCATTTTCTTGAGCGGTTGCAAATAAGTCGCACCACCCACCTGGTAATGACCAAGTTCCAAATGCTTTTTCTTTTACCAGCAATAATTGATTTTTTTCATTAAAAATAATTGTGCGAACGCTAATGTTAGGTGTTGGATAAATGTCTCTAGCAAAAAAATTTTCTCTATTCAATTGATACTCACCAAAATGCTCAATAAGCTCTTTAGATAGTTTTTGTAATTCTTCATAATTTTCGATTGCATAAGGATCTTTACTAAATAGCATTCCTATCTTAGAAATACTTTGAACCTTCATAATAAACTCATATAACTTATCTTGCATTTTTAACACCTCATGCAAATTATAACTCTCAATGTAAAAAAATGTAATATATTATGAAATATGTAGTAAAAAGCAAACATTATGTATATAATAATTTCAATTAATAACATTAATTATGTTATAATTAAAAAAGGAGGTATTTACATGTTACTTGTAGTAGATAGTGTTGTTACTTTTATGCGTGTTTTCTGGGTAGTTGTAATCATAGGAACATTAATAATTGAATTAGCAACACCAAATTTAAATACTATTTGGTTTTCTATTGGAGGCGTTATAGCTCTAATACTAAATTATTTAGGTGTCACCAATCCTTGGATTCAATTAATAGTTTTCTTGCTAGTATCAACAGTCTTATTATTTAGCGTTGGTAAAATAGCAAAAAAGTATTTGAAAAAAACTCCTGAAGCACAAACTAATATTGATGCTGCAGTTGGAAAAGAAATACTTATTACCAAAGACGCAAATTCTCATACTAGTGGAGAAGGAAAATACAATGGTTTAATTTGGAGTGTTATTTGCAATGATGAAAATGGTGTAAAAAAAGATGAATATGCCATAATTTTAAAAGTTGAAGGCAATAAACTTATTGTTAAAAGAAAATAAAGGAGGATATTTATATGCCATATGTAATTATTATTATCGTCGCAGTCTTAATTATTATTTCTGCAATTTCTATTCGTATCGTTCGTCAATCAACTGCTCTTGTAATAGAAAGATTAGGTTCTTTCAATAGAGTAGCTCATACAGGAGTAGCTTTCGTAATTCCAATCGTTGATAGAGTTGCTCAAACTGTATCACTAAAAGAAAGAGTAGCAGATTTTGCTCCTCAACCTGTTATCACTAAAGATAATGTTACTATGCAAATTGATACTGTTGTTTACTTTCAAATAACAGACCCAAAATTATTTGCATACGGAGTTGAAAGACCATTAAATGCTATTGAAAATTTAACAGCTACTACTTTACGTAATATTATTGGTGAACTAGAACTTGATGAAACATTAACATCTAGAGATACAATAAAT
>JAQUUH010000044.1 GCA_028693955.1 Bacilli bacterium
TCAACATTCTTTACTTCTTCTATTTTAGCAAGTTTGAATGTCTTAGAAATTAAAACATTAATGATTGATTCATCACTCATTCCATAGTTATGCAATCTATCAATAACATCACTATAATCCTCGCTAATGTTTGTGGATTTATTGAATAAATCTTCCACATATTTTTGAACTTGATTGTTTTTTAATTCATTAACAGTTGGAAGTTTTCTTACATCAATTTTGGCATTGATTTTTTTAGTAATATCAAGAAATTCTCTCATTTGTGAGCGACCACTTATAAATGTTATTGCCTCTCCAGTTTTACCCGCTCTACCAGTACGTCCAATACGATGCAAATAGTACTCATGTTCATTAGGTAAATCATAATTAACAACTAATTCCACGTTATTAACATCTATACCACGAGCTGCAACATCACTGCAAACAAGTACATTTATTCTTTGATCCTTAAAACTATTCATAATTTTTGTTCGATCATTTTGACTTAAATCACCATGTAAACCAGCAGCCTTTATACGATTAGCAAGAAGTTTCTCTGTCAACTCATCTACCATTCTTTTAGTATTACAAAATATCATGCAAACTGCAGGATTATCATTTAGTAAAATGGCCATAAGAGCATTAAATTTCATGGACTTATCAATTTCTAAATATTCCTGCTTTATTGAAAAAACTGATAAATTACTATTTGATACAAATATGGACTCTGGATTGTTTTGATAATTTTTAGCAATTTCTTTAATTGCATTAGGCATAGTTGCAGAAAAAAGTGCTGTCTGACGATATTCGGGGGTTAATGATAATATCTCTTCAATATCTTCCTTAAATCCCATGTTTAACATTTCATCTGCTTCATCAAGAATTAAAATTTGAATACTATTCAAATGAATTGTTTTTCTGCGAATATGGTCTAAAACTCTTCCTGGAGTCCCAATAATTATTTGAGAATCACCTTTTAATTTTGTAATCTGCCTATTTATTGGTTCTCCACCATATAAACAAACTGCTCCAACTCCACTTTTCTTTTCAAGTAAATTAACAAATACTTCTTCAATTTGTAATGCTAACTCTCTAGTTGGGCAAAGAATAATTGCTTGGTTTTTCTTATTGTCTCCATTAATTTTTTCTACAATTGGTATGGCAAAAGCTAAAGTCTTACCACTTCCAGTTTGGGATTGACCAATTAAATCCTTATCTTCAAGCATCAAAGGAATTGCTTTTTGCTGAATTTGACTTGGCAAAGATATATTCATTTTTTCAAGTGCATTTAATGTTATCTCACTTAAATTCATGTCTTTAAAATTTATACTCATTTAATCACTCCTTAAAAAAAGCGGAGACAAACTAATTCTCCGCTTTATATAGCATAGATTTGACCAGCGCATTATAACACTATTAAAGATTAAAAGCAACTTTTATATCTTTTCATCTATTTCTTTAATTTTATTTTTACCTTTCATTAAGAAAAATAAATACACCAAATATACTATAACAGTGAATAAAGCCAAGATAAGAAATCCTGTCTTTAACCCAAAACTTTCACCAAGCAACCCAACAATAGGGAAAACTATTATCATAATTACTGAAAATACCATACTTGAAAATGATAAAATAGTCGCTCTATATTCGCTTTCTATAAAGTCGTTTATATATTTTGTCATTGCAACATATAAAATGGACTCACAAAATGACATTATTGACAAAGCAATAACTGATAATGGCATAAATGGAAGACAGATCAAACCTAGACATATTAACATAGGCATATATAATAGTAATTTAAATTTTCCTAATTTTGCCATTACTTTGCTAACTATTATTCCTGCAATAATTCCCGCAAGACTTTCAATAACTAAAAATAATGAGATTATTGATAAGGAATATCCTAGACTTTGCCAATAGTTAGTAAGATAAAAGAAAGAGGCAGTAATTGATGCGGAAAAGAACTGTAAAGTAAATATATATACTAAAAGTATTTTGTTGTTTTTAATAACCATAAAGGATATTTTGTATTGATCTGCTATTTTTTTAGAAAATCTTTCTTTTTGGATTATCTTTCTGCCCTTTACTTCTTTCATTAAAAGTAAGAATATCAATGATATTGCAAGCACTGCTATTTCAATTCCATATGCATATTCATATTTAATATCAGCAAGAATACCACCAATTGCTACACCAACTAAACCAGCAACTTGTAACACTACTTCTCTATATCCTTGCACTTTGGTAAATTTTTTCTCTTCATTGTTTTCTAACAAAGAGTCATATACAAATGCTGTATCACTTCCAGATTCCATATTATACGATAATGCCGAGACAATAAATGCTATTATTGCCATAAAAAATGTATGAGTAAATAAAAGCATTACAATTGAAACCACTTTTAATAGAAGTCCTATAATTCTTGAAAACCTTCTGCCAAAAACATCAGCAATGGCTCCAGTAGGAGTTTCAAAAAAAAGTGAAGTTAAGTGAAAAACACTCTCACAAACTCCAACTTCTATTAAACTCATACCTCTAAATACCAAATATGTTGGCCATAATGCCTGAACAAAATTACGATTTAGTAAAAACTCATATATATAATTTAAAAATATATTGTTTTTATAAGATCTTTTTATCATATCAATATGTTTCCTTAGATAGTTTTCTTGCTGTTTTTTCCATTGACTTTACTTTAGCATCATCTCTTTTGTCATAATTTTTCTTACCTTTTGCTAATGCAAACTCAAGTTTTGCTCTTCCACCTTTTAAATAAATCTTTGTAGGAATAAGGGTTAAGCCTTCTTCTTTAACTTTACTTCCCAATTTATATATTTCTTTTTTATGAAGTAATAATTTACGACTACGTAGTGGATCATGATTAAAAATATTGCCTTGAGTATAAATAGAAATATTCATGTTTAAAACGAATGCCTCATCATTTTTTATAACGACATATGCATCCTTTATACTACAGGAATTTTTTCTAAGCGATTTGATTTCTGTTCCCATTAATTCTATTCCAGCTTCATATCTATCTAACAAGAAATAATCAAATGATGCTTTTCTATTTTCTGCTATTATTTTTATCCCTAATTCCATCT
>JAQUUH010000045.1 GCA_028693955.1 Bacilli bacterium
ACTCTTTTATTTCCTTTAATCTCTTAAAATCTTTACATTTGTCAAATAAATCCATAAGATAAATCTCCCTAGTTTCCTTGTATCTCTAAGAGTAAATGATAGCAGTAAGTCATTTACATGTCAAATCTGCTTTTTTAGTTAACTCTTTATATAACAGTGATATAATTTAGTAATAAAATACTTTTTAAAAGGAGCGATAATATGATTGAACTAGGCGAAGCTAGAGTAATTGCTAATCAACTATCAAAAGTCTTAAAAGAAAAAACAATAAAAAATATAATATACATGAAAACTCCACACAAGTTTTGCTGGGTTAATCATGATGAAAAAACCTATTCATCCTTATTAAAAAATAAACAAATAGAAGATGTTATTGCAAGCGCTCATTATATTAGAATAATAATTGAATCTGATGTTGAACTCGTTATTGGAGAAGATGTACAAATAAGTTACAACAAAGCTGCGGACATTGGTGATAAACATCAACTATGCTTACTATTAGATGATAATAATGCAATTACTTTCAAAATTAAACTTTATGGATTTCTACTAATAGGAACAAAAAAAGAATTGCTAGAGACTCAAAAATACTACAAGATTGCATATGAATCTATTGACCCACTAAGTGATGCTTTTACCTATGAATGTTTTGTAAAACAAACAGGATTAGATTCTAATAAAGGATCTGTTAAATCTGCCCTAGCTACAGAGCAACATATTCCTGGGCTAGGTAATGGTGTTTTACAAGATATATTGTTTAATGCTAATGTAAGTCCTAGGAAAAAAATTGTAACTTTATCACATAATGAAAAAATACAATTATACAATTCTATAAAAAATACTATAGCCAAAATGATAAAACTTGGCGGAAGAGATAGCATGGAAGATATTTATGGTAACCCTGGAGGATACAAAACTTTAATGACAACAAAAAAGGACAAATGTCCTTCTTGTGGTAGTGAACTCAAAAAAGAAGCGTATCTAGGTGGTAAAGTTATATACTGTCCAAAATGTCAAATTGAATAGATATTAATTGTAATTATTTGGGCAATTAATAATTCAAAACGCACCATAATTTTGTATGAATTATATTGACTATTATAAGTACATAATAATTAGCCCAAAATTTATTATTGATTTTGGGATTGCTTTAGAAAACACTTCATAAATTACCATTAAATATCCTATATAATTAATAAGTTGTTCACGCTATCGAGATTCTTGTTGATACTTATGTTGTTTATAAATCTCGCTCTTAAATGCATATTTCGAAAAATGGTCTGCAGGAAATTTATACTTTTCTTTGTGCCTTATCATCCAATATATCCAGCGAGTAAATTTGATAGTATAAGATACCCATGTTGACTCTAGATATATTGTTCTAAAAATAAACTGAGTAAGGTACGAAAATAATATTGCCACCTCAGCATAATTGATTGTAAATTTTTTGGTGACAAAAAGCACATTAATTGCCCACCACGCCAATAAAGCAAAAAAAGCAGTATCAATAGAGTTGTACAAAATGTTAGATTGTCCTAAATTGTGTTGTGCAACTTTTATATAAAAAAAATGATCTTTCTCTTTGCTAGTAATTTTTTGGTGTTTGTAATTAATTGTTAATACTAGTCCATGCTTTTCAATGTTATCTTGATTTGTCTTAATTAATTCTATATAAATCAGTTTGATGAGAGCTGATGATTTTTCCATCCCAACAATACCATTAAGTAATTTAATATATAATTCTCTGGGTCTATTATTATAGCTGGCAATATTTTTTTCGGGATTTTCTCCATCGCTTGACGATAAATACTGTATTTGCTTCATTTTAAATTTTGGTATTTTAAAATAATAGTCACTTGAACATGTTAATTTCAGATACATGCCATGAAGTTCTTCTTCAATTTCGCATTTAGAGATCGCAACACCACGTGGAAGTTCAAAATAACCTTCAATTTCTTTCCATTTGTTTGTTGTTTCCAACAAGAACACTCCACCAATTTGATGATCATCTAACATAACTTTTTCTATTTTTAACAATTTTAACACCACCTAGAACTATAGCCAAGAATCCATATATCTGAATCTTGCCCATCATTCCTGATGTATGTAATGGAAAATAACCTTAAATATGTTTCAGATAGCTACTAAAAAAACGATTTGTATGTGATTTAAAATATATTAATGCAAATAAATCTAAAAAACTTGGTCTCAAAAACTCCAAAAATCTAATTTTTTAAAACAAATTTGATTAATATTTGATTTTTTAATTATTTTTTTGTTAGTAGCACAACAGTCTCTACATGTACTGTCTGAGGAAATAAATCCACAGGTTGAACTAATTTAATATCAAAGGCATCTTTTAGTATATTTATATCTCTTGCAAGTGTTTCTGGATTACAAGATATATAAATTATTTTACTAGGCTTTTTCTCTACTAAAGCATTTAAGAATTCTTTAGTACATCCTTTTCTTGGAGGATCTATAAATACTAAGTCAAACTTTTCTTTGCTATTAAGAATATATTTTGTACTATCTTCTTGATAAAATTCTACATTATCCACACTATTAAACTCTGCATTAAAATTAGCATCTTTAATAGCATCTTCATTTATTTCTACTCCTACTACTTTTTTAGCATATCTAGATGCCAATATACCAATAGTTCCTGTCCCACAATAAGTATCAAGAACAGTATCATACTTAGATATATTAGCCATCTTAATAGCATCACCATATACTTTTGCTATCTGAATACTATTGATTTGGAAAAATGATTTAGGAGAAACCTTGAATCTTAACCCCAATAACTCCGCTACAT
>JAQUUH010000015.1 GCA_028693955.1 Bacilli bacterium
ACAATACAAAATGGTTGGTCAGGATTCGAAAGATTTAGTGCTGTTATGGAAACTAAGCCTAGTATTAGTAATCCAATAAATCCAATTATTACACATAATTTTATTGGAAATATTGAATTTAAAAATGTTAACTTTAATTATAAAAATATAGATGATCATGTATTAAACAATTTCAGTTTAAAAATACCCTCAGGGAGTATGGTTGCATTAGTAGGAGAAACTGGAGTTGGTAAATCTACAATCTCTAAACTTATTCCTAGATTTTATGATGTTAATAGTGGGGATGTTTTAATAGATGGTATTAATGTAAAAGATTATGATTTATATACTTTAAGAAGTGCAATAGGGCATGTACAACAAGATGTTTTCATTTTTTGGGGAACAATTAAAGAAAACATTTTATATGGTAAACCAAATGCTTCTGATGAAGAGGTAATACTTGCTTCAAAAAGAGCAAATATTCATGATTTCATAATGTCATTAGAAAATGGTTATAATACTATGACTGGTGAAAGAGGAATTAGATTATCTGGAGGTCAAAAGCAAAGAATTGCTATTGCAAGATTATTTTTAAGAAATCCTTCAATAATAATTTTGGATGAGGCAACATCAGCATTAGATAATGTTACTGAGCATCAAATTCAAGAAGCATTTGAAGAATTATCAAAAGATAAAACAAGTATTATAATAGCTCATCGTCTTACAACAATAAAAAATGCTGATAAAATAATTGTTTTAAATAAAGATGGAATCGAAGATATAGGGACACATGAAGAATTATTAAAACGCGGAGGGACATATGCAAATATGTATAATGCTTCGCAAAAGGAGTCTTAATTATGCGTCAAAAAATACTTGGGAATATTGATGATACTATTTATCCTTATAAAAAGCCTAAATGGGTTAGGCTATCTACAAGAGGATTAGTATTTAATAATAAAAAAGAGGTTGCTATTCTTCATATTGTAGGAAAAGATGATTTTGGGCAAAGAGATCATTATGAATTGCCTGGCGGTGGTATAGAAGAAAATGAAGGATCATTAACTTGCTTTAAAAGAGAAATGGAAGAAGAATTAGGAGTAGTTGTAAAAGATATAAATTTTTTAGGCATAATATCATATAATTATAGTATTTTAGAATTACAAAATTATGGTTTATACTACTATGCAAATGTAGATAAAGTGGTTAATAATAATTTAACAGAATTAGAAAAGAGTTTGTTTAAAGAAGTTGTTTGGCTAAAAATAGGAGATTTAATTAAACTTCTAAATGATAATAAAGTAGAAAATGTTGGTAAATTAATTCACAAAAGAGAATTAATAGCTATAAATGAATATGTAAGGAGTACAAAAGATTAAACACTTTAAATAAAGTGTTTTTTTTGTTAATATATATTGGTAAGGTGAAGAATGTGAAGAAATTATTATTGATTTTTATTTTAATGTTTATACTTGCTGGATGTGGTGTTGGATTACCATCAACTTCCAGTTCTTTTACATCTTCATCATCTACAAGTAGTAGTTCTACAAGTTCTTCATCAATGTCAACCTCTTCCAGTAGCACAAGCAGTGTCATTGAAAATTTAGTGATATCTTCAAAAGATAGTCTAGAGCAGGTTTATGGAGAATATAATAAGATGACCTTCAGTTTAAATAATAACTCTTCAAGTGTTGAATGGTATGTTGATGGAGTGCAGTCAAAATCATTTATGGGAAATAAGTTTGAATTTGTTCCAACACAAGTTAAGATATACAAAATATTTGCTAAAATCGGAAGCAATATAAGTAATGAACTTGAAGTTAATGTTAAATACCCTAATTTAAATGTAGCACAAGTAAAAAGTATTGATGAAAACACTCTAGAAATATATGCAGATGGAGGAATAAGTTTTGCTATTGCAAATAATGAAATTTCCTCATCATCTTACTTTAATCTTTCTGCAAGCAAGTATGTCATATATTTTAAAAATAAATTAATTCAAGGAAATTCATATATAATTCATGGAGAAAAAGAAAATTATCAGGATCTAGATTATATGTTTACTTATGATACAAGAAAACTTGATTTAAAAAGTTTCAAGGTGAATGGTAGCAATACTACAATATCTTCAGGAGCATATAATGTCGTAAAACCTTATTATGAGACTTTAACAAATTATGCAATTACAATATCTCACTTAAACCTAGAAGGAGAAAATCTTCTATTTTCAGTAAAAAGAACTTCTCCTAGTGGAGAGTTATATAGAGATGGTAAATATATAGATATGCAAAAGGGTTCAACATATACATATACATTTTCAATAACAAATGATATGGAATCAGGTTTATATAAGCATGAAGTTGAATTAAATGGTAAAGTCTTAACTTTTAATGTTAATATTAAAAATCCTTCTTCGTATATCTATCTTTCTAGTAATAGTGCCACTATAACTAGACCAGAACCAAGTTATTCTTCTTATAGAACAATGAGCTTTAGATTTAGCGCAGATTATTTTGATTATGATGGTATTACCAATAATTATTATGCACTTAGTATTACTGGTCCAACGCAATCTTCTTCAAGTAGTATAATTTCTTCAATTTATTGCGGTGATAGTTGCGATAATACAATTCAAACTTCTGCTTTTACTGGCTATTTTGAAAATAATTTGTCACAAATTACTATTTCTCAAAAAATAGCAGCCAATACCCCCTTAGGGAAATACATTTTCACAATAAAAGCCGGAAAGCCGGGGAATGAACTAACAAAGACATTTACTCTTACTGTAGTTGGGGCAAAATCGGAAATGAAACTCTCTGCAGATTTTACTAATTTTAAGTCTACGGAAAATGGAATCACTAGAACTGTTTCTAAAACTACTACTTCTAATACTTATACTTTTGAAAAACCTGCAAATGTTGGAACTATTTATTCTTTTGATTGGTTTGTAAAAGTTTATAATCTTGAAAGTAGTGTTGCTACTCAAGAAGAAATAATTGCAGATGCTGGTAAGACTTACACACAAAAAGATTTATTTATTAATTATGCAAATACAGATGAAACTCCTAGCGGAGATTCAACAGGTTATGTTGATACTAATGTAGCTTCAATAGGTGGAGGAACACCAAATATTGGAGTATACTATAGAAAAGTTTTTGGGAGTTTAACATATACTTCGCCAAATGGAGAAACTGTAACAAATAATAAAAAATTTGATATAAAATATGCTTCAAATGTTGATAACGATGTAATTTATTCGGGTCTTTTTGAAGTTCACAGTTTAACACTTGTAGGAACTCATAAATATGTTGTTACTATAGATAATATAAGTTTTACTTTTTATTTCATAGTTAAAAATCCTACTGGAAAGATAAATGTTTTTGATTATAATGGTTCTAGTAGTTATAATACTTCAACTGCAGCAGATATAATAAAAGTTGGAGAATATCTTAGTGATAATCAATTTTCTAGTTCATATTCTATATCCACAAAAAATGGAGTAGTTACATCAGCAATTGAAGGAATGGATATTTATTCTGATGTAGTGGTATCTGATTTGCCATTTGGAGAATATGATTATGAAACAATAACAAAGTATAATGAAGTAGTCACAAAATCATACCAAGCAAGAGTTAGTATAGTGGGTGTAGATGCTAACCAAAAGGCAATATTTGATTCAGCAAATAGTGCGTTTATTAGTAGGTGGAAAATTGATGAAAGAGATTTAAAAGTAGGAAAATATGAATTTATCTATAAAATAGGGTCAATAACAAAAACATTTACAATAAATGTAACAGAAGGATTAACTCCTTCCTTAAGGATATCTTCTTTACAAATTGGAGAAAATGGAACTTTATACATTGATGGAGCATACCATTCTTTAAATAATGTTAGTGGAGATATTGTAATATTTTTTGAAACAATAGCTATAAATGAAGGGGATTATTTAGTTATCACTTTAGATAATGGATATGAAACAGATAAGATTGATATATATGGCTTAAATAGTATTAGAATTGATAATCTAGCGATTGATGCATTAAATCAAAATTTAGATAATACCATTTATACTTATACCTTAAAATTGTATGATAATGATAGTAAACAAATTGGGATTAAAAATGGAATTAAGATTAAAATATCATATGATAAATCTTGGGATGAATTATTTCCAGAAGCGGGTTAAAAAAATATTGTGAAAAGTTTATTTGTGCTTTACAAATCTAGTTTTTTTTAATAGAATGTAATAGCACTTATATATGGCGGTTGTGGCGAAGCGGTTTAACGCACCTGACTGTGACTCAGGCATACGTGGGTTCGATCCCCATCTGCCGCCCCATTTTTAAAATTAAGAACACTAGATGTGTTCTTTTTATTATATATATATTAATTATTAGTAGTATCTTTACTTTTTTGATATAATTTTTAAAAAGGTGATAATATGACAAACAAAATAAAAACGGTTGAAGAATATTTTTTACAGTTTGATGGTGATGTTCGTCAAAAGTTAATAACTATAAGGGCTTGTATATTAAGTGTAGATCCATCACTTGAAGAAAAGATGAGTTGGAATATGCCAACATATTTTAAAAAAGTTAATATAATTCATTTTTCAGCTAATAAAAATCATATAGGAATATATCCTGCAGCAAGAGCCATTGAAAAATTCAAAAATAAACTTAAAGAATATAAGACAAGTAAAGGAGCTATACAAATACCATATGATAAACCAATTCCTTCTGAGTTAATAAAAGATTTGGTAAGGTATAACTTAAAGATTTTTGTCCAAAATCTTAAAAAGTAGCAAGAGTAAATGATATTAGATTTGATAGGAAAGTATCTTTAGAACATAGTACACTTATTATCAAAGATAAATATAAGTTTTTTTTAAGATAACAAATAAATTTGAGGCTATTTTTAGTTATGATAAAGAAATAATTAGTTTTGAAGAATTGGTGGTGGCAACTTTTAATTGCGTGACTTTGAATATCATATTGATAAAATTAAACTGTTGGAGGTGGTATTAATGCTTGATTCTAGTGCTATTGGTAAAAAGATACATGAGCTTAGGTTAATGAACAAATACAATCAAGATCAAATTGCAGAAATGCTTTATGTAACTAGACAAGCTGTTTCACGTTGGGAACTTGGACAAACTTTACCCTCAATTGATAATTTAATTGAACTTAGTAAGATGTTTAATGTTTCATTTGAAGAAATTCTTTGCATGAATGATGAAGCAGTAATAGATAGTCATAACATTTTTGCAGGACATAATCGCTCATTTGTTATTAAAAGTATTATAAATGGGAAAATAGATGTTGATTTAGCAAAAGTTTTTTACCAGTTTTCAGATGAAGAAAGAATGCAAATTTTATCTGCATTAAAAAATAAAAAACTTCAAACAGATATTAAGTGTTTAAAAGTAAAACTTACCCCAACTGAACTAGATTACCTATTAGGAGGTGAATATTGAATATGAGTGTTGATATTAAAAAAATGTTACCATTTATGGAAGATGAAGAAATAGCAGAACTTTTTAAGAAGATTATTGAATCAGAAAACAGTGAATTCAAAGGTATAAAATTGAATAGAATTGCACCATTTGCGAGTGAGGAGGTCGTTTCTAAAGCATTTATTGAAGCAATTAAAAAGGGCAAAGATTATGTAAGTTTAGCTCCATTTGTTGATGATGATGTTTGGGAAGAAGTTATTAAACTATTAAAAGAGGGTTATAAAATAAATTTACCACCACTTTATCCTTTTATGGAGGATGATAGTTTACAAGAAATTTATAAAATGGTTGAAAGCGGAGAACTAAAAGATGTTAATATTTCTTCATTGTATCCATTTATTGATGATGATTATCTTGATGAGGTGTTTTTAAAACAAGTAAAAGAAGGAAAAGATTATGTCGGGATGGCTCCATTTGTTTCTGAAGAGTGCTTGCATAAAATTGCTGAAGAATATATTAATGGTGACACAATGATTGACATAAATTGCTTATATCCTTTTATGGATTCTGATGATATTAAAATGATATTTAAGCATGCTATGGAAAAAGATGATATTGAATAAAAGGAGGGAGACCTCCTTTTTTAGTCAACTAATACTTGCGTGATTTAGGTATTGTACAAAGTTAAAATATAGTTGTGCAAAGAATTAAATAAAGGAGGTATGCTAATGAGTAAAAAGTATATTGAAAAAAGAAAGTTATTTACGAACAAAGAAGAGTTGCTCTATTATATTGAAATACAGTTCCAATTTAATAGAATTGATTGGTGAGTGATGAATTAGTGGAAATTAATGTAATTAATGAAGATTTAGTTTTTACAGGTGACATTGAATTTGATGAAATATTAAAAAATAATGTATCAAAGCAAGTTATATTAAAAAATGGTTACACTATAACTAATATAAGATTTGTAGGTAGTAATCAAGCACAAGATAAATTAGATGAAATATTTTTAATAAGACTTAAAAATGGTGTTAATATTAATAAATATTTATGCTGGATTAGTAAGGAGGCATTAAGAGCAACTGTTGATATTTTTATTAGTGGGTCTATAAGATTTAATATAATGTCAGTAGTGCCTTTTCTTGAAAAAGAAGAATTAAAAAAACTTGCAACAAAAGTTATTGATGAAGATGGCTTTAATGGTCTGCGTTTTAATAGTTTAATTCCTTTTCTAGATAAATTTTTTATTAAAAAAATTGTGAAAGATTTTATAGATAATTAAAAAAAATGTACATAAAATTACCAAAAAATATCCAAAAAATTTACATTATGAAAATTAGTAGTTTTTAAGGATATTTTTTTGTTGACATATTTTTTATAAAAGTGTATCGTTTGGAATATAAAACAAAATATGTTTTTTTAATAATATTAGATTTATTAACTAGTAAGGAGAGAAAATTTATGGAACTAGAACTTTTAAGTGGCCAATCGAATATTGAGGAAGTCTTGAAAAATGGCAGTGTTGTTTTAGATTTTTTTGGAACTCATTGTGGGGCTTGTAGCTTAATTGTTCCTTTCCTTGAACAACTTCAAGAAGAGTATAATAATAAAATTAAGATTGTAAAAATAAATACAGATTTTGATTTAGAATATGCAAAGAGTCTTGATGTAAAATCATTGCCATCATTATTGTTTTTTAAAGATGGTAAATTAGTATCACATATAACTGGATATCGTCCAAAAGAGAATATAAAAAGAGAAATAGAAAAAATAGTCTAGCAAGCATAATAATTAAAGGGAGAAAGAAATATATGAAATTAGCAATCAAACCTTTGACTTCGGATTTAATTTCAGATTATCTTGACTATTTTGATAATAGAGCTTTTTCAAGTACTGATAAAAATGGGCCTTGTTATTGTACTTGCCCAACTCAAACTTCAAAAGAAATTGATCAGATGGTTAAAGAATTTTCTGGAGATATTAAAGCAATAATTCGTAGCTATGCTATCAAGATGCTAAATGAAAATAAAATTCACGGCTATTTAGCATATGATAATGATATTGTTGTTGGGTGGTGTAATGCAGGAAATATGGATAATTATGTTAAAAATCGTTATCAATTTATTCCTGATTTTGCTCGTAATAGGTCTATTGGGAAAATTATGTCTGTTGTTTGTTTTTCAGTATCACCTCAATATAGAGGTAGTGGAGTTTCAACATTATTACTTGAAAAAGTTATATTAGATGCTTCAAAACAAGGCTATGAAGCAGTTGAAGGATATACACATGTAAAAAAAGGACAGTACGATATGGATTTTAAAGGTCCAATGAAGTTATATGAAAAATTAGGTTTTATTCCTAGTTATGAACAAGATGGGATACTAATAATGCGTAAAAATCTTTAAGTTATTTTGATAAATATCAATATATAAGATAAATATTAGTCATAAGTATTTGACTAATATTTTATTTTTTTTATCCAATATTTGTTAGATTTTGATAGTTAAACGTAAGATAAACAAGAAATGAAAGTAAATTTTTTTCTATTTTCACAAATACTCCAATTACTAGCCAGGAAAATTACTTTTAAAAAAAGTTGTTTTTTTTATTGATTTTTGTGCTAATATTTGTATAATGTTTTTGTAATATTAAAATTAGAGTTTATTATTACTAAACTTATGGAGGGAAATTTTATGGAGATTGGACACGCTATTAGAAAATTGCGAGTAAAAAACGGGTTAACACTAGCAGAGTTAGCATCAAGATGCGAACTTACAAAGGGTTTTTTGTCACAACTTGAAAATGATATAACTTCTCCTTCAATTTCAACTCTTGAAGATATTTTGGAAGCATTAGGCTCTTCTTTGGGAGAATTTTTTAAAGAGCCCAAGAATAGTAAAAATGTTTTTAAAGAAGATGACTTTTTCTTGGATGAAAAAGATGATTATACTATAAGTTGGATTATTCCAAATGCTCAAAAAAGAGAGATGGAACCACTATTAATTGAGTTTAAAGAAAATGGTAAATCTTTTTTGATGGAGCCTCATGAAGGAGAAGAGTTTGGATATGTTCTTCAGGGTAAAATAAAAATTGTATATGAAGATGAATCTGAAGAAGTAGTTCATACTGGGGAGACATTTTATTTGGATGGGTTAGAACAACATTATTTAGAAAACATTTCTAAAAAGAAATCGCAAGTATTGTGGATAACAACACCACCATCATTTTAATAGGGAGGTCTTATTATGGTTATTAAACAACAACAAAAGAAAATAGTAAAAAATACAAACAAGTCAGATAAGCCTCTTATAGAATTAATAGGTCTTACAAAAGAATACAATGGCAATATTGTCTTAAAAGGAATAAATTTGACTATAAACGAAAATGAATTTGTTACCTTGCTTGGTCCTTCAGGATGTGGGAAAACTACTACTTTAAGAATTATAGGAGGATTTGAAAAGCCAACATCGGGACAAGTTTTGTTTGATGGCAAAGATATTGATGAACTTGAATCCTACCAAAGACCATCAAACACAGTATTTCAAAAATATGCTTTATTTCCACATTATAATGTAGAGGAAAATGTTGCATTTGGGTTAACAATTAGAAATATTAACAATACGAAATTAACTACAAGAATAAGAAGAAAACTTGGATCAAAACATGTTAGTGAAACAGAGAAAGTTTATTCTAAAGAGATGATTGCAAAAAAAGTTACTAAAATGTTAAAACTTGTTGGTCTAGAAGGATTTGAAAAAAGACAAATTTCATCCTTATCTGGGGGTCAACAACAAAGAGTAGCTATAGCAAGAGCACTCATAAATGAGCCGAAAGTATTATTGCTTGATGAGCCATTAGGAGCCTTAGACTTAAAACTTCGTCAAGAAATGCAATATGAATTAAAAGAGATTCAACGTAATACAGGGATAACTTTTATTTTTGTTACTCATGATCAAGAAGAAGCCCTAACAATGTCAGATAAAATTGTTGTTATGCGCGATGGAATAATTCAACAAGTTGGAACTCCAGAAGATATATACAATGAGCCCTTAAATGAGTTTGTTGCAAATTTTGTTGGAGAATCAAATATTATAGATGGAAACATGAAGAAAGATTATCTTGTTAATTTTGACGGAAAAGATATTGAGTGTGTTGATCGTGGTTTTTCTTCAAATGAACAAGTTAATGTGGTGATTCGTCCAGAAGATATAGATATTGTTCCTGAAGGAGAAGGAGTTTTTGATGGAATAGTAGATTATGTAATTTTTAAAGGTGTTCATTTTGAAATAGATGTTAAAACATCTAATAGAATTTATACAATTCACACAACAGACTATCAAGAAGAAGGTAAAAAAGTAGCTATTAAATTTGGTCCAGAAGATATTCATATAATGGAGAAATTAGAAAATGTTAGCCGTTAAAAATTCTAAAAATAATCGTAAGTTTTTTAGAAAACATAAAATAGATGGATTTGAATTGTTGGCTACACCATATTTTGCCATAGTATTAATATTAATATTGTTGCCAGTTTTAATGATAGGACTATACGCATTTTTAGGAAGCGAGACCACTTCTGATATGATAGTGTTTAGTTTTGAAAATTTTGTAAGATTCTTTTCTTCAAAAGAGAATCTAATTGCTCTTTGGAAATCTCTTAAATTGGCACTTATATCAACAATAATTTGTTTAATTATTGGGTATCCATTTGCATATTTTATAGCTGGAGCATCTCAAAAAGTAAGAAATGGATTAATTCTTCTTGTAACGGCTCCAATGTGGATAAATATGCTCTTAAGAGTTTATGCTTGGAGACAAATTTTTGATATGCAAGGACCATTAAATAGTATATTGGGATGGTTTGGGATAGAAGCAATAGATTTCTTGGCATATGATTTTGCTGCTATAGTTGGTATGGTTTATGTCTATTTGCCATTTATGATTATACCTATATATACTACATTGATGAAAATTGAAAGATCATATATTGAGTCTGCTCTTGACTTAGGCGCAAAACCTAAACAAGTGTTTTCCAAAATTATTTTGCCTTTATCAATTCCTGGAGTATTATCGGGAGTAACTATGGTTTTGTTACCAACTGCAACAACATTAGTAATTCCAGAATATTTGTCTAAAAATAATTATGCTCTTATTGGAAATTTAATTGAAATGAATTTTAAATCAGGTGGAGATTGGGGATATGGCAGTGCAGTATCACTAATTCTTGGGGCAATTATTATGATTTTAGTATTTATGGCAAATCGTTTTGATCGCTTAGGTGATGCAAAAGAAAAATCATCAATAAGGAGCGTGAAAAAGATATGATTACAAAGAAAAAAACTTGGTTTAGTAAAATATATGTTTATTTAATCTTGTTATTCTTATATATTCCTTTTATTCCGCTTATATTATTTTCTTTTAATGATTCTAAATCGTTAACAGATTTTACAGGCTTTTCATTAAGATGGTATCAAAAAATGTTAGAGGATAAAGATATAGCATTAGCAATAATAAATACATTTTTTATTGCAATTATCGCAACACTTTTATCAACATTTATTGGAACAATAGCTTCAATAGCCTTATCAAGGTCAAGAAAAATATTGCGTGATATTGTTTTGAAAATTAATAATTTTCCAATTGTCAATCCTGAAATAGTTACAGCAATTGCAATGCTACTATTATTTGTTTCTTTCAAGATTCCTACAGGATATATAACAATGCTACTTGCTCATATTGCCTTTTGTACGCCATATGTAATTGTAACTGTTTATCCTAAAGTAAAAAGTTTGGATGCTAATGTAATTGAAGCTGCTCAAGATTTAGGAGCAACACCATGGCAAGCTATTTGGAAAATATTAGTTCCTCAAATAAAAGGGGCAGTTTTAGCAGCAATGGCAATAGCGTTTACGATGTCATTCGATGACTTTATTATTTCTTATTTCACTGCTGGTGGAGTAAAAAATATATCTATTTATTTATATACTACTAAAAGACGAGATCCATCGATAAATGCTTTATCGACAATAATCACAGTTTTTATAAGCATAATTGTTATGTACAATTTCCTTAAAAAGACTGATGAAGAAAAAAAACTTAAGAGAAATGGGAGGAAATTAAAATGAAAGGTTTAAAGAAAGTTTTAGTATTTACTGCTTTGGTTAGTTTAGCAGTACCAACAGTTTCAAGTTGCGGAGTTGCAAAAGTTGTAAAATGTATTGGTAAAGAAAAACTTGATGTTTTTAACTGGGGATCTTATATTGATCCAGCAGTTATAGAAGCATTTGAGGTTGAAAATGATGTTTGTGTTAATTATTCAACATTTGATTCTAATGAAACTGCAGTAGAAAAATTAAAAAAGAATGAAGTTTATGATGTAATATTCCCATCAGAATATGCAATAGAACAATTAATTAGTGAGGATTTAATAGCTCAAATTGATTGGAGTAAAATCACTTCTGTATCAAATAATCTAGATGAAGAGGCTAATGGCGATAATCATTTAGTAAGTGGCTTAAAAGGCATGATTAATTCTTTGAAAAATGCCGATTCTTCAGTCAATTTTTTAAATTATACAGTACCTTATTTTTGGGGGACTGTAGGAATTGTTTATGATACTAGTGTTGTTTCTTTATCACAAATAGAAGAAAAGCAATGGGATATATTAAAAGATAATTCATATACACTTGGATATTATAATTCATCTAAAGATGGATTTATGATTCCTTTAAAAGAACTTGGATATTCTGTTAATACAACAAATTCTAGTGAAGTAGATGAAGCAAAAGAATGGCTAATTGATCAAAAAAGAACATTAGGAAGTAAATTATCTTATGTTGGTGACGATGTAATTGAAGATATGGCTTCTGAAAATAATAGATATGATATGGCAGTTGTCTATTCAGGAGATGCGACATATATGATGCAAGAAAACGAAAAATTGAGTTATTACAAGCCAACTATAGGAACAAACGTTTGGTTTGATGGTATGGTAATTCATAAAGAAGCCAAAAATGTTGATTTAGCATATAAGTTTATAAATTTTATGATGGAAGATGAAAATGCTGAAGCAAATTCTTTGTATGTTGGCTATAGTTCAGTAAAAGCAAATATATATGATAATTTGCTTAATGGCGATTTTATAGATCAAACTGCTTCCTATGAGGTAATATTTGATAAGGAAAAAGATGAAATGTTTAGATATAACCCTACATCTAAGAAATTGATAGATGATGCTTGGGCCGATGTTAAATTAGCTTAATAATTTGTTAATTGGTGGGAAAAATTTTTCCCACCAATTAATGTTTATAAATAAAGATAAAAATGTGTTTTTTCTTTGTTATTAATATTGAAATAGTTTGTAGTATTTGCTATAATAACTAAGCGCTGTGGTTCCATAGCCAAGTGGTAAGGCAAGTGACTGCAACTCACTGAGCGTCGGTTCAACTCCGTCTGGAACCTCCAAAA
>JAQUUH010000016.1 GCA_028693955.1 Bacilli bacterium
TTCAAATAATAAAAAAAATAACTAGTAAGATAATAAAAGATAATGAACGTTGCGTTATTGTTTCAACTCATCAGGCAAAACTTATTGGTATAGTTTGCAGCAATACAATTTTTATTGTTGATGGCAAGACTAGATATGTTGGTGGAGTTAATCAATTAATTGAAAGATTTGACCCTGTCAAAGTTATTATTATTGATAGTAGAAAAGAAGAAATGTTTAATATACTAAAAAAAATATACCCAGAGTTTTCTTTTGAAATGGAAAAAGAAATGATTTTATTAAAAGATGAAAGGAATGAGTTTAGCATAAACGGGTTTTTAAAAAAGCTTATTGACAATAATATTGATCCTGATTCTATAAAAATAAATAGAGGAAGAGTTCAAAACTCCTTTGAGGAGGTGGCAAGAGATTATGATTTATCAAAGTAATTATATTAAAAAGGAATTTAAGGATATAAATTCTGATTCTCAAATAAGTTTGAAAAGAATATTAATAAACGGCTTATTTTTAGGAGCATTTACTTTTGCTATCCATTATTTTTTGAAAACCTTATATGATTCTGTTTTAACAGAGGTATTTCCTCAAGTAATGTTGCCTAGTTTTTTCTCGGTAGCTTTTTTATATACTATAATATCTTTTGTTTATTTCATTGTTTATTTCGCTCTATATTATGATTTTTTAACTTTTACAGAAATAGGTCAAAATCGTTGGTATGCTTTAGTCAAATTAGGATATAAATCTACTAATATGATTTTACAAAAAATTCTTGCAAGAGTTATTTATGTTTTTTCAATATATACTATTGGTTATATATTTTCGTTAATTTTAACGGCTTTTTTAAAATATCCATTTATAATTTCATATTTATTGCCTTTATATATATTGGGATTAATTGATTTATTGTTTTTTGTTAGTTTTGTTTTGGGACTTTCAATATTCACCAGAGATAAACTATATTTACGTCTTGGTATGGTATCTGGGTTATTAATTACTTATATATTAAGAGTTATTACTGGTTATTCCGCGGTTTTTACTAATAGATCTTTAATGCAAGACATTAACAATGTGATATCTTCTTGGTATTTTTATATTATTATAATTTTAATTTTAGTATTTATTATATTTTGTGTTTTTGCTGGTAAAAAAGCAGCATCAAGATACACTCCAATAACTCAAATTGAAACTCCACTTTTGGTAAAAGATTATAAAACAAAAAAATTTGTTAAAGTTGGTAAAGGAATCCGTTATAATAGCAAAACATTGACATACATAATAAATAGCATTGGAGCATTATTGTTAATTTTTGTGTTGGCAATAAATGGATTTATACTTTTTATGTCCTTGTCTTCAACAAATTCTAGTTTTACTGTTGGAGGGAAAATACCTTATATTTTTCAATCTTCAACACTTGAACCCGAGATAAAGAAAAATGACTTAATTGTTTTTCAAAAAGTAGATGAACAGTATCCTCTAGTAGATGGAGAGATTGTTATTTTTGAAATCAATAAAGAAGTTTTTATTGAAAAAATTATGGAAATTAAAGAAGATGGTACTTTAATTGTTGATATTACAAACTATTTGCCAGGCTCAGAAGTAGGTATTATGAGACAAGCAGTTGATCGCGATCAGATATATGGTATTTACTATAGTTATAGTAGATGGCTTGGGGCTCTAATTCTTTTTGCAAATAGTATAATCGGAAGAATAATAATGTTTATTATTCCAATATTCATATTATTTTTCGAGAAAAACATTCGTAAGTTTATCGAAAAAAGAAGACGCAATTATAGTGATGTAAAAGTTCAGGAAATCAAAATTCAAGAAGGAATAAATTATTTTAATTTAATTGAAGATGAATCTAGTGTTCAAACAATTGAAAATATAGATGATAAAATAGATAGAAAAGAATTTGATAGTCAAGATTTAGAAAAGTCAAAATTATTTTTAAAAACTCAAAGTTATGATTTGCCAAGCGAAGAAATTGAGAAAAAAATAGTCAGTATTGAAAAAGAAAAGGTAACTGAAGACATTGATTTAAATATCAAGATGGATGATGAATTATTAGAAGATGAAGAAGAGGTTAAAAAGGCGGTAGTTGTTAATAGAATTACATCCGGCTACAAAAAACAAGAGCATGAAGAAGAAGAAATAACACTATCTTCTACAAAAGAATATAAATATAAAGAAGAAAAAACTCTTAAAAAAGAAGATAAGGTTTCGCCTGTATTTAAAACCAAAATTATTAAAGAAGCGACATCTTTAAATGATAGTAGTGAGTATATTGTTAAAAGTGCAAAAAAAGAAGTTAAAAAGAATGATATAAAAAGTGAGACTTCTAAAAATATTGCTATAGATAAACAAATATCAAAAGAAGATAATTTTCGTAAAACAATAGACTATGATAAAAAAGTTAAGGGTAGAAAATAGTATTATATATGGAAAAGGTAATCATTTTATTTGAAAGTTTGGATGTTAGAGTTGAAAGAATTTATTCAAATGGAGAAATTTCTGCTCCAGGATTCTACTATAATCAAGAAGAAGATGAATTTGTAAAAATAGAAAAGGGTAAAGCCATTATTGAAGTGGAAGGTGAAGAAATATTATTAACTAAAGGAGGTGAGATTTTTCTAGAAAGGCATACTAAACATAGAATTAATTACACAAGTGATGATTGTGTTTGGTATTGTATCTTCAGAAAGCATCAATAGTTATTTTTACTAAATTGAAATTGATTAATTATTTAATTAAAACAATGAATGGAAATATAATCTGTAATAGATTATAATAATAGAAGACATATTTACATATAAAATATATTAATGAGGGGGAATAATATATGTCAAATAAAAGAATTATTACGTGTGCTATTACCGGCTCAATCCACGTGCCTTCAATGTCAGAGTATTTACCAATTACTCCAGAAGAAATAGCACAAAACGCTTTAGATGCAGCAGCAGCTGGAGCAGCTGTTGTACATATTCATGCAAGAGATCCAAAAAACGGGAAACCTTCTTCTGATATAAAGTTATTTGAGAAGATTATAGGTCTTATAAGGGAAAAAAACAAAGATGTAATTATTTGTGTAACAACAGGCGGCTCATTGACAATGACTGTTGATGAAAGAGTTGCTGTTGTGCCTGCTTTAAAACCAGAGCTTGCATCAATGAATGCTGGATCTATAAACTGGGGATTATTTCCAATTGCTTCAAATCCAAAAATGGATTGGAGATTTGATTGGGAAAAACCGACTCTACAAGCTACAACTCAAGCAATATTTAAAAATACTTTTGGTGATATGATGGATATGTTACCAAAATTTGAAGCCTCAGGAACTGTGCCTGAAATTGAATGTTATGATGTTGGACATATCTATAATGTCAAATGGCTATTAGATAACGGATATATTAAAGGAAAACCATATCTACAATTTGTTATGGGAATAAATGGCGCTATAAGGGCAACAATATATGATTTAATTTACATGAAAGAAACATGTGATAGAGTATTTGGTGTAGGAAATTATAATTGGTCTGCTTTTGGAGCAGGTAAAGAAGAATTCCCAATTTGTTTAACAAATCTATTTCTAGGTGGTAATGTTCGTGTCGGAATGGAAGATAATTTATATTTAGGTAGAGGAGTTAAAGCTAAAAATAATGCTGAATTAGTTGAAAAAATGGTTAGATTATTTAAAGAGTTAGATTATGTACCAGCAACTCCTGATGAAGCAAGAGAAATATTAGGTCTTAAAAAAAGATAATATAAGTGAAGATAAATTAAAAGGTGCTTTCAAAGCACCTTTTTACTATTTAAATATATTTATCAAGCAATTTTCAAAGTTTTCAGTATCACTTTCATTGATAATATAATTCTTATCGTTATGCATAAAGTAATAATAATTATTTTCATTCCATACATATATTGATGTCGGTTTAAATTTATTATCATTGTAAGAAATATTTAAATTATATTTTATTTCTATTTCATTATCATAAAAGTATATTCTTTTAGCATTGTTAATAGTGGTTTTTAAAAAGCTAATGTCTCCATAATTAAAATTATCATCATAAATAATGTCATTGTATGTCGCTATTTTATTATCAGATAATCTATTTATTGTAAAAGTGTCAATATAATTATGAACAATGTGATTAGTAAAAAAATAAATGTTTTGAGTACTTGTATAGGCTATTTGACTTGGAAACAAAAAAACATAAGGAGAAGTAAATATTGCTAATATTAACGCATAATGTTTTTTCTTTTTTTTATCAAATCCTATTTTTCTAAAAGATAAAAAATAATTGAAAATGAAAATCATAAGACCAGATATTGCTATTATAATTAGCATAAAAAACAAAGAGTACCAATTATCAAGAGGATTAACATTTAATGGTGTTGATATATACTCATTGAAAATATGATTATCTATATTTTGGAGTGAAAGAAGAATAATTCCACCAACAATATCAGCTAAAAATCCTAGAGTCCAAATGAAAAATATTGATTTAAAATACTTATTTTTAATATTATTTTCTTTTTTATGTTTGTAACTTAAAAGTATTACACCACTATCAATTATGAAGTTTACTGGTAAAACTACAAGCCAAGCATAAGGGAAAATTAGAAGAAACCAAATAGGGAACATTACATTATATAAATTATTAATCATTTTTTCGCCTCATTTCATTTATAAAATTATATCATAATAATTTAAAAACTTTTAGTTATTGTCTAGATAAAAAATGTTATATAATTATTAAAGGTGATTTTAATGACAAATATAGCAAAGTTGAATTTATCAAAAAGCAATAAAATATACAATTACAGTTTAGAAGAATTCAATAAATATGTTGTTAGGAATATTGAATACGGCTATATTGATAAAGCAGGTAATTTAAAAAAGGGAGAAGATTATGAGGAGATAGATTTTGAAAATGATTTTTGTCTCCAAAGACCAGAAAAACTTTTAAAAACAAAATGTGGATGGTGTTTTGATTGTGTTGAATTATATAGAGAATATGCATATGTTAATCGTTTGCAATCTAAATCATATTTTTTGGAATATTATGATGAAGAAACTAATTCTCAATTTATATATTCTTTTATTGCAATTCAAAGCCTTAAAGGGCTTTGGTTTGAATGCCAAGATAATACATATGAAGAATTTGTTTCAAAACCAGGATATTATCGTTTAAGAGATTTAATATCTTCATATTTTTATAGTTTTAAAAATTATGTCAAAACAAAGATTGATAATCCTAAAAGAAGTAATTTCTATATAAATGAGTTTCAAAGACCATGTCCAGAGGTTTTTGAAGGAAAAATGTCTTACATTGATTGGTGTAGGATTGAAAACATCAAAGAAGTAGATTTAAAACATGAAATATCATCGATGGCAATAGTTTTTGGTATAAAAGACAATAAAAATAAAATACTTTTATTAAAAACAAACCATAATGAATGGGTTTTTCCAAAGGGTCACATAGAACAAGGAGAGACTTCAATTGAAGCTGCCAAAAGAGAATGCTATGAAGAAAGCCATATTGATTTAGCAAAAGCCAAATATTTAGGACAAATTGAATCATATAGTTATAGCTTTGATGCTTATGATTTAGAAATGACTAGAGATATGTTTTATGATTTTTTTGGTGCTAGAACTATTGAAAAGAAGGTTGATGTGCATTCTTTTGTTGTTGAAGCGTTTGGCCCAATAATTTGGAATGAAGAAGAAAGATTTATTGATGGAGAATGGGTTGATATCGACATGGCTCTAGATGTTATAAGTTTTAGCAATGCAAAATCGCTTTTTGTTGAAGCAAAAAACAAATTTTTGGAATATTTATCAAAATAGTTAATTATAATTTCATTTATTATTGACAAGCAATATTCTTTTTTATAGAATATGTTTAATAATCAAAATAACTTTGAAAAGAAGAGTAAGTTATTAAATTTTTAAAAGAGAGTTTGAAGTGGTGAAAACAAACATTAATTTAATTTCCGAACATGGTCTTGGAGTTGCGTACCGAAGTTTTACTTAGGCTACGACGTGTGTGCGCGTTAAAGCACTAAAGTATGAACCTGTCTATTGCAGGCGTGCTTGATAAGGAGAACAAAATGTTCTTGAATTTAGGTGGTACCACGGGCTTTAACTCTCGTCCTTATTGGATGGGAGTTTTTTTATTTGGTAAAAAAGAAAGGAAGAGAAAAAAATGATTAAAATTAATAATTTAACAAAAACATATTTTGATGAAAATAACAATAATTATCATGCTTTGAATAATATTTCTTTAGAAATTGAAGATGGTGATATATTTGGAATTATTGGTATGAGTGGTGCAGGAAAGACAACACTTATTAGGTGTCTTAGTCATTTAGAACAGCCAGATAGTGGAGCGATTTTTATAGGAGAAACCAATATTGCTGATGTAAATAATAAGAAATTAAAAAGCGTATTTAAAAAAATGGGGGTAGTTTTTCAAGGGTATAATCTTTTAGAACAAGAAAATATCTATGATAATATAGCTTTTCCCTTAAAAATAAACAATATTAAAGAAGACGCAATTAAAAAAAGAGTTCATGAACTTTTGAATCTTGTAAACCTTGCTGATAAAGAAAAATCATACCCAAGCAAATTAAGTGGAGGACAAAAGCAAAGAGTAGCAATTGCTAGAGCTCTTGCTTCATCTCCTGAGATTCTTTTGTGTGATGAACCAACAAGTGCTTTAGATCCTCTTACTACAAAATCAATTTTAGATTTATTATTAAAAATTAATGAAAAGTATAAAACAACAATAGTAATAATTACTCATGAAATTAGATTAATAAAAATGATTTGTGATAAGGTTGCCGTTATAAGTGCCGGAAAGATTGTTGAAAATGGTGCAGTTGAAGATGTTTTCTTAAATCCTCGAAATGATATAACTAAAATGCTTATCAAAGAAGGGTTGTGATAATATGGATTTAATTAATTTGTTATTAAAAGGAACAATTGAAACCCTGATCATGGTTTCGATATCGTGGATTATAAGTTATTTAATAGGAATACCTTTAGGAGTAATTCTTGTTATTACCAAAGACAATGGAATAAAAAGAAACAAAGTTATATACCAAATATTAGAGTGGATCATAAATACCGCAAGATCTATACCATTTTTTATATTAATGGTATTGGTTATTCCATTAACAAGATATATTGTAGGGACAAGCATTGGTACTATTGCCTTTCTAGTTCCTTTAACCTTAGGAGCGACACCATTTATTGCCAGAATGGTTGAGACTTCTCTTGAAGAGGTAAGTCAAGGGGTTATTGAAGCAGCACAAGTAATGGGAGCAAGTACTTGGCAAATTGTTACAAAAGTATATTTAAAAGAATCGATACCTTCGTTAGTAAGGGGTGGATCAATAACTACTATTGCCTTAATTGGATATTCAGCAATGGCTGGAGTTGTTGGAGGCAACGGACTTGGAGATATAGCAATACGTTATGGATTACATAGATATCAAAACAATGTAATGATTTACACTTTAATAATTTTGATAATACTTGTTCAAATTATACAGATTATATTTAATTATATTGCCAAAAAAATTGATAAAAGAAAATAAAAGGAGTGAATAAAAAATGAAAAAATTTGTTAGTAGTTTAATTCTTTTTTCTAGTTTAATAGTTCTATCTGGTTGTTCTAAAAATTCTATTGATGACAAAACTATAATTGTTGGAGCATCTCCTTCGCCTCACGCTCAAATACTTGAACAAATAAAAGATGATGTTTCTGCAAAAGGATATACTTTAGAGATAGTTGAGTTTAGTGATTATTATTTACCAAACATTGCCTTGCAAAGCGGAGAAATAGATGCTAATTATTTCCAGCATCTTCCATATTTATTGGATTTCAATAAAAACAATAATACCGATTTGGTTTCAGTGTTTGCCCTTCATTTTGAACCATTGGGTATTTATTCTAGTAAACATTTACAAATAAACAATATTGAATATGGGTCAAAGATTGCTATACCAAACGATACCTCTAATGAGGCAAGAGCGCTTTTGCTATTAGAAGCTAATAATCTTATTACATTAAAAAACAACGCTGGTTTTGAAACTTCATTAAATGATATTGAAGATAATCCATATGGGATAATCTTTAGTGAAATAGAAGCTGTTAATTTACCTAATATATTGCCAGATGTAGATTATGCCATTATTAATGGTAATTATGCTATTGATGCAGGAATACTTGATAAAGTTATTTTAACAGAATCAACAGAATCTGAAGCGGCATTAACAAGGGCAAACATTATTGCTGTAAAAAACGGCAACCAAGAAAAAGAAGCGATTAAGGTTCTTATTGAATGCCTTGCCACTTCAAAAGTAAAAAAATATATAGAAGAGACATTTGGTAGCAGTGTAATACCGGTGTTTTAACAAAAAAAAGGAGTTTATTAACTCCTTTTTATTCCTTTTTCTAGCATAATCATTACTGAATCAACAATTTGATCAATTCTTTTTTCTTCAAGAACATCCGTATGAAAAAAGATTGTTTCAAGACCAACGAAGTTTGAAATTCCCATAAGAGCATAGGCTAAAGCTATAGTATCAATTTCAGGGTTTACTTCCCCGTTTTCTATAGATTCATCTAATTGCTTTTTATATCTATCAGCAAAAGATGTGTAATAATCGACAAATAACTCCCTATCAACAAGCAATGATTGCCATATTATAGTGTAAGCATGTGGCTTTTTTATTACATAATCTAAAAAAGCTCTTAAACCAAGTTTTTCACATTCTAATCTTGTTTTACAATCCTTTGTTTTTTCGGCTATTGATTTTCTTATATCATGATAATAAGAAAGAACTAAATGTCTATATAAACTTCTTTTACTATCAAAGTATATGTAAAATGTGCCGACTCCTAGATTAGCATCATTAACAATATCATTAATGGTTGCGGCATGGTATGTCTTCTCGTGGAACAGCTTTTCAGCAGACATACAAATTTTGTTGAAAGTATGCAATCCCTTTTTGGTCTTTGGCATACTTGTAGAAACTTCTAACATTAAAAAAACCCCCATAAAATCACAAAAGGTGACTAGATATTCATATTATATAACAAAACTGAAATATAACAAGTAAAACTGAATCTATCATTCATATTTTTTTTGTTGACAAACGCTTACATAAAGTATACATTAATGTGTGAAGAGGTATTCATAAGAATGGTGATTCACCTATACAAGTGAATACCGTCTATATACCACGTGCGTAGTCATAATAATAACATAAAGAGGTTACACGGAGTTCTTTAAAAGGAATCATGAGATAATTTTAATTAATTGTATCTATAAATTAAAACTATTAATAGAATAATTAGCCTCTATTAGAAATGAATATACACGCGCAGTATATTAAGATCCCAAAATAAAGGAGAGGAATAGTATGGGAAGATTAGATGGTAAAGTAGCAGTTGTCACGGGCGCTGCAAAAGGTTTAGGCCAAGCAATGGCCGAATTATTTGCCAAAGAGGGTGCAAAAGTTATTGCATGTGATATGGCCCCTTTGACATACGAAAACAAAGATGTCGAAGGATATATTCTAGATGTAAGTAATACAGAATCATGCAAGAAATTTTTTGACTATGCCGTTGAAAAATATAAACACATTGATGTTCTTGTTAACAATGCAGGTATTACAAGAGATTCATTAACTCAAAAAATGACTGATGATATGTGGAACCTAGTAATTAATGTTAATTTAAAAGGACCATTCAATATGGGAAGACTATTTGGTCCACACATGATGGAACTAGGTAAAGGTTCAATTATTTCTATTTCTTCTGTAGTAGGTGAATTTGGTAATATTGGCCAAGCAAATTATGCATCTACAAAATCAGGACTATATGGTTTATCAAAATCATGGGCAAAAGAATTTGCAAGAAAAGGTGCTCAAGTTAGATCAAATACAATTTCTCCTGGATACACAATGACTGATATATTGAAAACAGTTCCTCAAGATTTACTTGATGAATTTGCACGTCAAACAATGTTGAAAAGACTAGGTCAACCTATGGATATTGCTTATGCAGCATTATTCCTAGCTAGCGATGAAGCAGCATATGTAACTGGCACTAACTTAAGTGTCAATGGTGGAATGAGATTATAATTTAAATTTATTTAAGTAAGAGGGGCAAATAAAATGAGTGAAAAAATAAATGTCGGAATAGTTGGTACTGGAATATATTTGCCAAAGCAAATAATGACAGCAAAAGAGATTTCTGATGCAACAGGCGGAGTTTGGTCTGAAGATGCAGTAAGAAATAAGCTTGGCATTAATCAAAAGTATATTCCTGGACCAGGACCTGAAGATGGGACCCAAGAAATGGGAGCACTAGCTGCTCTTGATTGTTTGAAAAATACAGGAGTTGATCCAAAAGACATTGATGTAGTTCTTTGTATTGGTGAAGAATGGAAAGAATATCCATTAACAACATCTGCTGTTTACATTCAAGGTAGAATTGGCGCTGATAATGCTTGGGGCATTGATGTCCAAAATAGATGTTGTACTTGTGTTTCTGCAATGGAAATTGCACGTGACATGCTTATAGCAGATGATACAATTAATACAATAATGGTAGTAGGCGGTTATAGAAATGGCGACTTCATCGATTATAAAGATAACAATGTTTCAATGATGTATAATCTTGGAGCAGGTGGAGGAGCGATCATTTTAAAAAAGAATTATAACAAAAATTTATTATTAGCTTCACATATTATTGCTGATGGTTCTCTTGCAAGAACAGCAGGAGTCGAAATTGGTGGTATTGCACATCCATTTACAAAAGAAAACCTTGAAGAAGGCAAAAAGTCTTTAAGACTAATGGATCCAGTAAAAATGAAAAATAGATTAAATGAAGTATCAATGCCTAATTGGTATAAATGTATCGATAAATCATTTGAAAAAGCTGGATTACCTAAGAAGATAGATTATTTAGCAGTTTTGCACATGAAAAAATCTGGTCACTTAGGAATGTTGAAAGATTTGGGTGTTTCAGAAGATCAAACAATTTATCTTTCAGATTATGGACACGTTGGTCAAATTGATCAAATATTATCTTTGCATTTAGCATTAAAAGCAGGCAAAGTTAAAGATGGGTCTGTAGTCTGTATGATTGCTGCTGGTATAGGCTATGTTTGGTCTGCGAATGTGATTAAATGGGGTGAAATTTAATGTCATTCCAGCAAGTAATACAAACAGTTTTTAATTCTTTGCAAAGTATTGCTTTATACTCGCTAGCTACATTTGGAATTACTTTAGTTTTTAGAACTTCTATAGCAACAAATTATGCACAAGGCGTTGTTGCGACGTTTGGTTGTTACATTTCTACGCATTTTGCGTTATATTATAATGTACCACTACCACTAGCAATAATACTTGGTATGTTAACAGCATTTTTTATTGGAATGCTTATAGATGTAGGAATAATTCGCCGTGGTAAAGGTCTAAATCCTGGTGGTAAACAGATTGTAACAATGGGGTTATTGTTGGTTTTCACTAACTTGATACCAGTTGTTTTCTCTCTTATTACTACTATGACACCTGCATCACCAAATTTCTCTGCTCAAAACTTTAATTTTTCAATATTTGGATTAAACCTATATTGGCCAATTCAAAGTATCATATGTACAATTTTAGCTGTTGTGCTTTTAGGGACAGTATTTATTGCTTTAAAATATACTAAATGGGGACTAGGGGTTAGAGCAACCGCTAGTAATGAAACAGTTAGTCAAATGATGGGAATAAATACCAGAGTTATTACAGCACTAAGTTGGGCTATTGCTAGTGCTTTAGCAACAGTATCTGCTGTGTCTATGGGAACGGTTCTTTCGCCAGGTATGATGGGTAAGATTCAAATATATGGTTTCTTAGCTATAGTTTTAGGTGGAGTAACAAGTTTTTTTGCCCCAGTACTTGGAGCAATATTGATTCCTTTAGTAATGAATTTTGCTGCAGCCTTTACTTCAGTTTGGGCTGATGCAATAGTGTTCTCTGTAGTTTTGATAGCAATTTTAATAAGACCAAACGGTTTGTTTGGTAAGAAAATGATAAAGAAAGTGTAGGTGTATAATTATGGAATTGAGAAATAAAGTAAAAAATACATTTACACCCAAATTAAGAAAATTCACAAAACATCCTTATTTTAAATTTATAATGTTTGGAATAGCTCTATTTATATTACAAACATTATCATCTGTAGGAGTTTTGCAATATTCGTTTGGGTTAGCATTAACACAAACAATGATTTATTCTATCGTAGCTGTTGGCTTTTCGTATCTACTTGGTTATGCAGGACTTGCATCTTTGGGTACTGCGGGCTTTGTGGGATTAGGAGCTTATACAGTTTCTATATTTTTAAGAAATTACACAGCCATACCATATTTAGTGGTATTACTAATAGTGTTACTTATTTCATTAATAATAGGTATAATTGTTGGTTTTATTTCTTTAAGAATAGAAGGTTTATTTTTAGCCATTGTTACTTTAGGGCTTTCTGAAGTTTTATATCAAGTATTCTTAAATGGTGGAGTTCTAACAGGAGGTCCAAATGGGACTAACTTGAGGGGCTATCCAAACATCTTTGGTTTACAACTTGATAGAACAATGAC
>JAQUUH010000046.1 GCA_028693955.1 Bacilli bacterium
CTCTTGCAAGCAGCATTCCAAGTTCTGATACTATTGGATTTGAAGATGTAAACCACAAAGTTAAACCTGCAAAAGCTAAAATTGTTGCTGATATTAAAATTGAACTAAAAGTTTCATTTAAGCCTTTCTTAATTGCTTCTTTTTTATCAAGAGTTTTTCTATTATTTACATAATGATCTGTGAATAAAATTGCATAATCTACTGTCGCTCCTAATTGAACAGTATTTATTACTAAAAATCCTATATAGCATAGTGCAGTCCCCATAAAATACGGAATAGATAAATTTATCCATATTGCAGATTCTATTGTTAGTAATAAAATTATTGGTATTTTTAAAGACCTAAAGGTAAAAATTAAAATCATTAATATTGCTAAAATTGCTATTATATTCACGACTGTATTATCTTTGTTAACAACGCTCTTCATATCATATAAATTGACACTTTGCCCTAATGAATAATAATTATCTCCATAGTATTTATGTGATAAACTTTGGACACTTTCTACTAAAGCAAAGGCTTTATCTCCTTCTTCTTTAGTATCTGTATATATTATTACTCTACTATAATTTTCAGAATAAAATTGACTAACTATCTCTTCATCTAGAAACTCACTTGGAATGGTATTATCAACAACAGTAGCATAGGACATTATCGATTTAACATGCTCTAGTTCCTGGATGTCATTTACTAATTGTTCTTCTTTTGCTAGTTCTCCTTTTGGCAATAACAATACAATGGCATTAGATTCTCCAAATTCTTCACTAATAGCTTGAGCATCTATGCCTCCTCTACTTGTCATATCTAAATTATTATGACTACCATAAGTAAATTCATTTTTATTTTGTGCTAGAAAACTAGGTACAATAAGTAGCAATACCATTATAAGAACCGGTATTTTTATTTTAGATACAATTGTAGGAATAGATTTAAACTTAGGAAATATATTTTTATGTTTAGTTTTATCAATTAATTTATATAAAGAAAGTGTAAGTGCTGGCAAAAATACCATAACTGATATGAAGCTTAATATTATTCCTTTAACAAGGGTTATCCCTAAATCTGAGCCTATGGTAAATTTCATAAACACTAATGCTAGAAAACCAAAAAGTGTTGTTGCTGCACTTGCTGCAATAGCGGGCATGGATTTTTTTATTGCTAATTGCATAGCTTCTTTGGGTTCATTAGTTTCTCTATATTTATTAAATCTATGTAACAAAAATATTGCATAATCTAGAGATACAGCAAGTTGTAAAATAGGACTTACTGCGTTAGTTATAAAAGATATTTCTTTAAATATAATATTGGTTCCCATATTTATTAAGACAGAAACTCCAATCGAAGCCAAAAATAGTAAAGGCTCAATCCATGATGATGTGGATATTAGTAATATTATTAATATCAATGGAACTAAAATTAGTATGGCATTTAATGTCTCACTTCCAGCTAATTTTTGCATTATACCCATATCTATAGCATTGCCCGAAACATGATTATCATCACCAATTAGAGCATATATTTCATTAGTTATCCTCACTTCTTCTCCTTCAGCAATTGAGATTGATATTATGGCATTACCATCCTTATAATAGTTTTCTACTTCATTAGTATCATACATTTCAATTGGTTTTTTTAAATCATATATATCATCTAACCAAATAACACCACTAATACCATCTATTTCCTTCAGTTTTTCTTTGTAGTCTATAGTTTGTTGTAAATCAACATCACTAATCATAACTCTAGCATTAGGAATATCTTGATCAAACTCATCTTGCATAATTTCTAAAGCTATTGTGGATTGACTTTCTTTTGGTAAATAATCCACCATATTATAATTAACTTTAACCATAAAATTTAAAACTATACCAAAAAACGCTAAAATAGTGAAAATAATTAGTATTAATTTTTTATGGTCAATAATTTTTTTTGCTATCCTTCCCATCTTATCCTCCCGAAAAACGACAACATGTTGAAAAATTGTCACGAGTTAAATATAATAGACATATAGTTGGTTTTCAATAATCAGATTAACCCAAAATGTTAGTTGCACAACAATGAAAAAATAATATGTTGTTTATCTAACAAAAATCATTAAATTAATTATTTTAGGAGGTAATTAGATATGACTAGTGAAAAACTTGATAGAAGAGTTAAATATACAAAAAAAGTTTTAAAAGAAAGTTTAGTTGAAATACTTGAAAAAAAGAATATTGATAAAATAACTATTAAAGAAATATGCGAAAAGGCCGACATTAATAGAAGTACTTTTTATACTCATTACTACGATCAATATGATTTATTGCACCAAATAGAAAATGAAGTCATCCAAGGAATAAATGAGCATCTTGATAATTATTATTTCAAATCAAATAGAGAGCTAGAATCATATGAAACCTTAAAAGGTATTTTCGATTATATAGTTGAAAATTCTAAGGTTTGTAAGGTCCTTCTTGGAGAAAACGGAATAATTGAACTCCAAAAAAAGATATTAATGATTGTTCAAGAACAAATCATTAGAAAGTGGCAAAAAGAGACCTCATTAAATAATGAGACTGCAGAATATTTATTATTATTCAGTGTTAATGGTAGTATTGGTATCGTGCAAAAATGGATACAAAGTGGAATGAAAAAACCTTCAGATGAAATAGCAAAAATGATTTTAACTGTTACTTCCAAAGGACTATCAGCATATATTTAATGTGCAAAA
>JAQUUH010000047.1 GCA_028693955.1 Bacilli bacterium
TTAAATCTATTCTAATATAACATGTTTTATTATCACTTTCGTTATTATGACGAAAATACCACTTTTCAAAAACTTTAATTAATTTTTCTCTTATTACTAAATTCTCCTTTTCCAAAGGATGTCCCATATTATACGCTTTACCTTTAAAGGAAAATAAATTATGACAAAGCGCAACATTTGGATTGCAATTTATTTCTGAAACTTTCTTAGAATCTCCATACGTAACTACCCAAAAAGATTCATCTTCATAATAGGCATCAACTACCCTAATAGAAGGAATATCATTTTTTGCTGTTGCTAATGAAAATTGATAATCTCTTGCAAATAATTCTTTTAAAACTATCAGACTCTTACTATATAAATCCATATCCTCACTCCTATATTTTATTAAATATAATAAATTTCTCTTTTAATGATATTTTAGAAACCATGTATCCAAACTCTTTTAATTCCTTCTTATATGTAAGAAAAGAATGGTCTATCTCAAAACCGAGAATCTTTTTTAAATCAGCAAAAGTAAGCTGCAAGCATTCACTTTTGCTTTTTTCAATATATTCCCACAAAGGATTATACTTACTCATTTAAATTCCTTCTTTCATTTTTCCTAATTATAACAAAAAACTTAGCTTTACAGCCAAGTAAATATTAAATATTTAATACGCCTTTATACCAAGTAGGTATCACTAATTTAAAGTTATCATACCATTTCATAACACTTTTTATTACTGTGTAAGCTGTTTTTACTTCATCTTCTCCATATGTTATTGCCCAAGGCAAATGAGATATTAAAGATTCGGCAGCATATAAAGCCAAAATTGGAAAAAAATCTTTTGGAATATTATTATTGAAATAACCATTAATTAATCCTGTTTCAAAATATTCATTAACAAAAACATTCCAACAAAATGGTTTAAATTCATCATAAGGATCGGCAATTGTATTTTTATCAAAATCTATTATTCCTATTTTTCCATCTTTTACAATCATATTTCCTACATGGAAATCACCATGAGAAAAACTTTGCTTCCTGTTTTCTACTAGAAACATATTATTTTTTACATAATCAACAACAAGTTCCTTTTCAGGAAATTCCAATTCGAACTTATTAATATTTTCAATTTTAATAGGCATTTTCTTTTGATATTTATCCCACCAACTACTTGATACATTATCAATTGGTATACTATGCAACTTATAAAGAATCTTTCCAGCTTCTATGCCAAGAATGTAGGCATCTTTATTTGATAATTTTGATACTACTTCCTCTGCCGATTCTCCATCAAGCCAAGTTAATAACATATATATTTCTTTTTCATTTAAAATTCCAAAATCTATTACTCTTGAAGCATTAATTCCTATATTCTCAATTTCTTTTAAAAGATAAAATTGTTTATTTTTGCTTTCATATAATTCAATACTAGAAATTCTTAATAAGTATTTATCTCCTTGATTATCGGTAACAATATACTTCTCATCTTTTGACCATCCTTTATTTAAAGGTTGGATATTTATCCAATTTATACTGGATTTTATCGATATAAATCTTTTATTATTCAAATAAATACCTCCTAAAAAATATACAGAAAGAAAATTTTTTGCAAATAAAATAAACTATTGAAATTAAAAAAATGTGTATCAACACATTTATAAATGGCAGGGGTGGTAGGAATTGAACCCACATCAACGGTTTTGGAGACCGTCGTTCTACCATTGAACTACACCCCTATAAAATACTTATACTTTTTGCAAAGCATTAGTATTTTAACATTTAGTGATTATTTTTTCAATAAAATACTAGCAATTATCCAACTTTTCTAAATATTCTTCCATTACCTTGTCTAATTCCATTTTTTTATCATATTTTTGGGCATCTATTTCATCCATTTTTCTTTGATCAGTATAATTTTCTTCTAAGTACATTAATTCTTCCAATTCTTCTATTTCTTTTTCAAGGGTATTTATCTTTGTTTCCAATTTTTCAATACTCATACTTTTATTTCTTTTAGGTTTTATTTCTTTTAAAAGTTCAAAACTGTCATTAATATGCTCTTCATCATCATTATTCTCAACATTATCACTTAAATTTAATTCCTTATTCTTGAGAGATAATTTAAAGTTACCATAATCTCCCTTAAAAACAGTTATTTCATGATTTTCAATAGAAATAATTTTTGTTGCTAATTCATCAATAAAATATCTATCGTGAGAAACAAAAATTATTGTTCCTGGATAGTCAATTAATGCACTTTCCAGCACTTTCCTTGTATCCATATCCAAATGGTTTGTTGGCTCATCCAAAAGCAACATATCATATTTTTTAGCCACTAATTTTGCAAAAGATAGTCTAACTTTTTCTCCTCCACTAAGATTATTAACACATTTATATACATCATCACTACTAAAAAGAAATGCACCAAGTTGGCGTCTAACTTCAAAATTTGAAAAATATGGATATTCATCATGATAGTAATCAAATACTGTTTTTGTTGAAGATATTTGAATCTGATTTTGATCAATATAACCTATTTTTAACTCACGATGTTTAACTATTTTCCCAGAAATTTTTTCATACATTCCTGCAATAGTTTTAAGAAGTGTTGTCTTACCTGAACCATTAGGTCCAATAATTGCAACCTTATCTCCAAAATATACTGGAAAATTCAATTGATTATCTATCAGTG
>JAQUUH010000017.1 GCA_028693955.1 Bacilli bacterium
TTGTAATACATTCTAACTAAATAACAAAAAGTATTGTATTATATTTAAAGTGTAATGTTTCTTATAGCCTATATATGCTACCATTATATTTGAAAAATGTCAAATAATATAATGCTTTTATGAATAATTTATCAATTTATCTTTTTTCTCCAGTATTTATTTTTAAATCTCCAGCTTTTATTAAATTTAATTTTCTAAATATCAAATAAATTATTAAGACAAGAACACCGGGGAGAACAACATTCACTAATAAGATTTTTAGTACTAATAATATTCCTGTAGATCCCATGGCCTCATAGGCACCAAATAATCCAACAAGTCCACTTGTGCCCATTCCTGCTCCAGAAGGAGTATTTTCCATCATAAATACCATAGTAGATAATGGGCCCATTATTGCACTTGCAATTATTGTAGGTAACCATAATAGTGGTTTCTTGACAATATTTGAAAATTGTAACATTGATGTACCAATTCCTATAGAAAATAATCCATTCCATTTATTATCTTTAAATGACATCAAAGCAAAGCCAACCATTTGAGCACAACACCCAACAGTAGCAGCACCAGCTGATAATCCGTGCATGCCTAACATTATGCATATTGCTGCACTTGAAATTGGAGCAGTTAATGCCATTCCAATAACAATAGATATTATTATTCCCATGAAAAATGGTTGAATAGTTGTTGCATATTCTATGAAATTTCCTAAGGCAGTCATCATATCAGTAATATATGGGCCGATTAAAACCGAAATAATACTTGAACCAACAATAACTACAATTGGAGTTAAGACTATATCAATAATTGTCTTTTTTGATACTAGTCTTCCTAGTGCTTCACCAATGAGTGTAGCAATGTATGCCCCCAATGGTCCGCCAAATATGTAACCTATTGCACCACTCGCTGCACTTGAAAAAATCACTAATGGATCTGCTTTTAAACCGTAAGCAACTGCAACACCAATTGCTGCTCCTACAAGGGTATTGGACTTGATAATTGATATTATATTAACATCCAGGGTTCCTATGGTATAAGTTTTGTTAAGAAAGCCTAAAAAAGGAATTAAACTTAACTGATTTATTATTAAACTAATAATTAAAGAAGCAAAAAGTCCTAGTGCCATATAACTTAATGAATCAATAAAATATTTTTTTATTGCACCTTTTTTCATGTTTTTCACCTCGAAATATATTTTACACTAAAAAGATTAAAAAAATAGGATATTTTGAAAAAAAGTATAAAGAATAAAAAAAGAGAGGAGAGAAAAAAGTGAATAAAATTATGGATTCAAAAGTTAAAATTAGTCGCATTAGTCGTATTTTTGCACAATATTGTAAAGCTAAAAAAGTCATTGAATTGAAAAAACAAGGATACACATATCTTTTAGAAGAATCATTAGATGGGAATTACTATAATAAACAAGAATCTTTAATTAATTATATTGATGAGATATATTCTATGTTATCAATTAATTCAAAAATAATCATTGATAAAGAGTATATAAAGAAAGATACCAACTCTTATTGGTGGGAAAAATATTATTCTAGAAGCACATATTATAGACAAAGGATAAAAGCAATCAACGAGTTTTTGGAGATTTATTCTATATGATCTATTTATTGCTTTTTACCTTTTCAATTAATATGATAGGAAATATATCAAGTTATGAAAGTAATATAGAATTAATTATTCAAAAAATTAGTTACTTAGTATCTAGTTTTGATAATCAGCCTAGTTTAGAAATAGAATATTTGGGTAGGGGGCATGGGACATTAGAAATAAGTGTAAAAGAAAACAATAAGATAATTGACTATAAAAACTATGAAGTATTAATAAAAAATAATGTTGAAGAGATTACTTATGATTTTTTGAAATTTAATAAAAACAATCAAATTTATGAAATAATTATTAAATTAACCAATAATGAATCATTGGAATCAAAAACATATAATATTAAAGTTACAAGTGCCAATAAAAAGACTTTTATTATTAATAAAACAACAAATAATAAAATAATTAGTAATTTATATAAAATTGAAGTAGATAAAAATAATATTTCTAAAAATATTTATCAAATTCTTGATTTTACAAATTTTTTTGTAGAAAAGCAAAATAGAATAATTGAGAGCAAAAAATATATTTTTACTAGCAATATTGATGAAAATTTGATATATGAAAAAGCAACAATTGAATTATTGCATGGTATGGAAGATACAGATTTTAAAAAAATAGGCGGTAAGTATATGTTTGATTCAAAGATAGTGACTAATAGTAATAAATATTATCTATTAATTGACGGATATTATTATGATTACTTGTTAGATAAAATGGTAATAATTCCTTCAGTTTCATCTTATCAAACTCAAAATATTATTTTAAAAAGAGATTATAACCAAACTAATAACACAATCATTTTTAAAATTATAAATTTAAAGCCAAACAATAATTCAATAATTATTAATGTTCCTTTAAATATAGATAAAACGAAAATATTTTCTAATGATTGCAAGAACTCTATTTATTGTGTTATTTCAAAAAAAACAATAAGTGATTTAAAATATAGCTGGAGCAAGGAGATATCAATTCCATGATTATAGCTTTAATGGTATATAATTTATTTTTTAGCACTATATTTACTAATGCAATTTATTCTATAAATCTTTTAGAATTCAACAACTTAACAAATTCTATTAATGGAAAAAATATTTATAATTCTTTTGATAAAGAAAAATTGATAAATAAAGACTTAAAGGGAATTAATCAAGAAAAATTAGAAGAATATTTTGCAGGTTATATAACTAGCAATATTCGAAATATAAATGTTAAAGCAACATTTTATTATTATAATAGTGATTTCACTAGTTGTTTAATAGACGAGTGCAATTCAGTACAAATATTATTAGAAACTCATGATATCATCCCCTCTTTCAAAAAAGAATTAAATTTTGAGTTTATGGAAAATATATGAAAGATGAAATAACTAAGTATTTAGAAAAATCATTTGTTGCCCAGTTTTTTTCTTCTGATATTAGTGAAATTTCTTATAATGGAGAAAATATTTATTTAAATTTCATTAATAAAACCAGGAAAAAAAGTGATTTAATTGTTACTAAGAATCAGGCATATGATTTAGTAAAACATATTGCTGATTTAGCAGGAATGAATTTTAATCTAGCTGCCCCAATACTAGATGTTAGTTTTGGATTCTATAGACTAAATGCTATTCATAATAGTATAGCATTTGATGGGGATGAGGGTAGTGTCACTTTTATTATAAGAGTAATATTTCCTTCATTTAGAATAAAAAAGAATGATAAAAATTTATGTCCTATTATTGTTCATGAATTAATTAGTGAGTTACTGCGTCAAAATTGCTCTATTGTAATTAGTGGTGTTACGGGATCTGGTAAAACAGAATTGCAAAAATATATGTTGTCTTTAATACCAAGACATCATCGTTTGATAATGATTGAGGATACTCCTGAAACACATGTAAAAAATTTAGTAAAAGACTTAGATATAAGTGTTTGGCTTGCAAAAGAAAGCATCAATAAAAGAAAAATATTGAAAGATTTAATTAGAGCAGGACTAAGAAACAATCCTGATTGGCTTACAATATCAGAAGTAAGAGGCGAAGAAATGATTGAATTGTTTCAAACAGCAACTTCGGGAATAAGTATAATAACTACTATTCATTCAAAAAGTGCAAAGGATGTTCCAACAAGAATGTTACAATTGATGTCGAAAAGTGAATTTTATACAAAAAATGATTTAAAAAAAGAAATAAGAAACTATTTTAATTTCTTTTTTCATATGAGAAAAACTTATAAAAATGGTATAGTTACCAGAAATATTGAAGAAGTGTATTTAACTTGTATTATTAATGAAGAAATATTTGAAAAAACCATTTATAAAATTGATGAAAATGGCAAGATGATATTTAATGAAATTCCTCAAAATATTAGAAAGGTTCTTAATTTATCGGATGATATTTGGGGTTATAAGGAGAATAAAAATGAATAAAAAATTAATGTATTTATGTATTTTTTTGGTTCCTATAGTAATTATCTATTATTTATTAATTGATAATTTAATTGTAACAACTATTTTTTTAATTATTACTTTATATATTTTATATAAATATGTATTCAATGATATATTAACTACAAAAAAATATATTAGTAAAATTAATGAAATGCAAATGTTCTCAATATCACTTGTTATGCAAATATCATCCACTCCTTCACTACATGAGGCATTTAAGCTTTGTTCGCCATATTTTTCAGATAATTTACAAGATATTTATTTTGAAAGTGAAGGCGATATTGATAAATTTTTAAGTGGTTTAAATTCATATTTTATTAACCAAACATTTTCTGTCTTTGTTGAGTTAATAAAAATATATGATAAAAATGGTGGAGATTTTTTACAAATGAGTAATTCAATAGTAGCAGATATTTCTTATAAGAAAACCAGTTCATACGAATTGTATAAAATTAAAAGGAGAAAAATTATTGAGTTTTTATCGATGTGGCTATTATCTATTGCTTGCATGTTATATATGAGAATTGAATTAAGTTCTTACTACCTAAATGTTGTGAAATCAAATTTATTAATTATAATTTTAGTTGTTATCTCTATTTTTGTTTACAGTTTAAAAATGGCATTTAATAGTTTAAGTAAAATTAATTTTGAGGGGGAAATTAATGATGAAAAAAGAAAATAATAACCTATTAGAAATGCAGTTTATCTCTTTTTTATCATATTTTAATGCCTATTTATATTCTGGAAACAATGTTTATCAATCAATTTCTAAATGTATTGATAATTTAAAACCAGAGATAAAAGGCAGCGTAATCAATTTGATTGATCATATAAATGAAGATAAATCAATTACTCCTTTTAAAAATTTTGCTGATAAATTTAAAAATGAATCAATAAACCAATTAGTAATCATGATATATCAATATAATCAAAATGGTAAGGGAGAAGAAAACATAAGTAAAATGATTCCTTTATTAGATAAATTAAAAAATATAACTATGAATGATTATATAAAAAAAGAAAGTGAAAAATTAAATATTTATTTAATGATGCCTTTGGTAAGTTTAGCAATTATGAGTTTAAGCTTTTCAATAGGAATGTTGCAAAGTATATCGCTAGGAGTATAAAATATGGCCAATTTTACTGGATTAATGCTTTCGATAGTTATGATTTTTCAACTTATTTTATTTTCAATAGATTTGATATCATATCAGATTATATTATCAAAAGCATATTCAATTATCACATATGTCAATGCTTATATAGTTAAGGAGGGAGAAATTAATGATGAAATTGAAGAATATGTTAGAAAAAGCCTCAATGCTGAAATCAATATTATTAATAGTGACGATGTTTCTAATTCCAACATTAGTTATGATATACATTTTTCCTATGAGCCAATATTTAAAGTTATTAAAAATTTTAACAACGAAATTGTTATAGAACAAAAAGTTTTATTAGATTGATTGATAAAGGAGGTGAAATAATGGGAGAATTTAAAGCACAGATTCTTGGAGTAATATTAGTTTTAGGGATATTTGCTGCATTAAGTGGAACTATCAATGGTGTGTTTACAAATGCATGGCAACAAGTTTCAAGCCAAATGTCAGAACAGATAAATCCGTAATTTCATAAAAGAATAAAAATGTTTTACACATCATCAAGTTTTTGCTATAATCAATCCGTGAGGTGACATTATGGATTACTTAGCAGTTTTTATTGAATTATTAAAAGAAAAGATTGGTGACAAGGAGATAACTGGCAATACAGATTTAAGAGGACTCGGTATTGATTCTCTAGATTTGGTTGAAATAATTATGCAAGCTGAAGAGAAATTTAATATTCAGTTTACAAATGAAGAACTTAACAATTTCCAAACTGTGAATGATGTAGTTTTGGCAATTAAGAAGAAAGTATAATTACCTAACCTCTGCGGAGGTTAGTTTTTTTTAGTGAGGTGTAGAAAAGTGGCATTACTTGAAGTGAATGAATTAAAAAAAGAGTTTCTAGGTGAAATTCTTTTTGATGATGTCAGCTTTTCAATTAATAAAGGCGATAAATTAGCTATAATTGGCAATAATGGTGTTGGGAAGACAACAATATTAAAAATGATTCTAAAACAAATTGATATTGATGGAGGTCATATTAGCGTTGCAAATGGCAAGAGTATTGGATACTTATCCCAAGTCATGATAAACTCTTTTGATAATACCTTATATAAAGAGATGTTATTATCATTTAAAGAAGTTGTAGAAATGGAAAAGAATTTAAAAGAATTAACTATTGAACTTGGAAAAAATCCAAATGATGATGTTCTTTTAAAAAAATATGGCTATTTAGAAAATTTATTTATGGCTTCTGATGGATATAATTATCCATTTCTAATAGATTTAATGATATCTAAATTTGGATTTTCTAAGAATGATTATGATAGAAAGATATCTTCTTTTAGTGGAGGCGAAAGAAATAAAATAGCTTTTACAAAACTTCTTTTGAGCAAGCCTGATATTCTAATATTGGATGAGCCAACAAATCATTTGGATGTAAATACCATAGAGTGGTTAGAGGACTATTTGAAAAACTATGAAGGATCAATAATTATTGTTTCTCATGATCGTTATTTTATTGATAATGTATGTAATTTAGTTTTGGATATAGCTAATAAAACAAGTAGTTTTTATTCTGGTAATTATTCATTTTATTTAGAGGAAAAAGTAAAAAGATACGAACAACAACTAAAGGAATATAATCTCCAGCAAAAAGAGATTGAACATTTGCAAGAACTTATAAAAAAGTTTAAACCAAAGCCTAATAAAGTTAGTTTTGCTAAAGATAGAGAAAAAAAGTTATCAAAGATTTTAGAAAACAAAATAGATGAGCCAAAAAATAGTAAGAAAAATATACATTTAAATCTAAAAACAGTTGATGATAGAAGAGTAAGACAAATGACAATTTCGGATCTTACCTTTGGATACAATGATAAATCACTGATAGATAATCAATTGAATTTTCCAGTATATTTTGGAGATAAGGTTGCAATTATTGGACCTAATGGTTCAGGTAAGACAACACTTCTTAAAACTATTGCAGGAATGTATGAAAAAATTTCTGGAAGAATAGTTAAACATCGTGAGTTAAAAATAGGTTATATTGATCAAAATCAGATTCAAATATCTTCAACAAAAACAGTTTTTGATTACTACCATGATGAATATCCATATTTTTCAAATTTTGAAGTTAGACGCCAACTGGGTGCATTTCTTTTTAGTAGTGATGATGTATATAAATGTGTTAATAATCTTAGCGGAGGAGAAAAAGTCAGATTATCTTTTGCAAAATTAGTAGCTAAAAAATACGATATGTTACTTTTGGATGAACCAACAAATCATTTGGATATGGATACACGGAAAGTGTTAGAAAGTGCATTGATTGACTATCCAGGGACAATAATTTTTGTTTCTCATGATAGATACTTTATTGATGAATTAGCAACAAAAATAATTTCTATTGAAAATAGTATGATAACTGTTTTCAAAGGAGATTATGAAAACTTTAAAATATCTTTAAAAAATAGTGATTTAGATTTAATTGATGATACTAATAATATTAAAGAAAATAATATTTATGAAGATTATAAAAATATAAAAGAGACAAAACCAAAAAGAAATAAAAGTATGAGTATTGAAAAATTGGAAACAAAGATAAATACCCTTGAAAAAGAAATAGAAGAACTAGAGGAGTTAATGTACTTAGAAGAAAATTATACAAATCAAAGAAAAATGGATGAAATAGATACTCGAAAATATGATAAAAAATTAGAATTAGATAAGGTAATGGAAGAATATTTAGAAAAGTTGGATAATTACTAGTATTTTATTGAAAAAAGGTTGGTTAAATGTTAAAATACTAATGCTTTGCAAAAAGTGTAAGTATTTTATAGGGGTGTAGTTCAATGGTAGAACGACGGTCTCCAAAACCGTTAATGTGGGTTCAATTCCTACTACCCCTGCCACTTGGGAATGTGTTTATACACATTTTTTTAGTTTCAAAACCGTGTATGAAGATATAATTTTATGTATTATAATTAACAAAAAGATTTTTAGGAGGTATTTATATGAATGATGAAAGATTCTTATCTATAGATTCTAGTAAAAATTGGATTAGTATTGAGCCTTTAAATAAAGGATGGTCAAAAGATGAGAAGTATATTGTTACTGATAATCAAGGAAGTAAATACTTATTAAGAATTTCTAGTATTGAATTATATGAAAGCAAAAACAAACAATTTTATCTTTTAAAAGAAATTGAGAATATAGGAATTAATGCTTCAAGAGTAATAGATTTTGGGATTTTAAATGAAAAAGAAATATATATGTTATTAACTTGGATTGATGGAGAATCAGCAGAGGAAGTAGTATCAAAATTATCGAATAAAGATGCCTACATTCTTGGTATAGAAGCTGGAAAGATTCTTTATAAGTTGCATAATATACCAATTGGTAATGAGTCAATTAGTTGGTGGGATAAATATAAAAAGAAAATACCTATTAAAATTGAGAATATTAATAAGTGTGAATTGGAATTTCCTGAAAAAAAACTTGTTGTTGATTATGTGAAAAACAATATGTTTCTAGTAGAAAACAGGAAGCAAAGTTTTTCTCATGGTGATTTCCATGTAGGGAATATGATCGTAAAAGATGGCAAAATAGGAATAATAGATTTTGATAAAAATACAGTTGCTGATCCTTATGATGAATTTAAACCATTTTGTTGGAACGTTTTTATTAATGAATATTTTGAAACCGGCTTAATTAATGGATATTTTAATAATAATATACCAGAAGATTTTTTCCCTATTTTGGCTTTATATGCTGCCGAATCTTTAATATCTCACTTGCCGTGGGCAATAACATATGGAGAAGAAGAAGTAAAAACAGCTTACAAAGTAATAAAAAATGTTATGAAATGGTATGATGACTTTAAATTGGTGATACCTACTTGGTATAAAGGCGTATTATATATTTAATATTTACTTGTATGTAAAACTAAGTTTTTTGTTATAATTAGAAAAAAGGAAGGAAGGAATTTAAATGAGTAAGTATAATCCTTTGTGGGAATATATTGAAAAAAGCAAAAGTGAATGCTTGAAGCTTAGTTTTGCTGATTTAAAAAAGATTCTCGGTTTTGAGATAGACCATTCTTTTCTTACATATAAGAAGGAATTAAAAGATTTTGGATACATTGTTTCTAAAATATCATTAAAAGAAAAATTTATCATATTTAATAAAACAAAGGAGTTATAATATGGATTTATATAATAAGAGTTTATCAGTATTAAAAGAGTTATTTGCAAGAGATTATCAATTTTCATTAGCGACATCAAAAAATGATGTTCCTTCTATTAGGGTAGTTGATGCTTATTATGAAGATGAATCTTTTTGGATAGTTACGTATGGAGATTCTAAGAAAGTTTCAGAAATAACTGGCAATCCAAATGTCGCGCTTTGTCATAATTTATTTTCCTTTAAAGGTAAAGCGTATAATGTAGGACATCCTTTGGAAAAAGAGAATTTAGCAATAAGAGAAAAATTAATTAAAGTTTTTGAAAAGTGGTATTTTCATCATAATAACGAAAGTAATAATAAAACATGTTATATTAGAATAGGTTTAACGTCTGGATTCTTTTATAAAGATGGAATAGGGTATAAAGTTGATTTTATAAATAAATCAGTTGAGACTTTTCCTTTTGAATCAGAAGTGGTAATTATTGAATAATAAATAAAAAGTCCCTTTTCTAGGACTTTTTATTATATTTTTTGTTATACATTTTTCTCAAGTTCTTGCCTTTATTATTACAGATTGAACATTCTCCAGTTGGAAGGTGTTTTATTTTTTTATATATGTATGTTCCAAAGACACTTCCAACAATAGCTATTGCAACAATTATTGTAATTATTTCTATTGGTTGCATTATATGTTACAGTTCCTTTGTTTTTTGTTAAGTGCTGTAATAATAACTATTGTTAAGAGAATTAATAGCGCAAAGATTGCAATAGTCCAAGGCCAACTTCCAATTAAATAAACCATTGATGCAACAATATATGAGGTAACTACCCAGAATAATAAGGTAGATCTATATTTTTTGCTTGGGAGCTCAGCCTTTGCAGTAGCTACGGCAGCAAAGCAAGGTATTGTTGTCATATTAAATGCGATAAAAGCAATAAGTGCGGGAATAGTAATGCTTGTAGCTTGAATCATTACACTAACAGCTTCAATACCTTCTTCTCCACCTTCAAACCCAGCAACAATTGTCGCTGCTAGAACTCCAAATGTAGCAATGACATTTTCTTTGGCAATAAGTCCAGTAATAGCAGCAACAACAAATATCCACCCCCAAGTACCAAGTTGGATTCCAAATCCTAAAGGAGTAAATATAGGTTGAATTAATTGCCCGATGCTAGCAAGAATCGATGATGCCATTTGTTCATCTGGCAAATAAGACCAATTCCAACTGAAATGAGAAACAAACCAAATTAGAATAGTAGAAGCTAATATAATAGTAAAAGCTTTTTTAATGAAATGCTTTGCTTTGTCCCATAAATGCAGCATTAGTGATTTAAATTGTGGAGCATGATAAGCTGGTAATTCCATAATAAATGGAGGAACTTCGCCTTTCATTGTAGTATTTCTCATTATAATTATAGTTACAATAGCTGTTACCATTCCAAGTAGATACATTGAAAGGGTAATAATGTCAGCGTTGCCTATTCCAAACATAGTAACAATACCACCAGCAATAGCAGTCAGTATTGGAAGTTTAGCACCACAACTAAAAAAAGGAATAACTCTAATAGTTGCTATTTTTTCATTTTCATCAGCCAAAGTTCTAGTATTAATCATAGCAGGTATACTACATCCAAAGCCCATAATCATTGGCATGAATGCGCGACCAGATAATCCAAAGCGTCTAAATACTCTATCAAGAATAAAGGCAACTCTTGCCATATATCCAGAATCTTCAAGTATAGAGAAGAATAAAAATAGTACTAATATTTGTGGTAAGAATGATAAGACTGCAAATAATCCGCCTAAGACTCCATCACCAATAAATCCGCTTACCCAAGCTGGTGAAGATTCTAGAAGACCAGTAACTAGTGCAGTGATATTTGAAGTTATGATATCTAATAAATTAAATAAGATTACTCCTGGAGAATTAATGCCTCCATTTGCAAATAATCCTTCCCACATTGATCCGCTAAAACTAACTAAGCCGTTATTTCCTAAAATTCCTAAAGCGTTTAGATAGAATAAATCTTCAGAGAAAGTTAAATGGAATATTACAAATAATATGGCAATAAATATAGGTATACCGGCCCATTTATTTGTTAAGACTCTATCAATTTTATCTGATTTAGTAGCATTTTCCATTTTATTTTTATCTTTAGTAGTCTTTTTAGATAAAACACTAGTAAAATTACTAGAAATATATTTATATCGAGCATCAGCAATAACTGCTTCTAAGTCATTACCAAATATCTCATCATTGAAATGGCTTTTGAAATCATCAACTATGCTCAGTAAATCATTATGTTTTTCACATTCTATTTCATCTTTTTCAATAAGTTTAATTGCATGAAACAAAGGATTTGCAATTTTTGCTGCTTTAAATGCAATCTCCACATCATTTATTAAATGAGTTAAAGAAGATTTTTCTAAAACTGTTGCACCTTTTCTTCCTAATTTTGCAGCTTCAAATGCAACTTTCATTAATTGATCAATATTTTCTTCTTTCAAAGCACTTATTTCTACAACAGGAACTCCAATTTTTTCTTGAAGCTTTTTAGCATCTATTGAATCACCACTTTTTGTAACAGCATCCATCATATTAAGAGCAATTACAATAGGAACATCAATTTCTAAAAGCTGAGTTGATAAATAAAGATTTCTTTCTAAGTTAGTAGCATCTACTATATTGATAATACAAT
>JAQUUH010000018.1 GCA_028693955.1 Bacilli bacterium
CATCTTAATTATGTTGTTGTAGATAAAGAAGCAGAGATTTTAACAATTAAAAATTTAATAGGTTCCAAGCAAGACCCTCTTATTGTTAAGCAGGAGGATGTAATATAATGAAGATTTTGTTTGTGGCATCTGAAGCTGTGCCTTTTGTAAAAACTGGGGGACTTGGTGATGTTGTTGGAGAACTGCCAAAGTTTTTGGCTAAAAAAAATGTAGAAATAAGTATAGTTTTACCAAAATATAAATCTATAAATTCAAATTATGTAAAAAACTTTGAATTTTTAAAGTATTTTTATGTTGATATAAATCAAACTAAAAAACATGTGGGAATTTTTAGATATAAAAAAGATAATTTGACTTATTATTTTATTGATAATGAAGAATATTTTAAAAGAGATAAAGTCTATGGATATGATGATGATTATATAAGATATGGATATTTTAATGTAGCAATTATAAGAATGATAAAAGAGTTGGATTTAAGATTTGATATTATTCATTTACATGATTGGGAAGCAGGAATGGTAGCACCACTTATTAAAGAAAATAATAGGGAAATTGAACAATTTAAGAATACTAAAATAATTATGACAATTCATAATGCGGCTTATCAAGGGCTATGCGATAAAGATAATTTAAAAAATATATTTAATATATCAATGGATTGTTATTATAATGGGCAGACTAGATTTAAAGATGCTCTATCTTATTTAAAATCTGGATTAATTTATGCTGATAAAATAACTACAGTTAGTAAAAACCATGTTAAAGAGTTACAAAAAGGAGAATTTTCTTATGGATTAGAAAAATTACTTACATATCGGAAAGATGATTTTATTGGTATTTTAAATGGAATAGATTATGATATTTATAATCCTAAAAAAGATAACTTGATTATCAAAAATTATGAAAAATATGATTCATTCAGACTAGAAAATAAAGAGTATTTGCAAAAAAGATTTAATTTAGAAATTAATAAAGATATTCCATTATTTGTTATGGTAACGCGCTTGACCTTTCAAAAGGGCATTGAATTAGTATTAAAAAATATTGATTATTTAATATCAAAAAATACTCAACTAATAATATTAGGTAATGGCGAACAGCAATATGAACAGGAACTTGAAAGATATCGAGCAAAATATCCCAATAATATAGGTATTTTTATTGGGTATAATGATGAATTAGCTCATAAAATATATGCTGGTGGAGACATGTTTTTAATGCCATCATTATTTGAACCATGTGGAGTTGGTCAATTAATAGCGTTAAGATATGGAACTGTACCACTTGTAAGAAATTGTGGCGGACTAAAAGATACAGTCATTAATTATTCTGCAGATAATAAAACTGGAGTAGGGTTTGTATTTAATGATTATGATGAATATGGACTAAAATATGCTATAAATGTTGGTCTAGAACATTTTTCCCATCCAGTTATCTGGCGTAGAATTGTTAAAAACGCAATGAATATAGACTATTCATGGTATTCTAGTGCAAGTAAATATTATGATTTATATAAACAATTGCTAGGTCATTATAAGTAAAAAATAAGTAGGGAGGTATCTAATATTGAATTACGAAATATTATTTGATATAAGCAAACCATTATTATGGTTTTTAGATAAAAAAGAACCAATTTTGATAAAATTGCCAGAGATGACTTGTTATCGAACAAGTAAAGGTTATGCTCTTATCCATCATTTAAATAAAGAAGATGATACATTTATCAGTAAATGTGCTTTTTACTTGAACGAGCAATCAGTAGGTAAAGATTTATTTTATGATTCAAATTATTCAGTTTATATATATTCAAATAATTCTAATTTTAAAGATATTGAAATCGTAAAATTGAAAAATATAAAGAATGGACTACCTAATGTTTCTCTTCTTAAAGAAGTAATTGAAAAGTGCAATTTAAAATATGAAGTTGTAAGACATATACTTACAACTCATGTTTATGTAGAAGTGATTCCTGGAATAAAACTTTTAGCTTATACGAATACAACAAGTATTAAATCAAATAATAGAATTTTACAAAATTATATGAATAATTCTACTAATACTTATGTGGTTTTATTAAAAGATATGGTTAAGAATTTTTCTCTTTTTAAAGAAGAAATTCCTTTGTTTTTTTCTAGTCCTTTAATAAGAGATATAAAGATTGCTACTAAAAATGATGATTTTGATTATTTTATTAAAGAAGGTATAGTCTCTTCGTGGTTTGGTGATGTAAAAAAGAATTTTGAAGGCTATAATTTCAAATCAGGAATTTTAAATTATGTTTCTAAATATGGAAAATATGGAAATAAAAATGACGTTTATTTTGAACATGATAAAAATGGTAATTGTCAATTAATGTATTTTTCAAATAATTTTGATGTTAAATGTATTTTAAAATTAGAACAAGTAAATTATTATGATTACATAAAATTTATCAAAGAAAATATTCAAGAATTTAAAGATGAAGATTATATTAATGAACTTAGTAGTGTCAAAGGATTTGGAGGACGTTTCTATTACGCAAAATTAAATGATAAAGTAATTGGAGGCTTTGTTTTTGAAAGAATAGGGACAAAATTTATATATTTAAGTTATTTAGCTTTAAAAAAGGAATTTAGGAATAAATCATTAGGGAGTGAATTAGTTAATTCAGCAAAATATGAAGCCAAAAAAACCCATCATGATATATTGGTGGGTGTAGTTAATGATAAATTAATAAGTTTTTATGAAAATTTAGGTTTCAAAAGAAAAGGAAGTTGGAGTTTTTATTAACTAACTAACTTCTTTTCTTTTTTAATATAATGGTGTCTCAAAAATAAAAGTAAGCCACTTATTATACCAATAAAAATCAAGAATTTTATTAATGTTCTTGTGGCAATAGCATAAAATAGTGACTCTGGTAACATGATTATCAGCATATCATTAAAATCTAGCAGCCAAAGGTCATTATTGAAAAATATTTGGTGGAAGATAGTAAAGGCTTGATCAAAATTTGTTGCAGCATATATTAATACAGCTAGCATTATCAAAAAAATAGAAGCTAATGTTAGTAAAGATATGGTGAATGTCTTATGGTTTATCTTATCTTTTTTCCATATTAAAAAAAAGGTAATAATTGCAAAAAGTATTGCACAAACACTTGTTAATCTTCTTCCACTTATAAAAAGTTTTTGAACATCCTCCATATGAGCAATTTCGCGATCATTAAAAGCATCTTTAGTAATACCATCTATTGTGGTAATTTGATATTGTAAATGCTCAAGGTTACCATATGTATATTTTAAAGTATGATCTATAAGCTTATTTAAATCATTGAGGGTTAATTCTGCTTTTTGAGTAGTATTATTTTCGATAAATTGGTCTTCATAAAAATTTCTATTCATAGCTGTTGGAACTAAAGAAATAAATAAAACCAAAATGAAAGTACATAAAGTAATTATTATCGATAAAAGAGGGTAAGATTTACCATGATTTTTCATAATATCAATTCCTATCAATAAATTTATTATAGCAAAAAAAGGGGTATATATCTATATTGAAAATTGTTATAATATCCTTGGAAGAAGGTGTTTTTCGTGCTTGAATACAATCCTAATAAAAATAGTAATAAAAATAATGATATTATATATGAATTAGATGAAACTCCTAACAAAAGGGAGACAATTATTGGACTAGCATTAGGTGTTGGTTATTTAACTTTTTTTGCAGTAATTCCTATGCTAATATTACGTGCTGTTTTTAAGCAAGATCTTGATCAAGATTTATTATCAACAATTTCTCAAATAATAGCGGCCTGTTTTACAATATTAATGATGGCAATAGTTTCAAAAAGAGTTATAAATGCTGTAATGGATGGTTTTAATAAAGAGAATTTAGTAAAAGGCTTAATATATGGATTAATTATGTATGGTATTGCAATTGCCTATGGACTCATTGATCAATTAATATTTGGGGAAGCTATTACGAATGCCAATCAAGGTCAATTATATGTTATCGCAAAATTATCACCTGCAATATTTATTTTATTTGCAGTTTTTGCTGCACCAATTGTTGAAGAATTAATATTTCGTTATTATCTTTATAAACCGCTTGAGAAAAAAGGGCCAGTAATTGCAATAGTTGTTTCAACTTTAGTATTTTCTTTAATACATTTAATACCAAGTATTGCAAGTAATACATTTTTTGTGGATTTAAGAACATTACCATCATATATATTGCCTTCATTGATGTTTGGAATTGCTTATTATAAAACTAAACACATTGCGACAACAATAATTGCTCACATAATATATAATGGTATAACTTGTTTTTTTATATTTATGCAAATTAGTTCAGGATTGATTTAAGTGAGGTGATTACAATGAAATCTAGGAATGTAGAATTTATTGATAAATATCCTATAGCTCATCGAGGATTTTTCAATAACGCTAGTGAGTCTCCTGAAAATTCATTAAATGCTTTTAAAAAAGCAGTAGAAAATAAATATGCTATTGAATTAGATTTACAATTGAGTAAAGATTTGCAAGTTGTAGTGTTTCATGATGATGATTTAAAAAGAGTTTGTAATATTGCAAAAAATGTTCGAGATTTTAATTATGATGAACTAAGAATGATAAAACTTATGAAAAGCAATCAATCAATGCCCTTATTTAAAGATGTTTTAGAATTAGTAAATGGTAAAGTCCCTTTAATAATAGAATTGAAAAGCATAAAAGGAATGAATAATGATTTATTGCCTAAAGTATATGAATTAATAAAAAACTATAAGGGAGATTATGCTATTCAATCATTTGATCCAACTTTAGTTAGTTATTATAGGAAAAATTATCCCCAAATAATAAGAGGTCAATTAGTATATGATTATAAAGATTCAAAGGTCCAAAAAATTTTAAAGTTCTTGTTATCACATCTATACTTGAATTTTCTATCAAAACCAGATTTTATTAATTCCCATCTTGAATATTTTCCGAGTAAGTTGATTAAATTTAAGAAAAATGGTGGTAAAGTAATATGTTATACTGCAAAAAATAGTTCTCAATATATAAAAGCATTTGATTTTTTTGATAATGTTATTTTTGAAGGATTCATCCCAGATTATTTTTATAAAAAGTAGAGCAAATGATTTGTATTAGTATAATGAATCATAATATAATTGGGATAAGAAAATAAAAAAGGAGAAATGTTTTATGGCAAAAATTTTACAAAGTGCAGAAGAATTTGAGAATGTAATTAAGGGTAATGTAGTGGTAGTTGATTTTTTTGCTGACTGGTGTGGTCCATGTAGAATGGTTGCTCCAGTTATCGAAGAACTTTCACACGAATATGCTGGTAAGGCAGAAGTAGTAAAGTTAAATGTTGATTTACTTGAAACTGTTGCTTACAAGTATCGTGTTAATACAATACCAACACTTATTTACTTCAAAAATGGTATAGAAGTGGGAAGAGAAATAGGATTCCGTCCTAAATCACAAATTGCCGCTTCTATCGAGAAAATGTTATAAAAAAAAGTATATTTTCTCTTGAAGAATATCGCTATCTAGGGTATAATACTACTTGCTAGCGATTGCAGGTGTAGTTCAATGGTAGAACACAACCTTGCCAAGGTTGTTACGCGGGTTCGATTCCCGTCACCTGCTCCATTATTATTAAATTGACTTCTAATAGTTAGTAATTAATCTAATTAAAGAAGTCTTTTATTTTGCAAAAAATATAATTATTCTATCTTAGTTTTTTAATTGTTCAAATTATGTAAATGATGTAAAATTATGGTAATAGTTAGAATTGAGGAGATTTCATGAAAAAATTAGTTATATTCGATTTTTGGGATACAATAGTTAATTATAATTTTGATCCTATTAAAGCTAACTCTTTAATGTTAAAACACTCATTAAAGAATCCTGATAATATTGATGCCTATCGTTTAGGTATGGAAATAAAAAATGTGTTCACTACAATTAGAAAAATGAGTGAGGAAATAGAAGTTCCTTTTGCAAGCATGCATTACTATGTTCATAGAAAACTAAATCTAGAAATGGATGAAGAGTATGATGAATTGGAATATTTATTTACTAAAGAAGGACATAGTTTATCTTTGGTTGATGGAGTAAAAGAATTTATAGAATATATACTGGAGAAAGGTTATAAAATCGCTATTTTGAGTAATACTATTTTAAAATCTAGGACACAAGAACGTATACTAAAAGAATTACTTCCTAATATTAAATTTTCTTTTATAATATCTACAAGTGAATGGGTTTTTAGAAAGCCAAATATTAGGATATTTAATGTTGCTTTAATGCATGCTAATATGGATCCACAAGATATTTATTTTATTGGTGATAATTTTAAAGCTGATGTTATGGGCTCAAGTAATGCAGGTATGACACCTATTTGGTATAACCCTAATCATAAAGGAAAAGATTTCAATATTGATTGTATTGAAGTTGATAGTTATCAAAAATTATTGCAATATTTTAAAAATAAGGACTAACATGGCTCTGGTATTTATTTTAAAATAAATATGGTATACTATTTTAGTAAAAAGTCTTTCAAGGAGTGATAAAATGAAAAAAATTATTTCATTATTAATAGTAGCTTTTGCTTTTCTTATAACTTCATGTAGCAAGATAATTGCGAGTTCAGATTTTGTGGGAGACGGCAATATTACAACAAAAGAAACAGTAGTAACAACAAAAACAGAAGATATTACTTTGAAAATAAGAAATATTGATTTTGATGATGGCTTTATTGAGTTAAATATCTATGATTATGGAACTCCAAAAGTTGAAGTAATAGTAGATGAGAATATCCAAGATACTATCACTACGATATTCTCAAGTAATGAAATAAGAGTAGAAGGAGATAAAACAAAAGAATATAAAGCCGAGGCTTTTGTTATAAACGTTTATGCAATAACATTTAAAAAACTAGAAATAGATGGTGGAGTAAAAATATTTAATACTTTGAATTCTTTTGAAGAAGAGTTGGAAGTAGGTATATCAGGATATTTAACTGGCAGTTTAAATCTAGAAGGAGTTTCATCATTGAATATGAATATCGCGGGTAGTGGTAATTTCTCTCTAGATAATATGAGCCTTGATAATATAGTTGTGGATACAAGTGGTACTAGTCAAATAATTGGTACAGGAACAATAAACAAGTTTTCTTCTAAGACCTCTGGTTCATCATATTATTATTTTGATGAAGTAACTATTAAATCAGCATCATTAGATGTTGCTGGGACAGGAACATTTTATATTGATGTTAGTGATTTATTAGATATTAAAGCAAGTGGCTTAATAATTGTAGAATATACTGGTAATCCAGTCTTAAATACAACTGTAGCAGGAGCACAAAGTATTAAGAAAGTTGGTTAAAATGGAAAATCAAAAAAATAAAAGTATCGTTCGCAACTATTCAAAAGAAAAGTTGGAAAAAGAATATATAGTATTATATCCTAGTGAATTGTTAGAGTTTTTGCTTGCAAATATAAAGCATCAGTCTAGGAATAATATAAAGGCGTTATTATCAAACAAAAAAATTCTTGTTGATGGTAATGTAGTTACTCAATTTAATTATGAGCTACATCCTAAACAAATCGTAAGGATAAGTAAAACTCCTATTGTTCAAAAATCATTAAGGAAATCATTAGATATTATTTATGAAGATGATGATATTGTAGCTATTAATAAACCAGCAGGATTACTATCTATTGCTACAGATAAAGAAGTACACGAAACAGCATATAGAATGGTAAGTGACTATATTTCTCAAGTTAATAAAAAAAATAGAATATTTATTACTCATCGCTTAGATAGAGATACCTCAGGTGTTTTACTTTTTGCAAAAAACATCAAGTTTCGTGATTTATTACAAGATGACTGGAATGATAATGTTACCAAAAGGCAATATATTGCAATAGTTGAAGGTGTCCCTAAAAAACAAGAAGACACCATAAAGACTTGGCTTAGAGAAACTAAAACCCACGTTGTGTTTTCTGCATCTAAAAAAGGTGATGGGAAAGAAGCTACAACTCACTTCAAAGTTGTTAAATCTTCAAGTAAATATGCATTATTGGAAGTAAATATCGATAGTGGTAGAAAAAATCAAATAAGAGTTCATCTTGCTGATTATGGTTGTCCAGTAGTTGGAGACGAAAAATACGGGAATGCCTCGAATCCAATTAATAGACTTGGATTGCATGCAGAGGTAATAGAATTTGTTCATCCAATAACTAAAAAGAAAATTTCAATTAAAGCCAAGGTGCCAAAAGAGTTTTTTAAGATATTTAATGGCAAGTAATTATATTTGTGTTTCTTGATTCAATTGAAAAAAAATATATTTCATAGTATATTAAAAATAAATAGGGAGAAAGATTAAATGAAAATTATTTTAGGTGGTCATTCGAGCGGAAAAACTAAAAGAATATTAGAGCTTAGTTCAATTAACAATGTGCCCATTCTATGTGAATCAAAAGAAAGAGTAAAAAGATTATTAGAAAAGGCTCAAGGATATGGATATCATATCCCAATTCCAATTGTTTTAGATGAGGTTAATTCTTCAAATACAAAAGAAGTCTATATTGACGAAATAGACTATGTATTTGAACAATTATTGAAATTAAAAATTGGTGCAGTTACTTTAAACAAAGATGATTATAATGAATTAGAAGATTTGGATAAATAATAAGGAGGAAAAAGGAATGAAAAAGAATTTTAAAATAGCGTTAGTGACTACCTTATCGATGGCTATGCTTGTTGGTTGTGGATCAATGAAGAAACAAGAAGATAGTGCAACAGTTGTTAGTGATGCAAAAGAGCAGCAACAAATAATGAGCACAATTGATTCTGCAACTTTTGCTAACATTGAAGATTTTACAGTTGAATTTACTGCATCTGTTAAAGTCTCCATTGCTACATTAAATTTAAGTGGTAATTTAGTAACTCAAGATTTAGGAAAAGATGGGGCTAATGTCCAATTCTATGCCCACTTAGATAATTTAAGTCCACAAGATGTTGTTAGAGGTTCTATTGCAGGAAATGAAATGACTGTAAAAACTGAAAATCTAACAGTTGTTGGCATACAAGTTGTAAAAGAAACATCTTCAACAAAAGATTTAGAGTTTAATATTGATGATGCAACACTTCCAGAACAACCAAAGTTTATATCTTCAATTGGTATTGAATTAAGTGATTTAGATTCAATTAAAAAATCCGAAACAAGTTCAACCAACTCTTATTTCTTAGTATTGAAAAAAGAAGTTATTGAAGAACAGATAAATAAAGCTGGAGCACTAAATGGTGATATAAGTATTAGTGATGATGCAGTTCTAGGTTTTGTTTTATCAAAAGAAAATGAAATTGAAGGATTTACATTGACAGTTAATTTTAAATTCCAAAACTTTGATTGCACAGCTTATATTGAAGCAGTAGTAAAGTAATTATATTAGTATAGAAGTTTAAAAATGAGTTAGTAATAATTATAGTAAAATCTATGATTAATTATTGACTCATTTTTTTGTTTTTCCCAAAATACTTTTGAAAGTGCTTACACAATTTTGAAAGTGCTTTCATAATGAGGGCTTATTGAAAGTCGTTATTCTGTTTGCTAATATTAATGAAATCAAACATGGAGGTGGTTATTATCGTAGCAAGTTTATTAGAATATTAAGCCTTGTTAACAATAGAAATTAAAGCTCAATACTTTAATGCTAATAATTAATTATATCCGTTTTTTAATAGATATACTAAAACAAGTATCCCTTCATTAGCATAACTACTATCTTGTTTTGGATTATTTTTAAAAAACACTAGAAATAAATAAAAGAGGCAAAAAGGTGGGCATGGCATTCTCCATTAATGTTTATGACAATGTTAAATCCCCTTTTAACAATTTTGTTGAAGAAAAACAAATGCATTCCGTGACCCATCTTCGCCTAACAACAAGGCACTCTATTATGAGATATCAATGTATAAATTATGGTTTTATTTATATTTGTAGTCTAAAGTTCCCAAAAGGGACTTTTTTTTATAAAAATAACATTCCAGCAACTGCACCCATAGCAATGTATACAAGAGGATGTTTTTTAAATTTAAAGTAAGTGAAAGCAATAAAAGTAAATATTAGTATTGCTTTTATGTTAAAAATAGATATTAAAGAATCTAGACCAGAATAAGCAGAAAAATCGACTAGTGTGATTTTCAGTAATGAATATGAAGCAGTTGCAATAAGACCAATTATTGTTGCTCTTAATCCAATAAACATTGCTTTAACAAAAGCAGTTTGACTATATCTTTTAATAATCTTTATTACAAGCATAACAATAATGAAGGGGGGAGTAATTGCTCCTAAAGTAGCAACTATTCCACCTAGAATGCCTTGTTGAGTATAACCTACAAAAGTTGCTACATTTATTCCTATAGGACCCGGTGTAGCTTCAGAGATTGCAACCATTTGATAAAACTGTTCAACTGTTAACCAACCTCTTGATACGCAGACATCTTGTATTAATGGTATTGCTGCCATACCTCCACCAATGGTAAAAAGTCCAGTGTAGCAAAAAACTAGAAACAATATTAATAGTTCCATATTATGCTTTCACCTTCTTTTGATAGATAATCGCACCAATTATTGCACTTCCAATAATAATTATTGAAGGATTAACTTTAAAAAAAGAAATGAGTACAAAAGCTAATATCGCAAGGATTACACAAAAAATATCTCTTAAATTTTTTCTCATGCTTATCATGATTCCAATAAGCATAACTAGTACTGCAATATTAATTCCTTTTAGTGCTTTTTGAATTATTACGAGATCACTATTTGATGATAAAAAAGAAGCAATTAGAGTAATCACAATAATTGAGGGAGTAACCATTCCTAGAAGGGAAAAGACTCCACCCCAAAATTTATTTACTTTGTGACCAATTATTGTTGCTACATTTGCTGCTATCAAACCAGGAATACTTTGACTTATAGCAAAATAGTCAATAATTTCCTCATCAGTAACCCATTTTTTCTTGTTAACAGCTTCTTTTTGTAAAAGAGGCATCATAGCCATGCCACCACCAAAAGTTATAATACCAATTTTAAAAAAAGCGAAAAATAATTCTAAATTTTTTTTCATTTCTAAAGCACCTTGTTTTTCTCACACTAAATATTATATTTTATTGCTTATTAAAAGTCCAATGTATATGAATTATTGATGATGTAAGCCCTTTAAATATAAAAAAACGTTATTTTATAAAAAAATGATAAATAACAAATATTTATGATTGAAGCATTGAAAAATAAATACAAAGTGTTATAATGAAGGTGCATTCAAGCATACATAGAATGTGAAAATCATTATAATATTGGAGGGAAGAATAATGAATAAAAAAGTAGTTATCGTTTCAGCCTGCAGAACACCAATTGGTAGCTTCGGTGGTGGGTTAGCATCACAAAGCGCAGTAGATTTAGGCGTTGTTGCAGTAAAGGAAGCCATTAAAAGAGCAGGTATTAAGCCTGCAGACATTGATGAAGTTTACATTGGTAACGTTCTAGGTGCTGGTCTAGGACAAAATGTTTCTCGTCAAATAGCTATTAAATCAGGACTTCCAGTCGAGGTTCCTGCAATGACAATTAATATTGTTTGTGGTTCAGGTTTACGTTCAGTAAGTTTGGCATATCAATCAATCT
>JAQUUH010000019.1 GCA_028693955.1 Bacilli bacterium
ATAAATCTCTAATTAAAAGTATATTATTAAAAACATAATTTTCTCCATCTTGTGTTAACCTTACTCCATATCTAGGTAAGTTTTTGTTTTGTTTTTGAATTACTGCTACATTTTCTTGAATTTTGGGCTTTGGTGGAAGAAAAGAATTTTCATTATTTTTAAAATCTTCAACCATACTTTCAATTATACCATCAATAAATTCCTTATTTTCGTTAAGATAAGTCTGATTCATTAGCATCAACTCCTATTTTCTTAATATATTTTAACATATTAAAATATGATAATAAAGATTTTTACTTGCTTATTAATTGTCTTAATGATTATAATTATTTTGAGGTGATATAGTGAAAAAGTACATTCCTTTGATAATAATAGTAATTGCTAGTTTTATTTTACTTTTTTGGAGTCAAATTTTTGGCTAATAAAACTTTTTTGCTATAAAAGTTTCAGTATATCTAATAATTTTTGAATGGAGTCAATAAAATAATTGGCTCCATTTTCTTTTAATTCTTCGTGCCCTCGAAATCCATAATTGCATCCTATCATCCTTATATTTAGATTTTTTGCTGTTTGACAATCAACTTTTGTATCACCAACAAAGATACTCTCTTCTATTTTTAAATTATAAATTTTAAAAGAATTAATAATTGCATCTGGGCATGGCTTTTTTTCATATTTATAAGATAATCCTACAACATCAACAAATCTAATGCTTGGAAAATGGTGCTTAACTATTTTTTTTGTTAATTCTTCATCTTTATTTGAAAAAACAAATAAATTATATTTTTTATCTATTTTCGAAAGTATCTCATTAACAAAAGGATAAGGCTTAGAAAAATCCAAAAAATGGCTATTATAATATTTTAATAAATCACTTTTTACTTTTAAAAATAATTGTTCATCTTTTTTTTTGCTTTCCGGCAAAATTCTAAAAACCAAGACGTCAAACCCCGATCCCACAAAATAGCGATAACTTTTTAAATCGTGAATTGGTAACTTATTATTTTTAAGAGCAAAATTGCCAGCGTTAGAAAGGTCTTCAAGAGTATCCATTAAAGTTCCATCTAAATCAAATATAATATTTTTAATCATTTTTTTTTGCCCCCTTAAATTTCAAGTAATCATTAAAAACTAAAATACACATAACAAGAAATATAATTATTACACCTATAATTTGCATTAGATTCAGTGTTTCATCTAATATTATACTTCCTGTTACTATTGTAACAACAGGAATAAAATTTATAAATATACTTGAAACAATTGTCCCAAGATTTTTTATAGCATATACATACAAATAAAAGGCAATTCCCGAACAAAATATTCCTAAATAAGCAATATTTAGCCAATATTCATAATTTAATGTTATTACATTGCTTATTTTTGAAACCGAAAAAGGTGCAAATAATATTAAAGAAATAACTGCTTGATATGTTATTATTTTTAAATTTGAATATTTTTTGCGTAATCTTAATGTTGTAAATACATATATTATCCAAGTAATGATGGCAAACAACATAAAAGAATACCCTTTTATTTCGTTTGAAAAAACTGTTGCAGAAAAATCGGCTCTAACAACAAAAAACACACCAATTATTGAAGCCAATACTGCAGTTATTTTAGTTTTTGAAATTTTTTCTTTATTTATAAAAAAATTAACAATTATCATAAAGATAGGTAACATTGATAATATTATCGAAGAAACTGAGGCAGATAAATAATTTAATGCTGAGTTTTCTGCATAAAAATATAAAAATACGCCAACAAAACTACTCAAAAATAAAATTGGAAAATCCTGTTTTTTAATGGTTTTATCTTTTTCTACTATAAAAAAAATTATTAACAGAAACAATGCTGCAAAAATATATCTATAAAATCCCAGTTCGAATGGTGATATTTTATTTAAAACTATTTTTGAACTGACAAAAGATGTTCCCCAAAAAATTGTTACAAAAAAAATTGAAAAATAGGCTACAATTCTTTTCATCTATTAACTCCTTTAAACACATAAATTATAACAAAAATAGTTTCTTTTGTCACATACTTAATAATATGCTATTATTACAAGTAAGGAGGAATACCTAATGAAAAAAAGTTTAGTAATCCTATGGACAAATCCAAACAAAGGGACTGCACTTAATATGCTATTAATGTATGCCAAAAATTCCCTTCTTCGTGGATGGTGGGAAGAAGTTGAAATTTGTGTATGGGGAGAAACTGTTGTTTTAGCAACTAGTGATCAAGATATTATAAATGAAGTAAAAGAATGTCAAAAAGTTGGAGTAAAAATGAGTGCTTGCCAAGCTTGTGCAAGAAATTATGGATTATATGAAGATTTAATTAGTCTAGGATATAATGTTGTCTCATATGGACCAATATTAACAGATTTACTTCAAAAAGAAGAAAAACATTTATTAACTATTTAGATTAAAAGAGGGATATACCCTCTTTTATTTTTAAATATTTTTTTTATTCTTTGATATATTACCAATATGAAATGTTTTATGAGATGGTCTTCTAATTTTAACAAAATGCAAATGCAATTCAGATATTAATATTGCCAGCAAAATAAACAAGCCTCCTATAACAACATTTATTGTTAAAGGTTGATTAACAAGCCAGATACTAGCAATAGTGCCAACAACACTTTCTAAAGAATTTATTAATGAGACCTTTTCAGGTTTTAAATATTTCAAAGCTACAGTTTGAATAGTAAAACAAATCGCAGTATTTACTAAACCCAAAATCAAAATTGGCCAAAATCCTTTAAAAGTTATTGAAGGAACCTCTTCAAATAAAAGTGTACTAACACCAGCAAGTATCATAACTGTATATTGACTAACTAAAGTTATCACTATTGGATCAACTTTATTTTTTATTTGAAATAAAGAACTAAATATTAATCTAACTGATATAAATATCATACAAGCTAATATCATAAAATCGCCTTTATTAGGCATTGAAAATCCATTACCTGTCATAGTTAGTATTATCAACCCTACTAAAGCAAATAAAATTACAATAATTTTTTTAATATTTATTTTTTCTTTTTTTAAATATGCCCATGCTATTGGGACAATTACTATTGATAATTGAGTTATAAATGCTGTATTTGCAGCACTTGTAAATTTTTGCCCAGCTATTTGAAAATAAAAACTAACAAATATCAATACTCCTAATAACAAACCTCCAAGTAAAGATTTTTTGTCAATATTTTTTAATCTTTTGAAGAAAAAAATAGTTAAGCATATACTCCCAATTAAAAATCTAAAAAATATTATGGTTAAGGGTTCATACCCTGCATTCAATGCCATAATGGTAAACGGAAATCCTAATCCCCAAAATATCATTACAACAAATATTAATAATTCATAGAAAGTTTGTTTTCTTTTTAGTTCCATAATTTACCTCACAGCAAAAAAAGCATAATAATCAAATTATGCTCATTTTCTAATTAATAACTATTTTTCAATAACTCTTTAATATAACCTACTACTTCATCTATTCTTACTTCTTTATTATCTTTTTCAATACGAGACTTTACTTCTACTATTTCTCTTTCTACGCCTTTCCCAACAACAATTCTAAATGGTATTCCAATTAAATCCATATCATTAAACTTAACTCCTGCTCTTTCATCGCGATCATCTAATATTGATTCAAATCCATTATCATTAAGCTTTTTGTATATATCATTTGCGATGTTATTTTGAATACTATCTTTAGAATTTATCAAAACAATAGCAACCTTGTATGGAGCAATACTCACTGGCCAAATTATGCCTTTTTCATCATTTGATTGCTCTACCACTGCAGACATACATCTTCCCGGCCCAATACCATAAGAACCCATTACAACACTTTGCAATTTACCGTTATTATCTAGATACTCAAGTCCTAAAGATTTAGAATATTTTGTTCCTAATTTAAAAGTATTTCCTACTTCTATTCCTTTTTTAAAATAGATATTCCCACCACATTTTGGGCAAATATCTCCTTGCCTTATTTGACATATATCGCCAATAAAATCAGCCCTAAAATCAGTAATATTAACATTTTTGAAATGATAATCTGTTTTATTGGCCCCAACAATAAAATTTGTTAACCCTTGAATATTTTTATCCATAACAATTGTTGTATCAATGCCAACTGGTCCTGCAAATCCAACATTTGCACCAGTTAATTTTTTAACGCTTTCAAAATCGGCAAGTTCAACGCTTGTTGCATTTAGCAATTTTCTGAGTTTAGTTTCATTTATTTCTCTATCGCCTTTTATTAAAACTAAAATTAATTTATTATCAATTTTATATACCAATGATTTTACAAATTTATCTGGACTTTCATTTAGAAATTTACTAACTTCTTCTATTGTCTTAGCGTTAGGAGTGTGAATCAATTCTTTTTCTAATTTTTTTGAAGATTCAACTATTGTTTTATTTTCTACGCATTCTGCTATTTCTAAATTTGAAGAAAAATCACATTTATCACACATGACTAAAACATCTTCACCAATATCAGTAATTGCTTGAAATTCTTCAGAAAGCAACCCTCCCATTACACCAGTATCTGCTTTAACAACTGCATATTTTAGACCTATTCTATCAAAGGATTTACAATATGCATCAAACATTTTCTTATATGATTTATCCAATCCATCTAAATCACTGTCAAAAGAATAAGCATCTTTCATTATAAATTCTCTTACTCTTATAAGACCATATCTTGGTCTTGGCTCATCTCTAAATTTAGTTTGAAATTGGTATATGTTAAAGGGCATATCTTTATAAGATTTTATCTTCATTTTTGCTGCCATTAAAAATAACTCTTCGTGAGTTGGTCCAAGTACATATGGTTTATTAAATCTATCATTTAAAGAAAACATATCAGAACCAAAACCAGCCCTTCTTCCACTAGAAATATAAATCTCCTCACTAATCAAAGAAGGCATCAAAACTTCTTGAGCACCTGTTTTATTCATTTCATCTCTTATTATTGAAATTATATTATTTAAAACTTTGTAGCCTAGGGGCAAATACATATAAACTCCAGATGATGTTTTTTTAACCATCCCTGCTCGCGTTAATAAATTACCACTAATAGAGTCCTCATCTTTTATATTTTCTCGATAAGTGTAGAAAAAACTATCTTTTAATCTCATAATAACCCCCCACTACTTATGCTCCTTAATTCTAACACAAGTTTTGGATAAATAGTATATTACTTTTAGGAATTATTAATATTTTTTCTTATTTTATTACACTTAAATGCATATATATTTTATAATTTATATGAGGTGATTAAATTGATTATTGGGAAAATTGCTTTTATGTTTCCAGGACAGGGAACACAATATGTTGGAATGGGAAAAGATTTATATCAAAATTATGAAAAAATAAGGTCTTTATATCTTGAAGGAAGTAAAAATTTAAATCTTGACTTAACTAAATTAAGTTTTGAAGGACCCAAAGAAGAATTACTTAAAACACAAAATCAACAGCCATGTATCCATACTTTAGAAGTTAGCTTATTTCAAATACTAAAAGAAAGACTAATAATTCCAGATTTTGTTGTTGGTTATTCCCTTGGAGAATATGCGGCTTTAGTTGCAAGTCAAATTTTTGAATATAAAGATACAGTAAACATAACAAGAAAAAGGGGAATTTTTATGGAAAGTGAGGTTCCTAATGGCATTGGAAAAATGTGCATGATAAATGGTTTGTCTTTAAATGAAGTAAAAAGCATAGTTAATGATATAAAAGACATTTCATTTGTTGAAATATCAAACATCAATACTCCAAGTTCAATAATTATTTCAGGATATAGTAAAGGTGTTGAATTAGCTCAACAAAAAGCATTAGAAAAAGGAGCAAATAAAACAATATTTTTAAAAGTTAGTGGTCCTTTCCATACTATATTGCTTAAAAATGCTGGGAAAAATCTTAAAAATGAATTAAAAAAAATAAAATCTAATATACCTAAAATAAATTATATACCGAATTATAGTGGAGAAATTTATAATTATAAAAATGAAAATATTATAGATGTCTTAGAAAAGCATATCTATATGCCTGTTTTGTGGGAAAAAACAATTTCTACACTAGTAGAAAATGGAGTAAGAACCTTTATTGAAATTGGTCCGGGTAAAAGTTTGTGCAAGTATACGCGAAAATGTCTAGAAAAATATGATTTTGAAACCTATGTTTTAGGTATTGAAAACTATAATGAATTACAAGATTTTTTAAAGACAATCAATAAATAATAATATTTTATATTTTCTTATAGTAATTAAATTAACAAATAATTATAATTATGTAGTGAGGTGATAATAATGATTATCGGTGTTACAAAAGAAATTAAAAATAATGAAAATAGAGTTGGAATAACTCCTTCAAACATTAAAAATTTTGTTGAAAACAAACATACTATTCTTGTTGAAAGTAATGCTGGATTGGGAAGTGGTTTTTCCGATGAAGAATATAGAGAAAATGGAGCTATTATTTTACAAACAGCAAAAGAAGTTTGGGAAAAAGCAGAGATGATTATTAAGGTTAAAGAGCCTTTACAAAGTGAATACAAATATTTTAGACCTGGTCTTATTATATTTACATACCTTCATCTAGCAGCAGATAGAGAATTAACGGAAGCTATGCTAGAAAACAAAGTTATTGGAATTTGCTATGAAACAGTTGAATTAGAAGATCACTCCCTTCCTCTTTTAACTCCAATGAGCCAAGTAGCGGGTAGAATGTCTGTACAAATTGGTGCTCATTTTTTAGAAAGACATTATGGAGGAGAAGGAATTCTTTTGGGTGGTGTTGATAATGTTGATCCTGGACATATTGTTATAATTGGTGGAGGCATTGTTGGTCATAACGCTTGTCAAATTGCTATTGGAATGAAAGCAAAAGTAACATTATTAGATTTAAATGCAAACTTGCTTCAAAAAATTAAAAAAGAATTCAATAATAATATTGAAACTTTGATTTCAACAAAAGAAAATCTCGAAAACACAATTAAAACAGCAGATTTAGTAATTGGAGCTGTTCTAATTCATGGAGCAAAAGCGCCAAAAATCATTACTGAAAAAATGGTAAAATCTATGAAAAAAGGATCTGTTATAGTTGATGTTTCAATAGATCAAGGTGGAATTGTTGAAACAATGGATAGAATAACAACACATGAAAATCCTGTTTTTATAAAACATGATGTTGTTCATTATTCTGTCGCAAATATACCTGGCGCAGTTCCAAAAACATCAACACTTGCATTAACTACTGCTACCATGCCTTATGCGCTTGAAATTGCAAATAATGGTTGGAAAACCGCTGTTAAAAAAGACCCTTATCTTGCAAAGGGAGTAAATGTTGCAAATGGAAATATTGTTTATAAAGCTATAAGTGAAGCATTTAATCTACCTTACTTAAATTTAGAAAGGTTACTAGATGAATAAAAATCTAGGTTGGAATAATGTTTCAAGTTGGTATGATAATTTAGTTGGTGATGAAGGCAGTGAATATCACCGTTTTGTTATCTTCCCTGCAATTCAAAAAATATTAGATAGAGAAAAAGAAAATATTAAGAACTTAAAAATTATCGATTTGGCCTGTGGTCAAGGAGTTTTTTGCAGAATATTAAGAGAATTATCAATCAAAGAAATAACTGGTATAGATATTTCCTCTTCACTTATTAGACAAGCAAAAAAAAGAGGAAGCGATAATATTAATTATGTAACTGCTGATGTTACAAAATTACTCAGTCAAAATGGCAACCTAAAATACGATCTAAAATCAGATTATTATGATTATTTAACTATAATACTTTCAATTCAAAATATATCACCAATCACTCCTGTTTTTAAAGCAGCAAGTAAGTTATTAAAAAAAGGTGGCTCAATTATTATAGTAATGATGCACCCCTCTTTTAGAATACCTCAATATTCTAATTGGCTTTTTAATGAAAAAAATAATCGACAAGAAAGAATTATTTGGAAATACCTTGAGAGTGAAGATATTAAAATAATTACTAATCCTGGTAAAAAAGCTTCTGGTGAAAAAAGTACATTTACAACTCATTACCATAGACCAATAAAAAGTTACATAAATACACTTTCACAATTTAATCTTCTTACTTACCATATTGAAGAATTAATTACACATAAAAAAGAACAAAAAGGAATAAAATCCGAAGTAATTGAAAAGGCCAAAAAAGAAATACCCCTATTTATGCTAATTGTTGCTAAAAAAATCTGAGTATATAATTACAACTTTACTTGACAGTTACGTTTATTTTAAGTTAACATTTTCATATAAAAAGGAGGAAGCAATATTTTGAAAAAAAGCTTTTTAGTTCTTGGACTTCTAGCACTATTTGCCACTGGTTGTTCAGCTAATGATTATAATAATGGAACATATGATGGCGAATGGGAAGGCGAATCATACGGAACACTATTTACTGCGAAAGTAAGTGTTGAAATAAAAAATGATAAAATTGTAAGTATTTCTCTAGATGAAAATAGTAATATTACTTCACCAGCAGAATACTGGACAAATGATAGTGTTTGGTTTGATAATTACGAAGAACTTCTTGATTCTTATAAAGGATTAGCAGTAGAAGATATTCTTCAAGCTAGTGCTGATTTAAGTGAACCTAGTGTTACAGGACTAGACAAAATAAGTGGTGCTACTTTAAGTTCAGCACGTTTATTACTTGCAATTAAAGATGGTTTGAATAAAGCAAAAGTTGATACTAATACTAAATCATAATTAGTTTTATTTAATTTAAAAAGACAGCCTTATAAAAAGACTGTCTTTTTATTTTTCTATACCTACTCTAATATAGATATCATCAACATTTTTATTAAACTTAGCTAAATCAAAACATTTATCTATTTCTTTTTCATTTAAATACTTGCTGATAAGTAAACTACTTTTTAATAAATCAATAAAATATTTATCTTTACTATTATATGCTTCGTTTGCTAATTCTTGAACTATATCATAACTTTCTTCTCTAGATAATCCTTTATTAATCAATTGAGTTAATACTTGTTGAGAAAATATTATTCCTCTTGTTAAGTTTATATTTTCTAGCATCTTATCTTTATGAACAATTAATTGATTAATTACTTTTTTCAATCTATTTAACATATAATCTAAAAGTGTCGTTGCATCAGGCAAAATAATCCTTTCAACGCTTGAATGTGAAATATCTCTTTCATGCCATAAAGCCATATCTTCATATGCTGCAATCATATATCCTCTAATAACCCTAGAACACCCACAAATATTCTCACTTGCTATTGGGTTATGCTTATGAGGCATTGCACTTGATCCTTTTTGATTTTTAGAAAAATATTCTTCAACTTCATGAATTTCTGTTCTTTGCAAATTGCGAATTTCTGTTGCTATCTTTTCAAGAGTTCCTGCAATATTTGCTAATGTTGCAATGTAATATGCGTGACGATCTCGTTGTAAAATTTGAGTAGAAATTCTTGCACTTTCAATTTTCAAGGCTTCACAAACATAATCTTGGACAAAAATTGGTGTATTAGCAAAGTTTCCTACTGCTCCAGAAATTTTCCCTATTTCTATTTCTTTGCGTACTCTTTTAAATCTTTCTAACTGTCTTTTCATCTCATCATAATACAATGCCCATTTAAGTCCAAAAGTAGTTAATTCGGCGTGAATACCATGAGTTCTACCAATACATGGTGTATATTTATAAATCAGTGCTTTGCTTTTTAATTCATCAATTAGAAGCAATATATCATTTTCAAGTATTTCATTGGCTTTTTTAATTACTATTGCATTTGCTGTATCCACTACATCTGTTGAAGTAAGACCATAGTGAATCCATTTTTTTTCTTCTTGCAAAGATTCAGAGACGCATCTAGTAAAAGCTATTACATCATGATGTGTTTGACTTTCAATTTCTGAAATTCTTTGCAAATTAAAACTTGCTTTATTTTTTATTTTTTCTAAATCTAATAAAGGAACAATACCTAATTTATTTAGGGCCTCTAATGTTTTGATCTCTATTTCAAGCATGGCAGAAAATTTTGATTCTTCACTCCATATTTCTTCCATTATTTTACTTGAATAACGTTTTATCATAAGTTTTTGCCCTCCAATTATTTAAAAATTTTCTTTAAAACTATTGTTTGGTTTCTATCTGCTCCAACACTAAACATTGCAATATTTACTTTAGTTATTTCTTCTATTTTTCTCAAATAATTTTGAGCTTCTTTTGGTAAATCCTCAAATTTTTTAATATTAGAAATATCTTCTTTCCACCCTTTTAAAGTAATGTAATTTGGTAAGCATTTGTTATAATCATCTATTGTACTAGGGATATAATCAATTTCTTTACCATCAAAATTATATGAGTAACATAATTTTATATCGTCAATACCTTCCAAAACATCTAATAAAGTTATTGCTAAATTATCAATGCCCGAAACTCTAATTGAGTGTTTTAATACTACTAAATCCAACCAACCAATTCTTCTTGGTCTTTTAGTAACAGTTCCATATTCATTTCCTTTTTCCCTAATTTGTTGAGCAATATCATCACAAATTTCAGTTGCAAAAGGTCCTTCACCAACCCTTGTTGTATAAGCTTTACATATCCCTACAACTCCATCAATGTATTTAGGAGAAATTCCTGCATTTAATGGTACCGAGGAGGCTGTTGGAGATGAAGCAGTAACAAATGGATAAGTTCCATGATCCATACATAACATTGCCCCTTGAGCACCTTCAAATAATATCTTTGAATTATTATTAATTTCATTATTTAACATTATTGAAGTATCACAAATATATTTTTTTAATTTTTCACCAATATTCAAATATTCATTATAAAGTGATTCAAAACTATATTCTTTAAGTCCGAAAGATGCTAATTCTTTATTTTTAATGATTAGAGCTGTCTTTAATCTTTGAGCAAAATAAGTTGGATTTACTAAATCTCCCATTCTAATTCCTATTCTACTAGCCTTATCACAATATGCTGGACTAATTCCTCTTTTAGTAGTCCCTATTTTTTGTTCTGCTAACATTTCTTCATATGCTCCATCAATATCAATATGATACGGCATAACGACTTGTGCTCTATCAGATATAAATAATTGATAACTCTTTAGTCCTCTTTTTTTTAAACTATCTAATTCATCTATTAAAGCTTTAGGATTAATTACCATACCATTTGCTAAAACATTTTTAATATTTGAATTAAATATTCCTGATGGAATTAATCTTAAAGCATATTTTTGTCCATTAAAGACTATTGTATGTCCTGCATTGTTGCCACCTTGGAAACGAACTACAACATCTGCTTGTTGAGCTAAAAAATCTGTTATTTTACCCTTTCCTTCATCTCCCCATTGACATCCTTCTACAACTACTCTTAGCATAATTACTCCCCCAAACATTTTGTATTAATACCACTCCAACAATTTAGCACATTCAAGATATTAATTCAATAAAATGCCCAGTTTTGATTAAATTAAAAAGTTGTAAACACTTACATTAAAATTTTTATTGCTTTTTATCAACAAAAATATATAATCAA
>JAQUUH010000003.1 GCA_028693955.1 Bacilli bacterium
TTTATTTATGGCTTATGAATTGCCAAAATTGTCGTATACATATGATGCTTTAGAACCTTTTATTGATGCACAAACAATGGAGATTCACTATACAAAGCATCATCAAGCTTATGTTAATAATCTAAATGCTGCTTTAGCAAAGCATCCAGAGGTTACTGCTTCATTAGAAGAATTATTGAGGGATTTATCAAAAGTCCCAGAAGATATTAGAGGAGCAGTTCAAAATAATGGAGGAGGACATTTCAATCATAGTTTCTTTTGGCCATTATTAAAGAAAAATGGAGGAGCAAAACCTACTGGTAAATTAATGTCATTAATTGAACGTGATTTTGGCTCATATGAATCTTTTGTAGAAAGTTTCTCTAGTGCAGCAAAATCTAGATTTGGATCTGGATGGGCTTGGTTAGTTTTGAATAAGGAAGGTAAACTTGTTGTTACCTCAACTCCAAATCAAGACATTCCTTTTAAAGAAGGCAAACTATTATTAGCTCTTGATGTTTGGGAACATGCTTATTATTTAAAATACCAAAACAAACGTCCAGATTATGTTTCAGCCTTTTTCCAAGTTATTAATTGGGATAAAGTTTCAGAATTATTAGGATAATTTTTAATGTAAAATATGCTCAACAATTGAGCATATTTTTTTATTTACAGTAATTAAAACATTAAAAAATTAGAGTAAACTGGATTGGTTTTATTCTTATATAAACTTTAAATATAGAAATTAAGGTTGCATTATGATAAAATTTAATAAATTAGATAGAAATACTCACACTGTGAATTGTAGAATAGATGACAAAACCGACAGAATTGGCATCTATCTACTAAAAGCTTCCTATCTCCAAACTGCCATAGATGAATGCTTTCAAGGCACAAGCGGTAAAAAAATACTTAATGAGTCTATCTAGAAAGGAATTTTTCTATGAAGAAAAAAATTAATACTATTCTTATAATTCTATTCGCATTTCTTATAGTTTCCTGTGCAAATTCAGGCAATAATTCAAGCAATTATTCATCGACAATAATAGTTACTGATATGATTGGGGAAAAGTTAGAAATCAAAAAAAATCCCTCTAAAGTTGCTTGCGTTTCTAGAACAACATATGATCTTTTAATAGCTTTTGGTCTTGGTGATAAGATAGATGGAGCATATAAATCAATATATAACAATGTATGGGTTGAAACAATTTACCCTAAAAGCGTTAATGAATATCAATATAATTATGAAGAAGGGTACGAAACATTTATATCAAGAAATGTGGATTTAGTATTTGCTCCAGAAAAATATATTGCAGACGGCTTAAAAGACCATGGAATAAAGGCTCTAAATGTTTCTCTTTACGGGAATCCTACCTTTGATGAATATGTATATTTTTTTGCTGATTTAGTTACACAAATTTGGGACTATGATTATGTCAAAACAAAAGCAAACGTTTGGAAAAATCGAGTAAAAGAAGCAATAGATACAGTAATAGCCGATACAAAAAAAGAAGTTAAAGAAAAATCGCTTTTTTATGTGCGTGGCGACAAAAATAAAGGAATTGGATATACTGATCAAGCAAAAGCATTTACTGAATATGCATATAGAATTATGGGATTTGATTTTGTTGGTGCAAGATTAGACACAAATACTCCTTCTTCTGAAGAAATCGTAGCTGAAAACCCAGATATTTTTGTCATTGGTGGTATATATCAAAATGTTCTAATTAATACATTAGAAACAACAGAACCATACACAAAACTAAATGCTGTTAAAAATCATGAAATATATACAATTCCTGTTGGTCTCACAATGTTTGAACAATTATCTGCAATGACACCTATTTTTTTCTATGACCAAGCAAATAAACTTTTTCCTAATAGCTGTTCTTATGATGTTAAAAGCATGACAAAAAGCACAATAAAAGAATACTTTGGAACGGAACTTAGTGATCAACAAATTGAATATATGTTTGAAGGAAAAGATAGCAAAGGAAAATATTTAGCATAATGAGTAGAACAAAAAAAATAGTAATATTTTTTGGATTAAGTTTGTTTATTTTATTAACAGTATTTATTACTGCGCTAATGGTCGGACGATATTCAATATCAATAAAGGACTTCGTAGGTTCTATCTCTACAAATGATTCAATTTATGATACTCAAAGAAGCGTTATAATTAACCTTAGACTGCCAAGAACTATAATTGCTGGACTAACTGGAATAGCATTAAGTGTCTCTGGATTACTTTATCAAGAAACTTTTCAAAACAAACTCGTGTCTCCAGGACTTCTTGGTGTTTCTAATGGAGCAAGTGTAGGTGCTGCTATTGCCATACTATTGGGGGCCACAAATTCTTTAATTAGTTTTAGCGCTTTTGTTGCTGGTATAATAACTGTAATATTGACTGTAATTATAGGTAGACTTTTTAATAAATCATCTTCAATAAGTCTAATTTTAGCCGGGATAGTTATCGGCGGTTTTATGTCATCAATCATGTCAATCATAAAATACACCGCTGATCCAGATACAACATTATCGAGCATAACTTATTGGCTTATGGGTTCTTTTGCCGATTCCACTTTAGAAAAAGCCTTTGTTATTTCTATAATTGTCTTTATTTGTATTGCTATTGTTTTGAGCATTTCTTGGAGAATAAACATAGTTGCACTTGGATATGAAGAAGCCCAAACAAAAGGAATAAATTATCGGTTTTATAGATACTTAATAATTAGTATTGCAACATTATTAACTGCTGCCAGCGTTGCATGTGCTGGAGCAATTTCTTGGATTGGATTAATAATACCACACATTGTTAGACTTATATCTGGAAGAAACACCTCTCGCTCAATACCTCTTTGTATCACATTTGGTGGAGTATTTATGATAGTGGCAGATATTTTATCTAGAACATTCACTGGAGGAGAAATTCCATTAAGTGCCATCACTGGGGCGTTCGGATCAATTATTTTTGTTATTCTTCTTGTAATAAAAAAAAGAGAGGTATTTTCACATGATTAAAATTAAAAACCTTATCTTTGAATATAATGCTAATCAGCCAATTATTGACAATATTTCTTTTGAATTAAAACCAGGGAAAATTTATGTCCTTTTGGGTCTTAATGGGTGTGGCAAAACAACTCTTATAAAACTTCTTGTTGGACTTTTAAATTTAAAATCAGGAACAATTGAATATTATGGGAATCCAATAGAAAGAATACCTTATAATGAACGCGCTAATTTTTTTTCATATGTTTCTCAATCATCAAGTAATATATATGACTATATAGTTCGTGATTATCTTTCTTTTTCTCTAGTAGGAAACATGAAATTTTATAATCATCCAAAAGAATTTGAAATGAAAAAAGTTCAAGAATATGCTTCTAAGTTCGGTATAGAAAAATTTCTTAATAAAAAACTTGGAGAATTAAGTGGTGGAGAAAGACAATTAATATCAATTTGTGGTGCTTTTATTCAATCATCAAAAGTTATTTTGATGGATGAACCAACTTCAGCACTTGATTTAAAAAATCAAAATATAGTTTTATCAAAACTTCTTCAGATAGCCGAAGAAGAAAAGAAAACAATAATATTTTCAACTCACAACCCTAACCATGCACTTTTTCTAGATGCTACTGTGTTTTTAATGAAAAATGGAAAAATTATTGATTATGGAATTTCAAAAAAAATAATTACAAAAGGAAAACTTTCACAAATTTATGGTGAGGAAATATGTTATAGTGAAGAAATGTCCTATAAAGAAATTTCATTTAAAAGAAAAAAATAATTTAAAAAATGCAAGACATAAAACATGCATTTTTCTAGAAAATTATATATTATATCAAATATTGTTTTCATCTATATACATAAATTAGAATTAAAAAACAAAAATAATTAAGAATAAACTTATTTGGTGGAGCTGACGAGGATCGAACTCGCTACCTCTTCCATGCCATGGAAGCGCTCTTCCAGGTGAGCTACAGCCCCACAAAACACCACGCTTTATGATTTTACACTATTATTCATTTTTTTGCAATTCAAAACTATATAATCTGTTTAAATCACTATCAAGAAATTCCTTTAATTTAGAGTTATATTTTAATAAATCTAATAATGATATCTTTATATATTCTACCCAAGTATTCTTTTTAAGAATTTCAAAATATTTAATTGCTGAAAATAATTGTTCAATATTAAATATTATCTTCTCTCTAGTATATTTGTTTGGTGATGAGAAAAAACATATGGATTTCAAAAATAATATTCTCCCATATTCATCATAATTATCACTAACTAGACATATTTTTTCTGCCTTTTCAAAACATGATTCTGCATGCTCTTGTTCTTTGCAAAACCTAAAAACATCTCCAATATTGGCATATAGTGCTATTACATCTTTACAATTCATTTCATAATTATATTCATCTAAAGAATCTTTTATCTTTAGTGCATATGTCATAATTTTTTCTTTATGCAATTTACTCATATCTTTACTATTAATTAAATTATTTAATAGTGCATAAGCAATTTTTAACTCATTTATTGTTACATACTTACGATTATCACTTATATTGGTAATTTTCATTGCCTTTTTTAATGTTGTTCGTGCTTTTTCATAGCTTTTCTTTGATGAAAAAAATACTCCTTTTACATAAAGCAAATATTGCATATCATAATATCCTACTGCATCCTTTTTAAAAGTTTTTATTATTTCATTTGCCTGTTCGTAATTACATTTTTTAATTAGACTATCCATCCTCATTTTTTTATACAAATTAAAATCACTTTCATCATCATAAGCAAGTGTAAAAAGTTCATCAGTTGTTATTCCAAATTTATCACAAATTAAGCGTAACGTAGTAAATGATGGCAATTTAATCCTACCACTTTCAATATGAGTTATTGTTGAACGCTCGCAAATATTTTCTGCGAGTTGTTTTTGAGTCATATTTCTTTGTATTCTTAACTCTCTTATAGCATTAGCAATTCTTTTTATATAATCTGCTTCTAGTTCTGCAATACTTTTTTGTCTCACTATATATTCTCCTTATCTATAATGCATCTACTAATTTGAAAAATTTATAGACAAAACCATTATACATTACACACTTATGTAAACAAAAGAAAAAATGAAGAATGTCTGCAATAATCACATAGTTTTCACCTCAAAATAAAATTATTTTATGTTAAAGGAGGTGAAACAATGTTTCTTTTTTGCAGCGATTTCGATGATTTATTTCCAAGACTTGGTGGTCAACCATCTGCATTATGGAATATAATTATATCTGTTTTCTTTTAAGAAAAAGAGTGGGTCACAATTAAGTGAACCCACTTTTTTTCTAGAATAATTTCAAAGTCAGTTGATCTTCTTCATCTAAAAAATCTAATACTCCTTTTTTTTCAAGATATTTTAATTGAGTAGTATTAATACTAGTTCTAGTTATAAAATCCTGTTTAGAAAGAAATGGTTGATCTGCTCTAGCCTTAATAATTGATTCTGCTACTGCTTCTCCTAATCCAGCTACAGTCACAAAAGGAGGTATTAAAGCATTATTATCATAATCAATTGCAAATCGTTTTGCTTCAGATTTTTCAAGTGATATATTTGAAAATTTATAGCCTCTTGCCACCATTTCTAATGACATAAGAATTACATCTTCTAAGTCCTTTTCTTTATTTCGTATTTGAGAATCAATCGAACGATCATTAATATTTTCATAAAGCCTATGAAGTCTTTCTTTTAATTCTTTATGTGTCATCATCATTGATTCTAAATCATAACTTTGGCATCTAACACTAAAATAAGTTGCATAATACTCTAATGGACGATAAACTTTATACCACGCAACTCTAAGAGCCATACAAACATAAGCAACAGCGTGAGCTTTTGGAAACATATACTGGATCTTTTTTGCAGAATCAATATACCATTCAGGAACATTATTATTACGCATTAAATTCTCTTGTTGACTAGTAATTTGTCTTTCTTTTTTCCTAACATTTTCCATTATTTTAAATGCATCAATAGCAGGCAACCCTTTTTCAACAAGATATGTCATGACATCATCTCTACAACCAATTACATCCATAATGGTTCCTACACCACTTTTTATTAAATCTTGGGCATTACCTTTCCATACGTTTGTTCCATGAGCAAGTCCAGATATTTGAACTAATTCTGAAAATTTATGTGGTTTTGCGTCTTCCAAAATTCTTTTGGTAATAATAGTGCCAAATTCTGGTATCCCGCTAACGCCTGTATTACTATATATATCATCTGGCTTTACTTTTAAGGCCTCTGTTGAAGTAAATAATGATAAAACTTTATGATCATTTAGTGGCAATGTTACAGGATTGATTCCTGTTAAATCTTTAAGCATTCTAAGAGCTGTAGGGTCATCATGACCCAATATATCAAGTTTTAAAATTTCTTCGTGAATTGCTTCAAATTTAAAGTGCGTTGTTTTCCAAGAAGCCGTTAAATCATCAGCAGGATATTGAACAGGGGTAAAATCATGGACATCTTTATCTAAAGGAATAACAATTATACCACCAGGATGTTGTCCTGTTGTTCTTTTAACTCCTTCACAATAATGAGCAAGTCTTGCTAATTCAGCATTACGAACTCGTTCTCTTTTTAATTCATCAAAATAATAGTTCCTTGCAAAACCAAATGCTGTTTTTTCAGCAACAGTTGAAATAGTTCCCGCTCTAAAGACATTATCTTCTCCAAGTAATTCTTTTGTATAATTGTGAGCTTGCCATTGATAATCACCAGAAAAATTTAAATCAATATCTGGCACTTTATCACCATTTATTCCAAGGAATGTTTCAAAGGGAATATTATGCCCTTCACCACTCATCATATGCCCACATAAAGGACATATCTTATCGTCCAAATCATACCCACTTTTTATACTTCCATCGCTAAAAAATTCACTATGTTTGCATTCAGGACATAAATAATGAGGAGGAAGAGGATTAACCTCGGTGATTCCACTTAAAGTAGCAACCAACGAAGACCCAACCGATCCTCTTGACCCAACTAAATAACCATCATTTTTAGACTTTTCGACTAAGCGATACGCTAAATAATAAATAACTCCAAATTTGTTATCTCTTATTTTGCCTAACTCTTTTTCAAGACGCTCTAAAACAATACTAGGTATTGGGTCTCCATAAATTCTTTTAGCATTATCATAACATAGTTTTTCTATCTCTTTTTGAGCATCAATATTTGGTAGTGTTGGTGTATATAATTGATCTTGAACCGGTAAAATTGTATCAATCATATCCGCAATCTTATTGGTATTTGTAACAACAATTTCATGAGCTAATTTATCACCCAAGAAAGATACACCCTCTAACATCTCTTTTGTTGTTCTAAAATGCTGATTTGGATTTTCTCTTGTTGGATTTCGATAATCGTATAATGGATGTCTTCTTGCCTCTTTAGCCTTTGCTACGATATAAACATCTCTATATATCTTATCTTTAGGATCTAGATAATGACAATCTCCAGTAGCTACAACTATCTTATTAAGATTTTGAGCTTCTTCAACTAAATTTGTTAGAACAGTTTTTAATTTTTCATAACCTTCTATACTTTTAGAATCAATCAAATAAGAATAATTATCTAGATGTTGAATCTCAATAAAATCATAAAATTTTATTGCTTCAATTAATTTCTCTTTACTTTGATTAGCAGCAATTTCAAATATTTCTCCATTGAAACAAGCACTACCAATTAATAACCCTTCTCTATATTTTTCAATTATTCCTCTTGGTATACGTGGAACACCTGAAAAATATTTAGTGTGTGATAACGACACTAAATTATATAAATTCTTTAATCCAGTAGTATTTTTTACCAAAAAAATCATATGCGTTGGATATGTCTTGCTCCAAGCATTTTCAGGAGATAAACTCCCTAATTGATTATGAAATAAAACATGCAATTCATTAATTATTTTAGGTCTCATTCTTTCGAAAACTTCTGATAAAACTCTGGCGTCATAATCTGCACGGTGAGCCTCATCTTCTAAGTATGCAACATTCAAACTTCTTGAAACAGATCCCAAAGAATAGGACTTCAAATGAGGATAAATTGATCTTGCTAAACTTAAAGTATCAATAACTGGATTATAAATTCCTTCCTTAGTATGTTTTTTAAAAAATTCATTTATAAATTCAAAATCAAAACTCGCATTATGAGCCACAAAGATTGTATTTTGAAGAAACTTTCTTAAGTTGGTAGCTATATCTTCAAATAACGGTGCTCCTATTAACATTTCATCGGTAATACCCGTTATTTCTTTTGTAATACTGCTTAATCTTTTTTTAGGATTAATAAACGAGTGAAAAGAATCAATTTCTAAACCGTTCTTAATTTTTACAGCACCAATTTCAATAATATCATCATAACGATTACTTAACCCCGTAGTTTCAATATCAATTACCGTAAAAACTGCATCATCAAGTTTGATATTAGCATCATTTATGGTCATTGGTAGTTTTTCATTAACAATATATCCTTCCATTCCATAAATTATTTTTAAATCCGTTCCTTTAATTGCATTTTGAGCATCTGGATATGCTTGAACAACACCATGATCTGTAACTGCCAAAGCTTTATGTCCATATTTTATTGCTCTTTTTACATATTTTTCAATATTACATACTCCATCAAGAGTTGACATATTTGTATGCAAATGAAGTTCCACTCTTTTTTCTATTTCTTCATCAATTCTTTCATCATTTACATCTAATATTTCAATTTTCCTTGGATCAAAAACTGAATCATGTTCAAACTGATCATATATTACTTTTCCTGTTGCTCTTATGTGCATTTCTTCTTGCAATGAAGAAAGAAATTCATTAGTAAAATTAGCGTTCTCTCGTAATTTTATTAAAATTGAGTCTTTGTCATCAGTAACATATATCAAATATAAGTTACCTCCCCTTAATTGTCTAACATCAATTTTAAAAATTCGAGCACTAAAAGCGACATTAGAATCATCGTCTTTAATACTTGATAAATCTACTTCTATAACATTATTATTTCTTTCTTTATAAAAAGAGGTATTTTTCTTATTGGAATCTACTACTATATTCTTTTGTTTTTCTAATTCAAGAGAACTTTTAATTAGCCTTTGTCTTTCTTCTTCAATAATTCTTTCAACTTCTTCTTCATCTGGTTGCTTAAGTTCTAAAACTACAGGTTGATAAAAACCTGCATTTTTAAATGAAGTTCTTAAGACTTCACTAAATGAAGAAATAGATTCTTGTAGTATTTTACTACTAACATAGATTATTATTTGTTGACCAACTAAAATTGGTTTTAATTTTATTAAAGCCTCAAATATTGGTAATCCTTGTAAATGCTCATTAATAAATTGTTTATAATAAACATTAACGGCTACTTCATTTATACTATCATGATTAGCAACTTTAAAAGTAACATTACACTTGTATGGAAACTTTTTTAAACTATCATTAAATTTTTGATAAATTTTTATATCTAAAATTTCAGGAATTTCTATAAGTATCTTAAATTTCTCTGCTTTATTATTAATCTTAGCTTCTATTAATTTTGCATTAGAAAAGGCATTCAAAACCTCTTCATCGCTATTAATAGAATTTAAAAACTTCCCCATCTCAACTTGCATCTTACCACTCCTTTTTTGGAAGGTTTTCTATTACTAAAAGAATATATCTTTGATTGTTATTAATATTATAAACCCTATTAAAAATATAAAGCCAACGGCATTTATAATAGCCTCGATTTTAGAGTTTAATTTTCTTCTTGAAATTTTTTCAATTATCATTACAAGAAGTCTTCCTCCATCTAAAGCTGGAAGTGGTAATAAATTAATTATTCCTAAATTTACACTTATCATTGCAAGAAATAATAAAAACGATAAAAATCCATCTTTTGCAAATGATACCGCTGATTCATACATACCAACTGGTCCAGAAACATTATTTAACCCGTCTTTGGTAAACAAAGTACCTAGAGCATCAAATATCAGTGTAGCCATTTGCTTTTCAGTACTCCAAGCATTAGTTATAACTTCATTAAAAGTCGCATCTCTTGTTGTCTGTCCTAGTCCAAAAATAGGCTCCATTTTTGATATTACCAGTCCATCGCTACCTTGAGAAACTTCAAAAGTTGTAAATGTTCGACATACATTATTATAAGAAAGTGCTTCACCATCACGCAAGACTTCAAAATCCAAGCATTGTGTCATTCCTACTGCATTTATTTCATCTGGATTAGGATTTGTTTTATCAATAACCTCACTAATTTGTGAAAAATCAGTAATATTATTAAGTGTGTATTCTGTTCCATCGCTAAGTTTTCCTGTTATTGATGTTACAAAATCTCCAGTTTGTAAACCCGCTTGCTCAAGAATTGAATCTTCAACAACTCTTATATTTGGATTAGTATTAGCAACTCCACTTCCAGCATAAACAATTACAAGCAAGAAAAAACAAAGAATTATATTAAATGTTGCGCCAGCAGCAAGAATTACAAACTTCTTCCACCAAGAAACACCATTTATTGTCCTTTCAAATGGAACATCTATCTTATTTTTGTCAATCTCTTCATCATTTCTTTGAGATTGTTGATCTTGTTCTCCTGCCATTGAACAATAGCCTCCAATTGGCAATAATCTTAATGTATATTTTGTTTCTTTTCCTTTATATTGAAGAAGTTTGGGTCCCATAAACATAGAAAACTCATAAACATAAACGCCAAAAAGTTTAGCAAAAGTAAAATGTCCTAGTTCATGAATAAATATCAATACTGATAACCCTAATATAAACCAAATTAATGTCACTAAACTCTACCTCCCATAATATTATTACATATCTTATAAGCTAAAATCCTTGTACTTTTATCTACTTTAATAATATCTTCTAAAGAAAATATATTTACTTTTTCATGTATTTTAATACATTCTTTTATTACTTTAACAATTGATAAAAAACTAATTTTCCTATTTAAAAATTCTTCAACTGCCACTTCATTTGCAGCATTATAAACTATTGGATAACTACCACCTAATTTACCAACTTCATATGCCAACAATAAAGCTTCATATTTTTTAAAATCTATTGGTCTAAAATTCAAAGAGAAAGGTTTATTAAGCATCAAATTTGCATCGTATTTTGGTAAATGGTGGCCTTTACTTAAAGCAAATAAAATAGGTATCTCCATATTTGGCATCCCAATTTGAGCTTTAAATCCACCATCATTAAATTCAACCATTGAATGAACTACACTTTCTAAATGCATAACAACATCTATTTTATTGTAATCAAAATTAAATAAATGATGCGCTTCAATCACTTCTAAACCCTTGTTAACCATCGTTGCACAATCAATAGTTATTTTTGAACCCATTTTCCAGTTTGGATGTTTTAAAGCTTCTTCAACGGTTACATTTTCCAATTCTTCTAATGTCTTATCCCTAAATGCTCCTCCACTTGAAGTTATAACTAATCTTCTAACTTCTTGATAGTGCTCTCCTTTTAAACATTGATATATTGCACTATGTTCTGAATCAATAGGAAAAATCTCTACATCATTTTCTACAAGAAGCTTATTTATTAAGTCTCCTGCCACCACTAATGACTCTTTATTTGCTAAAGCTAAGTCAATCCCATTTTTTATTGCTTCAATTGTTGGCCTTAACCCAACAAATCCTACAAGAGCATTAACAATTAAATCATTTTCTTTTATTTTACATAACTCTTTTAAGCCTTCGTCGCCTTGAAAAAACATAATTTTTTTATATTTATTTTTATAATAATTCAAATCCATTTTTACACCAATACAAACATATTTGATAGTTTTAAATTCTTCTAAAAGTTGATTTAAATATTCACCATTAGTATTAACGGAAACTCCAATAAGAGAAAACTCTTGAATATTATCTTTAATTACTTTTACACTTTGTTGGCCAATAGAGCCACTAACTCCTAATATAGTAAGACTAATCATATGAACATACCTCCAGTAATTAAAGCATAAAAAGAAATAAATACCATCAAGTTAAATAGTAAACTATCAACTCTATCTAATATTCCTCCATGCCCAGGAAATATTGCGCCAAAGTCTTTTATTTTAAAGAATCTTTTTATGGATGAAAAGATTAAATCTCCAAAAATAGCACCTATTGCCAAAACAAAACTCATCATTAAAGCATAAAAAATATTTAGTGCACTCGCAAATAATGGAAAAATCAAATAATATGATGTTCCAATAATTGTGGCTCCTATTGCTCCGCCAATTGCACCTTCCCATGTCTTTTTTGGTGAAATTACTGGAGCTAATTTATGTTTTCCCCATTTTGTTCCTATTAGCAAAGCGAAAGTGTCATTTGAATAAGTGACTAGTAATACATAAATTATTGTTAAAATACCCAAAGTATTCCTAATAAAGAAAAATGCTTGACCAGCAACAACTAATAATAATGTTATCGTAAATATATAAAATACATCCATAATACTTATTGTATGATGTGTAACCTCAAAAGATAGTAAAACTGCTAAATACATACAAATAAATACGGTATTAATATGAACCAAAAAATTTGGAGGTATTTCTATTATCCCAGTATTTACAAAATGAATAATGAATCCCCAAAATAACATGGCAAAAGCAAAAACATAGTTAACAATTCTAAAATATTTTGGCCATTCTTTTTCAGTGCGCACATTCATTAATTCATATACCCCTCCACCAATAAATAATGCCATGAGTAATACACTATACCAACCACCAAGATAAGTTAATGGTACAACAATTGCAATAATAACTAATGCTGTAATTGTTCTTACTTTCATGCTTATATTCCTCCAAAACGCCTATTGCGTCTTTTATATTCTTCAAGTGCCTCAATAAAATCATCCTCACTAAAATCTGGCCATAAAACTTTCATAAAATATATTTCACTATAACTTATTTGCCATGGCATGAAATTAGATATCCGCTGTTCTCCACTTGTTCTTATTAACAAATCTATTGGCTCAACATCCTTTGAAATTAAATTATCCTGAATAAGTTTTAAATCAATATTTTCAGGAATAATTTCTCCATTTATTATTTTATTTGCAATACTTTTAATAGAATACAAAATATCCTCTTGACCCCCATAATTAAAAGCAATGTTAACTTTAAGTTGATCTCCATTTTTAGAAAGAAATTCAGCTTTTTTTAATGAATTCCATACTTTAGTAGGAACATTATTTTGTGCACCTACTATGTTAACTTTTATTTTTTTATCTATCAATTCATCTATATACCCTTCAAACAAATCAGAAACTAAACTAAAAATAAAACTTACTTCACTTTTGCTTCTTTTCCAGTTTTCTGTAGAAAAAGTATAAAGAGTTATTTCCGAAATTTTATACTTTAGGGCATAACCTATTACATCTTTTATTTTAAGTGCACCTTGTCTATGTCCTGCACTTCTTGGAAGATTTCTTTTAGTTGCCCATCTTCCATTGCCATCCATTATTATCCCTAAATGATTTAAGGGAATATTAAATTCTTTTAAATCATTTTCTAACTTTTTAAAAGACATTAATATCCCCTTCCTTACAAAAAAGTTTAACTATATTGTCGTTATCTCTTTTTCTTTAGAACTTTGTAAAGTTTCAATTTTTTTAATAAATTCATCTGTTACTTTTTGAATTTCATTTTCATCTCTTTTTGCTTGATCTTCTGGAATTGACTTATCTTTTTTAATTGTCTCATTTAAACGTCTACGAATATTACGAATAGCAACCTTAGCCTCTTCTGAAAGTTTCCCTAATAATTTAACAAATTCTTTTCTTCTTTCTTCTGTTAGTGGTGGAATATTTAAACGAATAACTGAACCATCACTATTTGGTACAAGACCTAAATTTGATTGTTGAATGGCTTTAGAAATCATACTCAAGCTTTCTTTTTCATATGGTTTTATCATAATTACTCTTGGCTCTGGAGTAGAAATAGTTGCAATTTCAATTAATGGCGTTGGAAAGCCATAATATTCAACTCTTATCAAATCCAAAATTGAAGAATTGGCTCTTCCTGTTTTAATAGTAGATATTTCTTTTGCATATGCATCAAGTGTTTTTTGCATGCTTTCTCTTGTAGATTTTGTTAATTCTTGTGACATAATTATTCCTCCTTTGTTATATGTGTTCCAATTTTTTCGCCTTTAATTACTTTAACAATATTATGCATATTAGCCATATTAAATACAACAATTTCAATGTTGTTATCCATACATAGTGATACTGCTGTACTATCCATTACCTTCAATTTTTGATTTATTATTTCTAAATAAGTCATTTTTTCATATTTTATAGCATTAGGATCAATTTTAGGATCTGCAGAGTATATGCCATCAACACCATTTTTTGCCATCAAAACAGCATCGGCATCAATTTCTGCTGCGCGAAGCGCTGCACAAGTATCTGTTGAAAAGAAAGGATTACCTGTTCCAGCTCCAAATATTACGACTCGACCTTTTTCAAAATGACGTAAAGCTCTTCGCCTAATGTATGGTTCTGCAACCTTATTTATTGTTAATGCTGTTTGAACTCTTGTTTCAACCCCATTTTGTTCGAGAATATCTTGCAAAGCTATGGAATTCATAACTGTAGCAAGCATACCCATGTAATCAGAATTAACTCTACCTAATCCTAATTTATCTCCAGTCTTACCCCTCCAAATATTACCTGCTCCTACAACAATCGCTACATCAACTCCTAAATCACGGACAGCCTTTATCTCTTGAGCAAAATTTCTCAAAAGATTCGCATCGAAAATTCCATCTTTTCCATTACCTGCTAAAGCCTCTCCACTAATTTTAAGTAGTATTCGCTTGTATTTAGCCATAGACTATCCTCCTTTTTAAAAGTGACACCCAAAAATGAGTGTCACCTTAGTGTATTTAACTTATTTACGAACTTGATTCATTACTTCTTCCGCAAAATTATCTTCTTTTTTCTCAATTCCTTCTCCAACTTTAAAGCGAACAAACTCTACAATTTCGCCACCGTGGTTTTTGACAAATTGAGCGACATTAACACTCGGATCTTTAACAAATGGTTGCTCACTCAAACAAATTTCTCTTAAAGATTTATCGACTTTTCCTTTGACAATATTCTTTAATGCTTCTTCTGGTTTACCTTGTAATTTTGGATCAACTTTTGCTGCCTCTAATTGAATATGTGTTTCCTTATCAATATAATCTTGATCTACATCTTGTTTACTTAAATATTGCGGTGCACTTGCAGCAATATGCATGGCAACATCTTTTGCTACACTTTCATCATTTACACCTTTTAATGTAACAATGACTCCTATCCTACCACCCATGTGAACATATGTTCCAAAAACATCTTGGCTAGTTTTCTCTAAAGTAACTACTCTTCTTAAAGTAATTTTTTCTCCTATTACTGAAACTGCTTGAACTATTGCATCTTCAACAGTAATTTTATCAATTTTTGCTTTTAATGATGATTCTAAATCCTTAGAACCATTCTCTACAACAGTATTTGCAATATCAATTACAAGTTTTTGAAACTTCTCATTTTTAGAAGCAAAGTCTGTTTCAACATTTACTTCAACCATAGAAGCTTTATTATCTTTAACGGCAATAGCTGTTAATCCTTCAGCAGCAATTCTTCCTTCTTTTTTTGCTGCTTTAGCTATTCCTTTTTCTCTTAACCAATCGATGGCTGCTTCAATATCCCCATTTGAAGCATCTAATGCTTTTTTACAATCCATCATTCCAGCACCAGTGCGCTCTCTTAAAGTTTTTATTAACTCTGCTGTAACGGCCATATTAATTTCTCCCCCTTATTATTCTTTATTTTCTTTTTCAGGACTTGTAGTTCCTGCTTTATTTTCCTCTACTTTTTCTACAGTTTGAACAACTGGACGGCGTTCTTGTCTAAAATTGTTAGGACGTCTTGAATCACGATATTTTCCTCTGCTATTTTGTTGAGCACGACGAGCTGCAATAGCATTTTGTCTTGCAATTTGTTTTGCTTCTTCAACTTTATCAGCATTTAAAATAACATCATTCATTGAGACTTCTTCGCCTTCATCTTTAGTATAAGCAACTATTGTTTGTCCACCTTTTGATTCAACAACAGCATCTGCCATAACTGAAAGAATTAATTTTACAGATTTTGTAGCATCATCATTACCTGGAATGACATAATCTACTAAATCTGGATCTGAATTTGTATCTACTATACCAAATACAGGAATGTGAAGTTTTCTTGCCTCATGAACTGCATTTAGTTCCAAACGTGGATCTATTACAAACAAAGCATTTGGAAGTCTACGCATTTCCTTAATGCCTCCAAGCACTTTCTTTAATTTTTCTGCTTCTTTACGATAATTTGCAACTTCTTTTTTAGGAAGAATATCAAATGTTCCATTTTCTTCCATTTTTTCAATATCTTTTAAATATTTTATACGTCTTTGTATTGTTTTAAAATTAGTTAATGTACCTCCAAGCCAACGTTGAGTTACATAAAAAGACCCTGATCTTAAAGCTTCTTCTTTAACTAAATCTTGACATTGTTTTTTTGTACCAACAAAAAGCAATTTACCATTGTTATCAATGATTTCTTTTAAAGCTTTATAAGCTGTCTCAATCATATTAATTGACTTTGATAAATCAATAATATAAATCCCATTTCTTGCTGTATAGATGTATTTTTTCATCTTTGGATTCCAGCGTCTTGTTTGATGTCCAAAGTGAACACCTGCTTCAAGTAATTTTTTCATTGTAATTACTGGTTCTTGTTCACTTGGAATTAAATCTTTCATTTCTTCTGCCATAATTTTCTCCTTTTTGTTTTTTTATCCTCCATTACTTCGAAATTTTCACGCCTTTTAGCTATCTTTTTAGCAGGCACTAGTGAAAAAAATTCATAATGTGTGTATTTGCTACATTTTTGCAGCTCATTAATTTTAGCATAATATGTGCTTTATTTCAAGATAATGTGCTCCATTAAGAGTGTTTTTTTGCACGAGGGTGAGTGTTATCATAAACTTTTTTTAATTGCTTACTTGTTACATGAGTGTAGACTTGTGTCGCGCTAAGACTTTCGTGCCCTAAAAGCACTTGGACACTTCTTATATCCATACCATTATCCATAAGATGAGTAGCAAATGAATGCCTAAGCATATGAGGATATATATCTTTTGGTTGTTTCATCATATATCCCATCTTTTTCACAATCATTTCAATACCTCTTGAGGTTATTGGTTTTCCTTTAGTATTAACAATTACATTATCATTTATTGAGTCATTCTTTTTAACAAGCTCTTCTCTTCCTTCGTTTATATATTTTTTTATAAAATTAAGTGAAAAATCATTTATCACACATAATCTTTCTTTGTTACCTTTACCTTTAATAAACAAAGTTCTTTGTACTTCATTAATATCACCAATATGTAAATTGACTAATTCACTTACTCTTAAACCACAAGAATAAAGCAAATGAATTATTGCTTGATTTCTTTGATTTATTGAACCATTTGTCGATATATCAATATTAATTAACTCTTTTATCTGCTCTATTGGTAAAAAACTAGGTAATGCTTTTTCATATTTTTGAGTTTCTATATCCTTAAATGGATTAAATAATACAAATTCATTTTTTAATAAAAACTTGTAAAAATTCCTTAAACTTGAAACTTTTCTAGCGATTGTCCTTCTTTTATTGTTTTTAGCTAACAAATTTGCAACAAAGTAATAAACATCTTTCTTGTCAATATCACTTATATTGTAAGCATCTTTTTCTTTGGAAAGAAATTTTGAAAACTCTAAGATATCATTTTTATATGCTTTAATTGTCAAAAGCGAGTTATGTCTTTCATATAATAGGTATTCAAAAAATTCATTTTGATGATCAAGCATTTTCTTCACTCCACTTTTTTATTGCATTTAAAGCAATATTTGCAATTTCTTGTTTATCTTTAATAGGACTTGCTAAAACTCCATAGTTTGCATTCATTGGCTGGAAATTGTAAGGATTACCATTTTCTAAATAGTCAAGCAAAGCACCAATCATTGTCGTTTTAGGAAGTTTTACTATTTTTTTCCCTTCTATTATTTTAACTGCATTTATGGCTGCAATAATACCAGTAGCTGCTGATTCAATATATCCTTCAACCCCTGTAATCTGACCTGCAAAAAGTAAATTTTGATTCTTTTTTGTTATTAACGAAGAATACAAGCATTTTGGTGAATTTATAAATGTGTTCCTATGCATTACTCCATATCTAGCAAATTTTGCACTATCTAATCCTGGAATCATTGAAAAAATTCTTTTTTGTTCTTTGAATGTTAAATTTGTTTGAAATCCCACAATATTGTATAAAGTATCACTTTGATTATCTTGACGTAATTGAGCAACGGCAAAAGGTTTATTGCCATTTCCCATTTCTAAGCCAACTGGCTTTAAAGGACCAAAAAGAAGTGTCTTATAACCTCTTCTTGCAATTTCTTCAATTGGCAAACAAGCTTCAAAATTAATCATTTTCTCAAATTTTTTTAATTCTACCTTTTCAGCAACTATCAATTCATTGTAAAAGGCAAAAAATTGCTCTCTAGTAAAAGGCAAATTAATATAATCATCGCCACCTTTGTTATAACGTGATTTTTTATATGCTACATTTCCGATGGTTTCTTTATAAACAAGAGGAGAGGCAGCATCATAAAAATAAAAATAATCTTCACCCAAAATCTTTTTTATAGAATTTGATAAATCATCAGAGGTTAAAGGCCCACTCGCAATTATCGTAACATCATTTAAATTTATTTCTTTAAATTCTTCATGAATTATTTCAACAAACTCATTTTTTTTAAGAACATCAGTAATTTTCTTTGCAAATGCTTCACGATCGACAGCAAGTGCTTGTCCCGCTGGAACCTCGCATTCATATGCCATCTTCATAATTAGACTATCAAGAGATGTCATTTCTTTTTTCAAAAGACCAGCAGCATTATCAATAGCCTTACTTTTTAAAGAATTAGAACAAACTAATTCAGCAAATAAATCAGTGTGGTGAGCAATGGCCTTTTTGCTAGGTCTCATTTCATATAATTTTACATTAATTCCTCTTTTTGCAACCTGATATGCCGCTTCTGCTCCCGCAAGACCTGCCCCAACTATTACAACTTTTTTATCCATTATATTGAATTCCTCCAGGAAAACAATTTTGATTCTTATTACATTTTAATACAACCCTTAGATAAAGAGCTGATAAAGCGACATTTGAGTACAAAGAAAATAATGAGTATATTTCAAGACCAGAAACCTTACCTTCTTCAAATAATTCAATTTTTCTTAGTATGTAAATTGCTAATAATTTTTTATCTGTTCTTGCAAATCTTTCTAAATCAAGAGGATCGAAAGTAACATCCGCATGTTTTAAAAAATCATAATTATTTTCTTTTATTAAATTAACTTTTTCAATAATAATTTGATTAAACTCCTGCAAATGATATATTTTTAATCCATCCATTTCAAATGTTTTTCCACAAGCATCAATACCTTGAATTAATTTACTTATTGAATTTGAATACCCTCTTTGATGCATACTTTTGAATTTTTTAAAAACTCTTTTAGAAGAAAACATCTTGGCAAAATCAATAACTAACCAATTTGCCTTAACATCAAAAATTTTTGCAATTAATTTTCTAAAATTTACCGCAAACTCTTTGCCATTATTTATTATTTCATCTTTATAAAAACTGAAATATTCGCCATCCATTTGCTCAAAAAACTTCATCGTATCTTGATAACCAATTTGACTATTAATTTTAACAAGATTTTTATCAAACATTAAAAAACTCCCAAGTTCTCTACTTGGCATTATTGTTTCAATATCTATGTTTGAAGTTTTAACTTTCCTATATATGCCTATAGCTTGAAGGTTTACTGCGATAATCTCATCTGCACCCATATCTATTGCCATATTTATTGGTAAATTGTCATAAAATCCTCCATCAATAAACTTACTTTCACCTATTGTTTTAGGTCTAAATGTTGGATAAGCAGTAGCTGACGCCACAAGATAATCAATTAATTGCCCTTTAGGTATATTATCTATAGTTAAAAATTGTGGTTTTAAAATAGGAAATGTACAAGTAGCTAATCCATATTTTATTTTTGAATTTCTAACAGCATTCTCATCAACAGCTAATTTCAAAAGATTTTCAAGTGGTTCTGTATTTGCCCCACCAGTTGCTGCTTCCTTCAAAAATTTTGCGTAAACTATTTTAGGGTCTTTTTCCTCGGTTTTAATTACTTGATTTGGTTCAAGATTAAGCCATAATTTTTCAGCTAAATCATAATTTCCAATAGCAAACATAGCCCCATTTAATGCTCCAACTGATGTTCCAGTTACAATATCAAAATGAATATTAAGTTCATTTAGTGCTTTCCAAACCCCAAGTTCGTACGCACCTCTTGCTCCGCCTCCACTAAAAACAAGTGCTCTTTTCATAAATACCTCCACTGTTCTTTACAAATATTATACGAAATAAAAGAAAATAAATATATAGATTTTATAAAAAATAATGGCATAACCATTATTTTTTCTTGCTATAAAACGACTTTTTCTTAAAACTCTCCTTATAATCACATTCTGGATAGCGATTGCATGCCAAGAATGTTCCATATTTACCTTTTCGCACAACCAACTTTCCTTGACCACACTTTGGACAAACTTTTGCATTTTCAGGAATTTCTTTTTCTATCTTTTTAATAAAAGTACAATCTGGATATCCACTGCAACCAATAAAGTCTCCAAATTTTCCTCTTTTTTCAATCAATGGCTTTCCACACACAGGACAATTTTCACCAGTTTTAGTTGCTTCGACTTCCTGCATATTTAATATTGCATAATCCAACTGATTTTGAAATTCAGAATCAAAGTCTTTTAAAACATCGAGCTCTTTTATCTTTCCTATTGCTACTTCATCTAATTGTTTTTCAAGTTCTGCAGTATATTTTGCATCAACAATTTTTGTAAAAAACTCGCTTAATTTATCACTTGTTAACATACCTTGCTTAGTTGGAGTAATATACCCTTTTTTCTCAGAGATGTAGCCCCTATTAAGCAATATGTCAATTGTTGAAGCATATGTACTTGGTCTACCAATACCCAACTCTTCCATCGTTTTTACAAGTCTTGCTTCGCTAAATCGACTTGGTGGTGTTGTAAATTTTTGTTCTTTTTCAATACTCTTAATTTCTAAAATTTCTTTTTCGTTATAAGGATATACCTTTTCTTCAATGCTTTTTTCAAATGCACTGTACAATTTTGAATAACCCTTAAATTTTATTTTTACTCCACTTAATTCAAAAAATAAATTATTGCTTTCTAGTAAATAAGTTGTATTTTCTTGGACTCTTGGTTTCATCATTGAAGCAAGAGCTCTTGCATATATAAGACCATATAATTTGTATTGATCTTTACTTAATTTATCTTTAATGGATTTTGGAGTTATTCCAGCATTTGTTGGTCTAATACCTTCATGAGCATCTTGAATCTTTTCATCACTTTTATGTGAATATGCTTTACCCACATAATTAGCCCCATATAATTCTTCAATTTGTTTTTTAGCCGAATTAATAAAAATAGGCGACAATCTGTAAGAATCTGTTCTCATATAGGTAATTATTCCTTGATAACCTTTGCCAGTATCCACACCCTCATATAATTCTTGAGCAATTTTCATAGTTTTTTTAGCAGAAAAACCCAAATGATTAAAAGCCTCTTGTTGTAAAGAAGATGTGGTAAATGGTGGTCGTGCGTAATACTCTTTTTCTTCAGTTTTTCTTTCGACAACTACAAGTTTATCACCAATTCTTTTAATTATATCAAGAGCTTCTTGCTCATTATTTATTTTTGGTAATTCACCATCAACTTTTATAAGTTTTGCTTTTATTTTGTCATCATCTAAAATTGCATATATATTCCAATATTCCTTAGGAATAAATTCACTTATTTCTTTTTCTTTATCGCATATCAATTTCAAAACAGCTGATTGAACTCTACCTGCTGATTTAGATTTTATCTTGCTTTGAAGCAATGACGATAATTTAAATCCTAGTATCCTATCAATTATTCTTCTTGTTTCTTGAGAATGAACTAAATCCATATCAATAATTCTTTGATTTTCAAGCGCATTTTTAATGCCAAATGGAGTTATTTCATTAAAATCCAATCTAGGAGTTGTATCTATATCAAGATTCAAAGTCATGGCTAAATGCCAAGAAATTGCTTCTCCTTCTCTATCTGGGTCAGTCGCAAGAAGTACTTCATCACTTTTTTCAAAAGCATTTTTTAGTTTTGTTATAGTCGATTTACTTCTAGGATAAACTTCATAAACAGGGGTATAATTATTTTCTATATCAACACCTAAATTATCTTTTCCTGAAATAGCCAAATCACGAATATGACCATAAGAAGCCATGACCTTGTAATCTTTTCCAAGATATTTTGATATTGTTTTTACTTTGGTTGGTGATTCAACAATAACTAATTTCAATCTAATTCCCCCTTACAAAATCTAAATATTATATATTATTAAGACTTTGTCAAATACTTTTTTTGTTTTTCTTATTATATATTATTCATATAATATATCTTTTTATAAAAATTCTTCAAGAATATCAGAAACTTTTTCTGTTAACTTTGCTCCTTGCTTAATTAAAAGATTGCATCCAGAGTCAACATTGGCAACATTTGGAACACAAAAAACTTCTTTGTTATAACTTAATCCATATCTAACCGTTATCATTGTTCCACTTTTTATTTTGGATTCTACTACTAATATCCCTTTACATAATGCAGCAATAAGTCTATTACGATAAGGGAAATTACTTTTTATTGGTTTTGAACCATCTGGATATTCACTTATTATTAGACCATTACGCACTATACTATCATATAATGTCTTATTTTCTTTTGGATAGACAACATCTATTCCTTGAGCAACAATCGCAATAGTCCCTCCGTTTAAAGCCAAAGCTTTTTGATGAGCAATACTATCAATACCTTTAGCACTTCCACTTACAATAACATAACCCTTGGCAACTAAATCACTAACAAGAATATTGGTCATTTTCTCTCCATAAGAAGTATTTTCTCTAGATCCTATTACAGATATTTTATTAATGGTTTTTAATAAATCATAGTTTCCCTGATAATAAATAACATATGGTGGACAATCTATCAACTTTAATTCTTCTGGATAATCACTAGATAAAATCGTGACATATTTTGATTTAATACTTTTCTTAATATCTTCTAATTTTTTATAATCTACAGGCATTTTATTTTTAATACTATCATATATTTTTAACCAATCACCATTAAAAATATAAGAAAAATAAAGCAAAATATCATCCATGTTTGTTCTCCTTTTTGCTTTATTATATTATCAATAATCATCTTTATGGTTTCATGATAGTATCAATTAAGTCAAATCAAGCTTCGGTTTAATAATGGAAAAAATAGGTTCAAAAGTTTTGCGATGCTCTTCACAAACGCCATATTTTTCAAGCGCCTTAATGTGATTTTTAGTTGCATAGCCTTTATTGTTTTTAAAATCATACAAAGGATATTTTTTATCCAATTCCAGCATTATATTATCTCTTGTAACTTTTGCTAAAATAGAAGCTGCTGCAATTGAAATAGATTTTTCATCACCTTTTATAAGAGGCAAAATTGGGCAATTATAACCTTTTATTGGCATGGCATCTGTAAGAATACCATCATAATTTATTTTAAGATTATTTATTGCTCTAATCATTCCTTCTTTTGATGCCATATATATGTTTAACCTATCTATATCTTCTAAAGAAACAATTACAACACTATAATCTAATGCTACTTTTATTATTTCACTATATAATTCTCTTCTTTTTTTATCTGTTAGTTTTTTTGAATCATTTATTGAAACATTAACATAATCATTTGGAAGAACAACAGCAGCTACAACAAGTGGACCGGCAATAGGACCTCTTCCTGCCTCATCAGTACCAACAATAGTTGTACAACCTAAATTCATTAATTGAGTCTCATATTCACGATTTGCCACCTCTATTCGCCTACTCTTTCTAAAGAAATTCTCCCAAGCTTCCCGTTTTGAAAATCTTTAATAATTGTGGTTATTACTCTAGTCTCATCTACCTTACCTTCTCCTAATAAATAACCTCTTTTAATTCCAATAGCGACAATTATTTTCTCAATTGATTTTTCATCAACAATGTTTATATCCTCAATATCATAATATCTTGATAACAAACCCTTATAATTTTTATTTAAAAACTCCACCAATTCACTAAATAAGATATCCATAGGTAAAATACTGCTTTTTATAGTGCCTATAAGCGCCAATTTAACACCTACTCTTTTATCTTCAAAGTTTGGCCATAAAACGCCTGGCGTATCAAGAAGTTCCATTTGCTTATTTATTTTTATCCATTGCTGTGCTTTGGTAACACCTGGCCTATTTTCCGCGATTGTTACTTTCTTTTTACATAATCTATTAATTAATGTTGATTTACCAACATTTGGTATACCAGCAATTAGATATCTAACAGCTCGTGATTTTAATCCTTTATTTTGCTCTTTTTCAAACTTGTCTTTTAATAATTTCCGTGCTAAATCATTAATAACACTTAAACTGTTATTATTTAAATCTAAACATAAAGTAGGTATTCCATTTTGTTCAAAATACTTTTTCCACTCATCACTTAATTTGTCATTTGCAAGATCTTTTTTTGTTAAAATGCGGATTCTTGGCTTATTAGCAATTATCTTTTGTAATTCTGGATTTTCGCTCGCCAAAGGAGCTCTAGAATCTACTAATTCTAAAACAATATCAATTACCTTAATTTTATCTTGAATTTCCTTTAGAGCTTTTGTCATGTGCCCTGGAAACCACTGAAATTGTTTCATAAATGTCTCCTTTATAACCAAATAACTCTTTTCCAAATAGAGTCTTGTTTGCGAAAAGCAACAATAGCTTTTCCAATAATATCTTCTTTTCTAACATGAACTTGCTCAATAAACATTCTAGAGTCAAAAGATTCTAAACGATTATCACCAACTAAAAAATATTCATCATCAAGAAGGGTAATTCCCTCACTACAAACCTTAAAATTTGAATAACAGGTGTTATTTTTGTTATCGCTTGTAATAAAGCTCTCTTCCACTTTTTGACCATTGACATATAAATCATTCCCTATATAACGGATTTCCTCACCAGGAAGCCCTATTACTCTTTTAATTATATGTTCATCATATAAATCAGCAATAACTATATCAAATCTTTTCACACCAACTTTTTTATAAATAAATATATCTTTTATTCCTTGATCTTCTTGATAAAGGGTTGGCTCCATAGAAGATCCAATAACACTAAATGAACCTAAAAGAAAATCTGAAATTAAGTAAGAAGATAAAAAACTAATTAAAACAACAAAAATCAAGATAGTTAGAATCTTAAAAATTTTGTTTTGCATACATTGGTTCATCCCCTTTATGTACTAATATACTAGCATATTTCAATAATTATTAAAATAAAAAGAGCCCTAAAGCTCTTTTGATGTCACCTAATTACTCTTTTGTTTCTGCTTCTACTGATACTCGACGTTTTTCCTTGATTCGAGCAGATTTTCCAGAACGATCGCGCAAATAATACAACTTATTTCTACGAACAACACCATGTTTAATTACTTCAATTTTAGCAACTATTGGTGAATGTACTGGGAAGTTTCTTTCAACTCCGATTGAAGAAGAAATCTTTCTTACGGTAAATGACTCAGAAATACCAGATCCTTTGCGTGATATAACAACACCTTGGAAAACTTGGATTCTTTCTTTTGCACCCTCAACAATACGTACGTGAACTTTCACTGTATCTCCAGCTCTAAAACTAGGAATATCTTTTCTTAATTGACTAGATGTTACTTGTTCAACTAATTTCATGTTCATGTATTTCACACTCCTTTTCTTAAAGTGTTCATAAGTCGTGACTAACTTAGCGGATCACCTGCAGCACGAAAATACGTGCGAGATGATTTTAACATAATGTTCCAATTATAGCAACTATTTATTAAAAAGTAATTGTTGATTTTAATTCGCATATTCTATTAAACACTAGATTATCCAATGATGATTTTTTATCAACACAGAAATAGCCTATTCTAGGGAATTGATACCTATTTAAAGGCTTAGCATCTTTAAAATAATTTTCAACATATCCATCCATCACTTTCCAAGAATTAGCATTAAACCTTTCCATGAAAGATTTATCTTTATTTTCTGGGGTTTCTTCAAGTAATAGGGGTTCAAATAAATTGAATTTTGCCTTTAATGATGAAGAGGCATCAACAAAGTGAATGTTACCATTTGGTTTTCTTTTATCAAAACCACTTCCTGATTTTGTTTCTGGATCATAAGTGCAATGGATTTCAATGATATTACCTTCATCATCTTTTATTACTTCATTGCATTTTACAAAATAAGCATACATTAATCTTACTTCAACATCTTTTGCTAATCTTTTCCATTTTCTATTTGGCATTTCTTCTATAAAATCTTCTTTTTCAATATATAAATTGCGCGAAAAACTAATTTTTCTTTGTCCTAAACCTTCATTTTCTTGATTATTAGGAGCATCCAAATATTCAACTTTGCCTTCTGGATAATTAGTTATTACTACTTTTAAGGGATTAATAACTGCAAACGGTCTATCTACTTTTAATTTCAAATCCTCTCTTAAAAAGTAATCTAACTTTTCATATGGAGTTGTTGAATTGGTTCTTGAAAGACCAGTATCTAAAATAAATTCTCTAATAGCACTAGGGGTATAACCTCTTCTACGAATACCATGCAAAGTAGGAAGTCTTGGGTCATCATACCCCTCAACCTTTTGTGACTCTACTAATTCTTTTAAGTATCTTTTCGACATTATCGTGTGGGTTATATTTAGTCTTCCAAATTCTATTTGATGGGGAACATGAGGCATTTCACATTCTTTTACAAACCAATCGTATAGTGGGCGATGATTTTCAAATTCTATTGAACATAGTGAATGTGTCACTCCCTCTATTGCATCTTGCAATGGATGAGCAAAATCATACATTGGATATATGCACCATTTATCTTTAGTATTGTGGTGAGAAACATGAAGTATCCTATATATAACAGGATCTCTCATATTAATATTAGGACTTTGCATATCAATTTTGGCACGCAAAACTTTTTCACCATCTTTAAATTCACCTTTTCTCATTCTTTCAAATAAATCTAAATTTTCTGCTACTGAACGATTTCTATATGGAGAATCTTTACCGCCTTCAGTTAATGTTCCACGATATTGAGCAATTTCTTCTTGAGATAAGTCACAAACATAAGCAAGCCCTTTTTTAATTAAAACTAAAGCTCTATTATAAGTTTCTTCAAAATAATTTGATCCAAAAAAAACATTATTTGGATGATAGCCCAACCATTCAATGTCTTTTTTTATTGCCTCAACAAACTCTGCTCCTTCTTTTGCTGGATTTGTATCATCAAAACGAAGATTTGTTTTTCCGTTAAATGCAGCAGCCAATTCAAAATTTGTAATTATAGCCCTAGCATGTCCAATATGTAAATAGGCATTAGGCTCAGGAGGAAAACGAGTAACTATTGCTGCAACTCTTTTTTCAGCCAAATCATTTTCCATAATTGTTTTAATAAAATTAGATATCTCTTGCATAACAAAAACCTCCGTTTTTTCTACATAATTAGTTCTACTAATATTATATATATTATACTTCATAATATTATTTTTCAAACAGTTTTAAAAAACTCTTCCAAATACTCTAGATAATTATGTATAATTATTAAGGTCATTCTAGGAGATGAATAAAATGAAGATTAGTTTTAATAATGATTATAGTGAAGGTGCACATCCAAATATTTTAAAAAAAATAGTAGAAAAAAATCTAGAATCTAATATTGGATATGGATGTGACGATTATTGTAAACAAGCAAGAGATTTAATTCTTAAAGAAATTGATTGTCCTACAAGTAAAATACATTTTTTTGTTGGAGGAACTCAAACAAATCTTACTTTTATTGCTAGTGTTTTAAGACCTCATCAAGCAGTAATTTGTTGTGAATCTGGTCACATAAACGTTCATGAGACGGGTTCTGTTGAAGCTACTGGTCACAAAGTATTAACAACTCCTGCTTTTCTAGGAAAAGTAAAGATTGAAGAAATTGATAAATGTTTAAAATATCACCAAGATGAACATATGGTTATGCCTAAAATGGTTTATATTTCAAATTCAACAGAAATAGGAACACTATATACACTAAAAGAATTAAAGAAATTATATGCTTATTGTCAAAAAAATAATTTATACTTGTTTGTAGATGGAGCAAGACTTGGATCTGCAATAACCGCAAAATCCAATGATGTTACTTTAAAAGACTTTGCTAAATATTGTGATGCTTTTTATATTGGAGGAACTAAACATGGTCTTCTTTTTGGAGAGGCTTTGGTAATTAATAACAATGATTTAGAAGAAGATTTCCGTTTTATAATGAAACAAAAAGGAGCATTACTTGCTAAAGGATTTCTTTTAGGGATTCAGTTTAAAGAGTTATTTGTTAATAATCTATTTTACGAAATCGGAAAACATGAAAATACCATGGCTGAAACAATTCAAAATGCCTTTATCAAAAAAGAAATAGAACTTTTTATAAATAGCAACACTAATCAAATATTCCCTATTCTAAGTAAAAAGCAATATGATGAACTTGATAAAAAATATTTATTTAGCATTTGGAAAAAACTTGACAATAATAGAATAATTACTAGATTTGTCACTTCTTGGGCAACTAAACAAGAAGATGTTGATAACTTGATAAATGACATAAAAAAATTATAAAAAACTAGCAAATAAAATTGCTAGTTTTTATTTCATAAATTTATCAGCTTTTTCTATAGCATTTTTTAACCATTTGGGATTTTCTTCATTATTTTCTATCTCCTGAATAAGCTTAATTTCTTTTTTAGATAATTTTTTGTTTAATAAAAGATCGGGTCTTTTTTGTAAAGTTAGTTTTAAACTCTCTTTTAAACGCCATTTTTCAATAGCAATGTGATTTCCAGAAAATAAGATATCGGGAATACTTTTCCCGTTATATTCTCTTGGCAAAGCATATTGAGGATATTCTAATAAATCATTTTCAAAAGACTCTTCAATGATTGAGGATGAAGAAATGCTTCCTTCAAGTAAACGAATAGTAGCATCTGCAACTACCATTGATGCTAACTCCCCTCCAGTTAATATATAATCACCAATAGAAATTTCTAAATCTACACTTTCAAGAATTCTTTCATCAACCCCTTCATAATGTCCACATATTAAAACCAAATGCTCTTTAAAAGCTAATTCGTGAGCAATTTTTTGATTAAATTTTGTGCCTCTTGGCGAAAGTAAAACTACATAGGAGTTTTCTTGTTTTACACTTTTTAAACAATCAAGAACTGGCTGACACTTCATTATCAAACCCGCTCCTCCACCAACAGAATAATCATCAACTCGCCCGTTTTTGTCTGTTGTAAAGTCTCTTATGTTATGAGTGGAAACTTCAACTGCTTTTTTAAGTCTTGCTCTTTTAATAATTGAGGTATTCAAAAATTCATTAAACATTTCTGGAAAAAGTGTCAATATATCAATTTTCATTTTCAAATAATCCTTCCATTTTATTTATTATAATTTTCTTGTTTTCTAAATCAACCTTATTAATAAAAGCCTCTACAAAAGGAATTAATATATCTTTTCCTTTTTGGGTTTTAACTCTAATAATATGATGCGCTCCATTATTCATTATTTCACTAACTTTACCTACTAGTTTATTTTCACTACTTAAAACTTCTAATCCAATTAGTTGATAAAAATAAAATTGATTTTCTTTTAAAGGTTGTAATTTATCAACAGCAATTTTTATATAACAATTTTTAAACTTTTGAGCCTCCTCAATAGTTTTTATTTCCAAAAAATGAACATAATCAAAATCTCCAGATTTACTATATCCATCTACCTTATATATATATTTTTCCATTGTATCTTCATTTTCAATATATAATTCATTGCCTTTTTTATATCTTAAAGAAGAAAAATCAGTAAGACTTTTTACTTTGAGTTCACCTTTTAATCCTCTAACATTTATGATTTTACCAATACTTACTAATTTCATTAAATCAACCCCCACCCCATTATATCAAATTACTATCATTTTAAAAATATTAAAAAAAAACACATTGCTGTGTTTTATTCCAAATTCGCGCTTTCAAACGATTCAAATTTTATTCTTATTCTTTTATCATTCAACTTTCCTGCAACACCAACAACCTTACGAATAGAATCAGCCACGCTTCCTCCTCGACCTATTAGTCTTGCAATATCGTTAGATTCTCCAATAACTAGCATAATAATCTCATTTTCTTCACCAGAAGGCATTTGACGTATCATTATTGCGTCTTTATTGTCTACTAATGGATCTACAATGTCACGGATTAATTTTTCAACATCCATTTTTAAATCCTACTTTGAACTCTTGAAATCGTGTAAAGCTTTCATTATGCCGTTTTCTGATAAAATATTGCGAACTGTATCTGATGGTTGGGCGCCTTTTTTTAGCCATTCTAAAGCCAATTCTTTATCAAGAACTACTTTATTTTCATTTTGTGGTTGATAAACACCAATTTCTTGGATAAATCTACCATCTCTTGGCGAACGAGAATCAGCAACTACGATACGATAACTAGCTAATTTATGACGTCCTGTTCTTTTTAATCTAATTTTTACAGCCATTTAATGTTCCTCCTAAACCTTTTACCAAGTCATTATAGCACATAGCAATTATGTGTCAAGTATTTTTGGTTAACACCACTATATTTTTGGAAACTTTCCTCCTTTGAACATTGAAGACATCTGCTTCATCATTTTTTGAGTTTGTTCATATTGACGTAAAACATTATTAACATCTGTCGCAGTTGAGCCACTTCCTTTAGCAATTCTTTCTTTTCTTCTGGACCTTATAATATCTGGATTTTTTCTTTCTTCAATAGTCATAGAGTGGATTACTGCTTTTGATTTTTTCATTCTTTGTTCTGCCCTTACTTGATCTGCTTCTGAAAGTTTTGGAGCTCCAGGCAATAATTTAGCAATACTACCTAATGGTCCCATTTTGTTTGCTGATTCCATTTGATAAAGTAAATCTTCTAAATCAAATCTACCAGACATCATTCTTCCCATCATGGTTTTAGCTTTTTTCTCATCAACATTTTCTTGAGCTTTTTCAATTAAACTTTGAAGGTCTCCCATCCCAAGTATTCTTTCTGCCATTCTGCTTGGATGAAATTCTTCTAAATCATCTATTTTTTCTCCAACTCCAGAAAACTTAATCTTAAGACCACTTACTTTAGCAATAGAAAGTGCAGCTCCACCTCTTGCATCACCATCAAGCTTTGTCATTACAACTCCTGTTAAAGATAATAATTTATTAAAGGCATCCGCTGATATTGAGGCTGCTTGCCCTGCCATAGCATCAACTACTAATAAAACTTCTTGAGGGTTGTAAACCTGTTTTAGTGATTTCAATTCCTCCATTAAAACATTATCAATATGTAGCCTGCCTGCAGTATCAATTATTATTGGATCTAAATTATTGCTTAAAGCATATTCTAGAGCCTCTGCAACAATTTTAATAACATCATTAGTATCTTTGTTGCTATAAAAATTAAAGTTGTTATCTTTTGCTAGTTGTTCGAGTTGATCTATCGCTGCTGGACGATAAACATCACAAGCAACTAATAATGGGTTTTTATCGTATTTTTTTATAAGAAGTTTCGCTAATTTTGCTGTAGTTGTTGTTTTACCTCCACCTTGAAGACCCACCATCATAATGATGTTTTTCTTGTTTGAAAGCAAATTCAAAGATGAAGAAGCTCCTCCTAACAACTCTGTTATTGATTCAGCAACTATTTTTATCACTGTTTGAGCAGGATTCAATTTACTTGGAACCTGCTGACCAATCATTTTAGTTTTAAGCTCTATAATAAAATTTTTAACTACATCTATATTAACATCAGCATCAAGTAAAGCAATTCTAACTTCCTTAAGCATATAATCTATATTGTTTTCATTTAATCTAGCTTTACCAGTAATCTTTTTAAATATTGATTGTAATTTATCTCCTAATGCTTCAAAAGCCATTTATCATCTACCCCTATTCGTTAATTTTTTTAATCTTTTCTACTAATTGTTCTTTAGTGCAATTTCCACAATTTTCAATAATGTTATTTATTTTTTCTTGCTTTTCAAGTAAATGTAATTTGTTTTCATAATTTTTAATTATTTTTTCTACTCTTTTTATCAAAGAAAAAACAGCATTTCTTGATATATTATTATTCTCTGCTATTTCTTTTAAAGATAAATCTTCTTGAAAATAATCAGTCATTATTTTTCTTTGGTATGGTGTTAACAAATCTTGATATATGTCAAGTAATTGATTAATTTTTTCGGTTTCAATAATATTCATTAAAATAATAATTGTAAAATCATGAATATACCAAAGAAAATAGCAACATTTTTATGATAGGAAGGATCTTTAAAACATTGTTTGCGATAAGGTGCAGGATAATATATATATGCAAATAAAAAAGCCATTATTAACTCTAAAACTATAATAAGAGATAATCCAGATAACCCAATTTCTGCCAATATAAACACCAACATCTTTTGAAATATAAATATTCCTAAGATAATAGCTATAAATCTAAAAATACTTCTTGAATTCATTTTATTCCTCCTTAATATTTACAAGACCATTTAAGTATTGATCTAAATCAAACTCAATTAAATCTTCTATTTTTTCTCCTAATCCAATATATCTTACTGGAACTCCTAATTGATCTTTTATTGCTAAAACTATTCCACCTTTAGAAGAACCATCCATTTTTGTTAAAACAATTCCTGTTAATTTAGTAACTTTAGCAAATTCTTCTGCTTGATAAATACCATTTTGACCATTAGTAGCATCTAATACTAAAAATGTTTCATCGGGATTTTTATTGGCAACTTTATTTATTACCCTGTTTATTTTATCAAGTTCATTCATCAAATTAATTTTTGTTTGTAATCTACCGGCTGTATCAATAATGACAATATCATAATTATCATTTTTAGCTTTTTTTATGCCTTCATAAATTACTGAGCTTGGATCACTACTATCTTTCCCGCTTACAATTTCAATATTTAATCTATCAGCCCATAACTTTAATTGCATTACAGCTCCCGCTCTAAAGGTATCTCCAGCAACTAAAAGAACTTTTTTGCCTTCATTTTTTACTAAATTAGCAAGTTTAGCAATAGTAGTTGTTTTGCCACTCCCATTTACACCAACAATTAAAACAATTGTTAAATCATTATCTACATAATTGATTTTAACTGTTTTTGTCAATTCGTGGTTATAAAATGAATACATTTTTTCAATCATCAATTCAAATATTTTCTCAGTGTCAAATATTTTTTCGACCTTGGCAGTATTTTTAGTTTCTTCAATTATTTCATGAGAAAGATTTGCTCCAACATCACTTGATATTAGTAAATCCTCTAACTCCTGAAAATAGTTTTCATCAACTTGCCTATATTTAGCAAAAATTGCATTTATTTTACTTGAAAAAGTATTTCTTGATTTATCAAGACCAGTTACATACTTTTCTTGTTGCTCAATTTTTGCTCCAAATATTTTTTCTTTTAATGATTTAAAAAATCCCATTTTTCTTTTCTACTCTCCTTTAATTGTTGCCATTTTACTTAAAGCATCCTTTGCTGCTTCTTGTTCTGCAATTTTCTTTGACCCGCCTTTTCCAATTCCCAATATAGTATTATCCATTTTTACAGCAATCTCAAATGTTGGTTGATTTGCGGGACCATCTACATTTAAAGTCACGTATTCTAATGAACGTTTTTGATCTGCTTGCACTAATTCTTGTAATTTAGTTTTAGAATCTTTTAATTCTAAAAATTGATCCATACCATATTTAGAGATTAACTTTTCATATTGTTTAAAAAGAAATTTTTCAGCAACTTTATAACCAATATCAATATATATTGCAGCTACTAATGCCTCGTAAACATCACTAAGCAGTGATGGTCTTTGAGCTCCATTTGATTTTTCTTCTCCTAAACCCAAAAATATGTAATCACCTAATTCAATATCTCTAGCTAAAAGAGCTAAAGTTTCCATTCTTACAAGATTTGAACGTAATAAAGACATACTACCTTCATCCATATCTTTATATAAATCATATATATAACGCGATATCGCAAGTTCAATTACAGCATCTCCTAAAAATTCTAATCGTTGATAATTTCCAAGATCTTCTTTTTTATTGTTAGTATATGAGCGATGTGTTAAAGCTTGAATATATAATTTATTATTTTTGGGAATTATACGAATTCTTTTTAATAATTCCTTGAAATTTTTAGCCATTTTGCATCGCTTCCTTTAGTTCTTCAATCACATTTAATTTTACCATTTCATATGCTACTCTAATAGCATTATAAAATGCATAAGCATCACTAGAACCATGTCCTTTTACTACAACACCATTTACTCCTAAAAGCATTGCTCCACCATATTTTTTATAATCTAGTTTACCTTTCATTTGTTTAAATCCTTTTGAAGCAAGAAGATATCCAAACTTAGAAATTACACTCATTTTAAAAGCATCCTTAATCATCTTATTCATCATTGAAGCAGTTCCTTCAATTGATTTTAATAAAACATTCCCTGGATAGCCCTCACAAACAACAACATCAGCTTCACCACTTAAAACATATCTAGCCTCTATATTTCCTTTAAAATTTATTGAATTTTCTTTTTCAATTAATTTATATGCTTCTTTAACAACAGGACTTCCTTTTTTTGCTTCTGCTCCATTTGAAAGTAAATATACTCTTGGTTTAGTTACGCCACCAACTTTTCTTGCAAAAACTGAACCAATTTTGGCAAACTGCACTAAGTGTGCTGGAGTATTTTCATTATTTGCCCCAATATCAAGTATTGTAACACTACGCCCATTTTCACATGGAAAAGGTGATACAAGTGCTGCTCTTAATACATTAGGGATTAATTTCAATTTCAATGTTGCTCCTGTTAAAAATGCTCCTGTAGAACCAGCAGATACAACCGCCTGTGCTTGTTTATTTGCAACTAAATCAATTGCCATCAACATTGAAGTATTTTTTTGACGCATAACCTCAAGAGCACCATCTTCCATTCCCATAACTGCATCAGAATTAATTATTTCAACCATTCCTTCTAAAGGCTTTAGTTGTTCTTTTCTTCCAACTACAGAAAATTCAACATCATGGTAGTCTTTAAGAAAGTTTTTAATTGCTTCTACAACTATTGGACTACCTAAATCACTTCCCATAGCATCTATTGCTATTTTTATCATTTATATCTACCACCTTTACAAATAATTATTTTAACAAATTTATTCAATAACTGCTATCTCTTTTGCCATCTCTTCATCAACAAATTTAATTATACTTTTATTTTCACTACTTTCAGAATTTTTTAAAATCTCTTTAGCATCATTGCGAGCAAGTTCAAATATTTTTAAATCTGTAAAAATATTGCAAGTATTGAAATTTAAGTCCCCACTTTGAGCAATTCCTTTAATGTCTCCTGGACCCCTTAGCGACATATCATATCTTGATATTTCAAATCCATCATCATTTTTTTCTAAAAATTTTAATCTTTCTAATGTTTCACCATTATCATTATTACAAAGCAAATAACATTTAGATTCTTGACCATTACGACCTATTCTACCTCTTAATTGATGAAGTTGAGCTAGTCCAAACCTATCAGCATCATAAATTATCATCAAACTAGCATTTTTAATATCAATGCCAACCTCAATAACTGTTGTTGCTACCAATATACCAGCCTCACAAGAGGCAAACTCTTTCATTATAGACTTTTTTTCCTCTTCATTTAATCTACCATGAAGTAAAAATACTGGACACTTATTTAAAAAATGTTTACGTACACCTTCATAAATTTTTTCTACATTTTGTAATTCAGTTTGATTATCCTCAATTAAAGAACAAACAATATAAACCTTCTGTTTATTAGAAATTACTGATTCAACATCATTTATTATTGGTTTTATTGATTTTCCTTTAATTACTTTTGTTTTAACATTTCGTTTTTTATTTGGAATATCACTTAATGTTGAAACATCCATATCCCCATATAAAGAAATTGCTAAAGTTCTTGGAATTGGAGTAGCACTCATTAATAAGAATTCAACATCTTTCCCTTTTTCTCTCAATTTTTTTCTTTGATTAACACCAAAACGATGCTGCTCATCTATTATTGCTAATCCTAATTTTTTAAACAAAATTTTATCTTGAATCAAAGCATGAGTTCCAACAATAATATTCACTTTATTACTAGCAATATTCTCTACTATTTCTTTTTTTTGAGAAGTTTTTAATGAAGCCACTAGTAATTCTACCTTTATATCACTATTAACCTTATTAAGTATTTGTTTTATTTGTAAATAATGCTGACGAGCTAATATATCGGTTGGAGCCATAAAAGCTCCTTGATATCCTGCAGAATAATTAGCAATTAAACTCATTATTGCTACTATTGTTTTACCACTACCAACATCTCCTTGCAACAACCTATACATTATTCTTTTACTTTCTAAATCATTAAATATTTCTTTAATTGCTACCTCTTGAGAAGAAGTCAATTGATAAGGAAGGCTCCTTAGTACTTCATTGACTAAAAGATAATCTATTTTTTTGCTACTTACATTGTTTCCAAGTGCTATAGTCTTAATCTTTTGCATCATTAATGAATAGACAAGAATCTCTTCATATTTTAAGTATCTATAAGCATTTTTAACTTGAAGCATTGATCTTGGAAAATGAGCAAAATAATATGCTCTATCTCTATCCATTATTTTATATTTTTTCATTAGTTCACTTGGAATTATATTTTTTAGATGACCATTTTTCAATTCTTCTTGATAACACTTTAATACAATAATAGAAAAATCATAATCACGAACACCACTTATAAGTGAATATATAGGTCTTACATTGTTATTATCTAGATTTTTTATAAAAATATCTATTGCAATAACTTCTTTTTTATAATAATTGAATTTACCACTAACAAGAATTTCCTGACCATCTAAAATATTTTTGTAATAAAAATCACGATTAAAAACTACTACCTTAACTTCCTCTTTTAAATATTCCATTTTGAAAGAAAACCTAGTCAACCCTTTTCTTATTCTAAATAATTGCTCTTTTATTATTACTTTCCCTCGAATAACTATTTTCTGATTATTAAATAGTAAATCTAATGAAGGTGTTAAAGTAAAATCATCATACCTTCTAGGAAAATAATTTATAACTTGAAAAGGAGTTTCTAATCCTAATTTCTCTAGAAACTCTTGTCGATGTTTTGTTAAATTAAACGGAAATTTTATCATATAGTTTCTACTCCCTTCAAAAGAGACTAAAACTACTATTCAACTCCAAAAATATATGAATAAACTGGTTGTCCACCACTATGAACTTCAACTTCAATTAAATATTCTTTTGATATCTTATCTGCGAGATCTTGAGCTTGTTTTTTATCAATATCTTCCCCATATATAATAGTAACTATCGCACTATCTTCATCTATCATATGATCCAAAAGCTTTTTACCGGCATCTTGAACTTCTCTTTCACAACAAACAATCTTATTATCCAATATTCCCATAAAATGATCCTTAAAAATGGTAACGTTATCAATTTGAGTATCTTTAATTGAAAAAGTAACTTGTCCGGTTTTAACTCTATGAATAGCTTCACGCATTTCTTCTTCATTAGTATCAATATCAGCATCAGGATTAAACATCATACATGCCGCTAATCCTTGAGGAATAGTCTTTGTTGGTATAACTACTACTTTTGAATCTTCTATTACCTCGGCCGCCTGATTTGCCGCCATAATAATATTTTTATTATTTGGCAAAACAAACACTTGCTTTGCATTGACTTCATTAATTGCTTTTATAAAATCTTCTGTTGCTGGATTCATTGTTTGACCACCAGAAACTATGTAATCAACACGTAAACTCTTGAACATTTCATCTAAGCCATCTCCAACAGAAACTGCAATAATTGCATAATCTTTAAGCTCTGCAGGCTTAGCAACACCATTGGCTGCTAATTTAACATGACCATCAGATGAAGCATCATTTCCTTCTTCTATTAAATGATTATGCTGTTCTTGCATATTCTCAATTTTTAAAGTAACAAATTCTCCATATAATTGAGCATAATTTAAAGCAACACCTGGCTTTAAAGTATGAACATGAACTTTTACTATATTATCATCGCGAACGACAACAAGAGAGTTTCCTAGTGATGAAATTAATGATGTAAATCTTTCTTGATCAAATTCTCTTTTACTTTTATCTGCAGCCAAGCGCAAAATAAATTCTGTACAATATCCAAACTCTTCATTTTCAAATCTTGCTTGGGCAATACTTGTTTCTTGGTTTGTAGGCATAGAAATTTGTTTTCTTTCAATAATTTCTCCCTTTAATCCAACAAGCATACCTTCTAAAATTTTTACTAAACCAGCTCCACCTGAGTCAACTACACCAACTTCTTTTAAAACAGGAAGCAAATTAGGTGTTCTTTGTAAAGAAGCCTTTGCCTCTTCAAGAAGGTGCTCCATTGCAAGTCCTATTGATGGAATTGTTGAAGATACCTTTTTTAAAGAATCACTTGATTCTCTAATTACTGTTAAGATAGTGCCTTCTACTGGTCGCATAACTGCTTTATAAGCCATATTACTACCGGATTCCCAACACTCTGCAAGTTCTGCTACATCTATTTGTTCTTTGCCTTCAAGCTTTTGAGCAAAGCCTCTAAATATTTGCGACAAAATAACACCAGAGTTCCCTCTTGCTCCCATCAATAATCCTCGAGAGAACAATTTAGCAACTTCGCCTATTTTATCGTTTCTAATATTCATTATTTCCTTAGCACCAGAAGTAATGGTTAAATTCATATTTGTTCCAGTATCGCCATCGGGCACAGGAAAAACATTTAATGAATCTACTTCGGGATAATGATTAAAAAGATTGTTAGCTCCAGAAATAAGAATTGAGCGTAACACTTCTCCATTTATTGTTTTGTTTTCAAAAGCTTTCATATTCACCCTCCAAAAGACCGGGTATTACAAAACTTTAGTGCCTTGAACATAAACATTCACCGCATTAAAGTTAAGATCCAAAGTTTTTTGTAACACATAACGCACTTTCTTTTGAACCTCAGATACTACCTCTGTTATCTTTACACCATATGCACAAATTATGTACATATCAATTTCTATACCTTTGCTGGTTGAAACAGCAAAAACACCTTTTGAAAAACTATCGTCTTTCAAAAGTTCAGCAATTCCATCTCTTATAGGTTTTTTGGATGCCATACCTAAAACACCATAGCACTCCATTGCAGCGTTTCCAGCAATAGCAGCAATAGCGTTCATAGAAATATCTACTCTACCACGTTTTAATCGACGTGAAACTCCCATTTAGGCACCCCTTTCTAAATTAGACTATTATAATTATATATTAATAGCCATTTTTTTCAAGTTTTTTTACTCAACAATGTATTAATATTACAATGTTTGCGCTTTTATTTAAAAACAAAAAGATTTTTACTTGCTTTTATGCCTTTTCAATGTTAATATATTATGGCATTGAGTTTACAAATTCGAAATGGAGGGTTGAAAATGTCAAGAGTATGTGTTGTTACTGGCAAGGGACCAAGAAGCGGAAATAAGCGTTCAAATTCACTAATTGCTACTCGTCGCAACTGGGGTGTTAACCTACAAAAAGTCAAAGTTGAGATTGATGGCAAAGTTCAAACAGTTAGAATTTCTGCTAGAGCTCTAAGAACCCTCAAAAAAGTAGATTAATTAACAAAGGAAGATTATAAATCTTCCTTTTTATTTGCATTTAACAAGAATTACTTGACCATTTATAACTTCAACATAACCATTATCTTTAATTAACTCATTAGAAATACAATTCGTTGAATAAAGATTTATTTCATAGTATGTTAAAGGATAAGCAAAAGCAGCAGAAACATTAATAATAGCTGAATCTAGACAAAAGATAGAAAAATATTTATAATCTTCTTTTTTTATGAAATGATTACCCTTTTTAAGAAGTGTTATTTCATTTTTTTTATCAATTATTTTTATATCTAAATTATCATATTTGTTTAGCAACAAAAAATGATTAAAATAGTGGTCACTTCTTTCACCTTTAAGTGCTCCTACTATTGTAATTTTAGAACCATTTTCAAATATTTTTAAAGCTGCTTCTAGGTCTGTTTCATCTTTGCTTTTATCCAAAACAATATGTTTTTTTGCAACTTTTTTTATTCTTTCTAAATCTTCTTTTTTAATTGAATCAAAATCACCTATCGCTAAATCAATTCTTATTTCATTTTCTAATAATTGAGATGCTCCTAAATCGACACCAACCACATAATCGTTTTCACCTATAGATATTTTTTCATCACTATAATTTGTAACAATATAAATCATATTAAATACCCATTAACTTCTTAACTCTACTTGAAAAATCAATTTTACCATATAAATAACTACCAGCAACTAAAACATCAGCCCCAGCATTACGACATTTATATGATGTTATATCATTTATTCCTCCATCAACTTGAATTAGACAATTATATTTATTAGAATCAATTTCTAAGCGCAATTCCTTTATTTTATTTAAAGAATTATCCATAAAGCTTTGACCACCAAACCCTGGCTCAACACTCATTATTAAAACTAAATCCAGCATATTCAAATACTTAAAAATTTTTTCAACTTTTGTGTCAGGTTTAATACTAATGCCAACCTTACAATTGTTGCTTTTTATTAACTTTATTACTTGCAAAATTTCCTCATCACTTTTTAAGGCTTCGTAATGAAAAGTTAAGATATCTGCTCCAGCATCAATAAACTCTTTAGCATACTTCAAAGGATCAGAAATCATAATATGGACATCCATGAATAATTTACTATACCCTTTTACTTGCCTTAATATTGCACTACCAAAAGATATATTTGGAACAAAATGACCATCCATTACATCAAAGTGAAGCCATTTAGCTAATGATTTTTCTGTAATATCTAAATCATTTTTTAAATCTAGAAAATTGGCAGATAATATTGAAGGTGCAACTATTATTTCTTTCATTAGAATCTCTCCTTTTTATTTTTCAATTCTTCTAATAAAGATAAATATATTTCATAATGATCTTTACTTATAATACCACTTTCTATTGCGCTTTTTACAGCACAACCTTTTTCAAATTCATGAAGACAATTTCTAAATTTACATTTAGAAAATAAATTTTCAAAACCTGGATAACATGTCGCTAATTCCACAGGTTTTAAATCTATGTCTATTAATGAAAAACCTGGAGTATCAGCTATCCAACCATTATTATATTTTAAAAATTCTACAAGTCTAGTAATGTGTTTACCTCTTCCTAGTGCCTTTGATATATCTCCAGTCTCTTTATTATATCCTGGTAATAGGTTATTAATTAAAGAAGATTTCCCAACTCCACTTTGACCTGTAAAGACAGTTTTTTTGTTAGAAAGAGTTTCTATTATCTTATTAATTCCTATTTTACTTTTATTTGAAAAAGGAATTATTTCATAGTCCAAATCTTTATAAGCATCATTTATTTTCTTTAATAATTCATCATCTTTATCTATCAAATCTACTTTTGATAAAGCAATTATTGGTTTTAGTCCACATACAATTGACATTGTTATAAAACGATTTATAAGAGCAAGAGATATTGGAGGATTTGTTATTGAGGCAATTACAATTACTTGGTCAACATTAGCAATTGGTGGTCTAACAAAAGAATTTTTGCGAGGTTCTATTTTTAATAAATAATTTTCTTTTTCATCAAAAATAACTTGATCACCAGCAAGTGGTTTTTCTTTATTTATTCTAAATTTGCCTCTTGCACGACACATAAATATTTCTCCATTACTATCAACCTTATAATTACCAGCATTACAACTCAATATAAATCCCTTTCTCATTTAATCACTCCTTCTTTTTTTGCCCTCAATTGACCACAGGCAGCGTCAATATCATGACCAAATTCTTTTCTAATTGTAACATTTATTCCATTTTCTTTTAAATAATCACAAAAAATATGAATCCTATTATTACTTGAACGCTTAAATGGTGATTCTCCAACCACATTGTAAGGAATCAAGTTAACATAAGCATTCATTCCCTTTATTAATTTCACAAGCTCACGAGCATTATCTAAACTATCATTTATCCCTTCAAGCATGATGTATTCAAAAGTAACTCTTCTTTTAGTAACTTTTTCATAATATTTCACTGCATCTATTAACTCATTAATTGAATAAGCATTATTTATTTTCATTAATCTTGATCTTGTTTCATCATTTGATGCATGTAAAGAAATTGCTAAATTTACTTGTAATCCAGTTTTTGAATATTCAATTATTTTAGGTACTATGCCACATGTAGATACACTTATATGTCTTGCTCCGATTTCAAAAGCTTTAGGATTGTTAGCAATACTAATAAAATCCATTACATTTTGATAGTTATCAAATGGTTCTCCAGTTCCCATAACAACTATATGACTAATTTTCTCGCTTTCCATGACATTTTCCATAACTAATAATTGACCAACCATTTCTCCAACTGTTAAATCGCGTTGTTTTTTTAATAGACCTGAGGCACAAAAGGCACACCCCATATTACAGCCTACCTGACTAGAAACACAAATAGCATTACCATATTCATATCTCATCAACACTGTCTCTACAAGAGCGCCATCATTCATTTTCAAAAGTAATTTTATTGTTCCATCATTTGCTATTTGTTTTACTTGAATTTCTGGTAGATTAATGGCAAAGATTTCTTTTAAAACTTGGCGAAATCCTTGAGCAACATCACTCATGGCATCAAAATTATTTACTCTTTTTTTATAAAGCCAGGTAAAAAGTTGAGTAGCTCTAAATCTTTTTTGACTTAAAGATTCCATTTTGTCTGCTAATTTATCTAATGTAAAATCATAAATATTTTCCATTATTTTACTTCTCCTTTAACAAGTTTTGCCATAAAAAAGCCATCACAATCATATTCATCTGGTAAAATAATTTGTTGTTTTAATAAGTGCATATTTTTATGCTTATCAAGTAAATATTCAATTTGCTTTTCATTTTCTTTGATATTTAAAGTGCAAGTAGAATAAACTAAAATCCCGGATTCTGCAAGAAGTTTTACTGCTTCATCAATCAATTTTCTTTGCAAATCAATAAGGCTATCTAGACTTTCTTGTTTTGCCTGAATGATTATATCGGGTTTCCTTTTAATAACTCCAAAGCCCGAACAAGGAGCATCAAGTAATATTCTATCAAAATAATTGCAAGAATATTTTTCTGAAAGTTTTGTTGAATCATGACATAGTAATTTAACATTTTTAATTCCTAATCTTATCATAGATTGCTTTATCAAACTCAGGCGATGTGGGTATAAATCAACTGCTACCAATTCACTTTTATCATTTGTTAATTCCGCAATATGCATTGTCTTTGATCCTGGTGCTGCACACATGTCTAGTATTTTTTGATTGCTTTTAACTTCAAGAAAAGGTGCAATAAGTTGTCCTGACTCATCTTGAATAGACAATAACCCATTTTTAAATTCTTTAGTATCTTTTACAGGAATATTACCCTTATATATTAATCCATAATCTGAAATTAAACTTTTTTTAAATATATCATTTTTAAGCAATTCATTTTGAGTAGTTTTCATTTTATTATAGCGTAAAGAAACCATGGGAATTTCTTTAGATTTTTTTGCCCAACTCAAAGCAACACTCTTTCCATAATGTTTTGATACCATTTTAAATAACCATAAAGGTATTGAATATAAAACACTATAATATTCATCTAATGAAGAAAAATCATCTTTATTAATAAGAATTTTAGATTTTTGCATACTACGCAATACTGCGTTTGCAAATCTAGATGCTTGAATTCCTAAATCACTTTTGGCAATTTCTACTGCTTCATTAATTATTGCATAATCTGGTATTTTATCCATAAAATACATTTGATAATAAGACATTTTTAGTAATGTCTTCATATTGCCATCAACTTTTTTACCCTTGGTATATTCTTTTACACAATAATCTAAAAATAAAGTGTTTTGTAAAACTCCATAGAAAACATTAGTCAAAAACGCCCTATCTAGACTATGAATTTCATTTTCTTTTATAACTAAATTTAAAGCAATATTTGCATATGCTTTATTCTTATAAACATCATTTAATAAATCGTAAATCAATTTTCTAACTTTCACTTTATTACCTCTTATATTTCCTTAATCATTTTAACAAATTTTATCAATTCTCTCAATGATTATTAACAATGATTATAAATAAAAAAATATAGTTCTCAACACTGAAAACTATATTTCACTATATGGATCAACATCAATAGAAATACCAATTTTATTGCTTTCGATTGCCATTTTTTTGACTTCGTTTAAAAGTTTTATCGCCGAATTTTTGTCTTTATACTTTATTATTAAGCGCATTCTTTGCTTGCCATAAACTTTTGCAATATAAGGAATAGAAGGGCCAAGTACACTTAAATCCTTAATGTTTTTATTAATAAAATAATCTTTTAGGTTTAAAGCGAATTTTTCAACAACATCTATTTTATTTCCCATAAGCATTATTAAAGCAAAGTATCTATATGGTGGATATTTTTGTTTTCTCCTATACTCCATTTCTTGAAGATAAAATCCTTCATAATCATGGTTGGATGCTAATTTAATTACAAAATGATCTGGATTGAATGTTTGAATAATTGCCTTCCCTTGTTTATGACCTCTACCTGCTCTACCAGCTACTTGAGTTAGAAGTTGAAAAACTCTTTCATTAGCCCTAAAATCACCATTAAATAAACCAATATCTGCATTAAGAACACCAACCAAAGTAACATTTTCAAAATCCAATCCTTTTGCTATCATTTGAGTACCAAGCAAAACATCATATTTATGGTTTTCAAAATCTTCTAAAATTTTTTGATATCCTTTTTCTTTTTTTACAGAATCTAAATCCATTCTTATTACCTTAATATTAGGAATTATCTTTTGGAGTAATTCTTCAATTTTCTGAGTACCAAATCCAACATTCCGTAAATATTTGCTACCACAATTAGGGCACTTTTCTGGATAATGTATTTCATAATTACAATAATGACAATTTAATGTATTAGTGTCTTTATGATATTTTAATGCCACATCACAATTAGGACACTTAAATACATAGCCACAACTTCTACAAACAACACTTGGAGTATAGCCTCTTCTATTTAAAAGCAATATTACTTGCTCATTTCTAGAAATAGCATCTATTATTTCTTGTTTAAGAATACTAGAAAATAAATCGTGATTACCTTTTTTTAACTCCTTCATCATATCTACTATCTCACATTTAGGAAGAACAGCATCATTGATTCTATTAGATAAATATAATTGATGATAAACGCCTTTACTTGCTCTAGCTTTAGATTCTAAAGATGGAGTAGCACTTCCTAAAATCAATTTAGAATTGTGAGTACTAGCCCTTATTAAGGCAATATCTCTAGCATTATAGGTTGGAACATTATCTTGTTTATAAGATTCAGAGTGCTCTTCATCTATTACTATTAATCCTATATTTTCTAAAGGAGCAAAAACTGCACTTCTTGCACCAATAACCACTCTAACTTCCTTTCTAGCAATCCTCCGATACTCATCATACCGCTCTCCTTGACTTAATCCACTATGAAAAACAGCAATTTTATATTTTAATCTACTTTTAAATCTTTGAACCATTTGAGGAGTTAAAGATATCTCTGGCACTAAAATTAAAACGTTTTTTCCTAAAGCTAAATAAAAAAGAGCTAATTCAATGTATACTTCTGTTTTCCCACTACCTGTAATACCTTGTAAAAGAAATGTTTTATCTGCACTTTTTATTATTTCTTTTATAACGCTATCTTGTTCTTTTGTAATTACTGGTCCAGAAATTATTTCCATTTCCTTAGAAAAAGGACTACGATATACCTCTTTTAAAAATCTTGTAATTCTACCTTTTTCAATTAATGTTTTTAAAATACTACTAGATATATTAATATCTTCTTTAAAATATTCTTTATTCTTAGCAAATTTTAAAAGAGCTGTTTTTTGTTTTAAAGTTAACAAATCTAAATTATCAAAATCTATTGCTTTATAGCAATAAACTCTTTTTATACCAACTTTTTTTGCTGATGTTGGTTTTAATGATGGAGGTAACATTGCCTGATAGCAACTAATAAGTGGTGAGACTGTCTCATAAGCCATTTTTGTAGCTAAATCTTGCAATTCTTTGTTAAGAATTGGTGAATCATCTATTACATTAATTATATTTTTTAAAGTAAATCCCGCTTCTTGTTCAAACTGTTCTTGAGTTTTATAATCATTTACTATATTAACAACATACCCAACTAATAATTGTGAATTAAATTCAACTTCCACTCTTATTCCTACATTTACTGCCAAATGATTTGGTATTAGGTAATCAAAAGGAATATCTAAACTAGCAATTGGATGTTCTATGACTACTTTTGCTATCTTCATAAAATTCCTCCTTTTAATTACTTAAATAATAACAAATATCTTAAATAAAAAAAATAGCAACTGCTATTTTTTCTGGTATGACCTAATTATATCTATAACTCTTTGAGCTGTTGATTCAACATCATCATTCACAACAACATGTCTATAATTGTTTGTTAATTCAATCTCTTGTCGAGCTTTATATAAACGCTTTTGAACAACTTGCTCTTCTTCTGTCTTGCGCTTTCTAATTCTTTGTTCAAGTTCTTGAAAATCTGGTGGTACCAGAAATATTGTGATACAATCTTTGCAATTTCTTATTACTTGATTTGCTCCATCTACTTCAATTTCAAGCATCACATTAAAACCATTATCTAGTTCTTTTTCTACCATAGATTTTGGAGTTCCATAGTAGTTACCCACAAACTCAGCATATTCTAACAATTCATTATTTTTTATTGCTTGTTCAAACCGTTCTTTACTAACAAAATAATAATCAATGCCATCTATTTCTCCAAAACGTGGTGCTCTTGTAGTCATCGAAATTGAGTATTTAAGATTTAAATCATCGTGTTTAAAAACTTCTTTACGCACAGTACCTTTCCCAACTCCACTAGGACCGCTAAGAATGATTAATATACCCCTTTTTTCCATGCCTACACCGCCTCTATTTTCGTTTAATTATAAATAAGGCCAATTGAAAAGTCAATCCATAGAACATTAATATCAACTACATCTATACTAATAAATATGTTATTATCATAATATAGAATATAAAGGAGTTTGTCTATGGGATTTGATGGTTTAATGTTTAGAAGAATCAGTAATTTACTTCAAGAAAAATACCGATATTCTAAAATTAATAAAATAATTGAATTAACAAGTAATAGTTATTTATTTTTACTATACTCTCCTGATTATAGCTCAAATTTATTAATTTCTTTAAATACAAATAGTTCATTTATAACTCCCTTTATGGGAAAATATAAAGCTATGGATAAACAAAGCCATTTTACAAACTTGTTAAAGACACACCTTGAAGGGTCTACAATAATGTCTTTTGAACAATTGAATAATGACCGGATTATGAAAATAATAATTAATAAGCGTAATGATATTGGAGATAATGTTGAAAAAAGATTATATATTGAACTTACTGGAAAAATGACAAATATTATCCTAACAAAAGATGATAATAAAATAATTGATGCTAAAAAAAGGATGGGACCTACTGATTTTACTAACCGCACTTTAATGAGTGGAGCATTATATCGTCTACCTCCTATAGAAAATAAACAAGATCCTTTAAATGCCAATATTGATTTTTCTAAAACAATTTCATCGCAGCTTTATGGAATTTCTCCTCTTCTTGAAAAAGAATTTTTAGCTAATAACTATGATAATGCTGATATTATAGCTTTTTGTGTATCAGCATTAAAAAGCAATAAAATATATATAGGTAAATATAATAGTAAATTAGAATATCATTTAAAACCTCTATCATTATTTGAAAGTGCTTATGAAGAATATTCAATTGAAGAAGGTATTCAACATTTTTACCAAAAAATTGTTGATAAAAATATAAAAGAAGAACAAAAACAAGAAATAAGAAATGTTATTAAAAAAGAACTTAATAAAAACGAAAGAAAACTTGATAAACTAATTTTAGATTTAGAAAAAGCTGAAGATTATGATAAATATAAATATTATGGTGAGTTAATATTTATGTATGCACTAGAACAAAAAGATAAATCAATGAACGAAATAATAATTCTTGATGAAATAAAAAATGAGAAAATAAAAATTGCTTTAGATCCCAAAATATCTATAGGAAAAAATGCTAATAAGTTTTTCCAAAAATATCAGAAAAGCAAAAAAGCAATTGATATTATTAAAAAGCAAATATCACTATGCAAAGAAGAAATTGAATATTATGAATTATTAAAAGTACAAGTCAATGATGCCGATAATCAGTCACTAAAACAAATCAAAGAAGAACTAATAAGTAACAACCTTATTAAATTAAGTAACAATTCAAAAAATAACTTGAAAAGAAAAAAAGAAAAAAAAGAATTTACAATTAAACAATATACTTCAAAAGACAACATTTTAATTAGTGTTGGAAAAAACAACTTGCAAAACGACTATTTGACTTTTTCATTAGCAAAATATAATGATACCTTTTTCCATGTTAAAGATTTTCCAGGAGCTCATGTAATTGTTCATAGCGATAAATTAAATGAAGCCACGATTAGAATGGCTGCAAATTTAGCTGCTTATTTTTCCAAAGCTCGCTATTCTTCTTCAGTTCCTGTAGATTACACTTTAGTAAAAAACATTAAAAAACCTAAAGGATATAAATATGGCCAAGTAATAATAAAAAACTATAAAACCATTTATATTGATCCTTTAAATCCTGATGATAAATAATTAAAAACTGAAGAAATTTCTTCAGTTTTATTATATCTTTTTCATTGTTGTTAATTTTGCAAGACCATATTTATATTCTTTAGTAATTAATCCAAATGTATTATTTATTGTATAGGTTGAATCACTTTCAATAATAATTATTGCAAAATCATTTAACATTTTATTATTGAGTAAAAATTCTATAATCTCTTCATTTATTTTATTTTTATATGGAGGATCTAAATAAATAATATCAAATGTAATTTTCTCTTCTTTTAAAAATTGTAGAGTTTTCTTATAATCACCATTAAAAATCTTATATAAATTAGAATCTATTTCTAATAAAGAAATATTATCTTTAATAATGGAAATTGCCCTATTATCATAATCATTAAAAATAACTTTACTCGCTCCCCTAGAGATAGCTTCAATTCCTATAGCACCACTTCCAGAAAAAAGGTCTAAAAAAACACAATTTTCTACATTAAATTGAATAATAGAAAAAAGAGCCTCCCTAACTTTATCTAAAGTTGGTCTTGTATTTTTACCATTAGGTGTATTAATTATTCTTCCTTTGAACTTTCCTGCAACAATTCTCATTTAAATTTCTCCAATATATTATTATTTATTTCCAATTCTTCAATAAGATTACTAAATAATTCATCAGCAATATCTTTTAAATATTTCTGGCTTTTTTTATAAGAAATTAAGTATTCTTTTACCAACGGGAATTCATATAATTCTTCTTTAATATTAGCCAATTTCTTTGAGTATAAGCCTATTTTTGTATCATTAAAGCGTAAAGCATTATTATAATCATCTTGAGCATTTTGAAATTTCATTATCATTTTAATTACTTTTTCATCTTCAAGCATCTTTTTTTCCAATTCTTTTGTGTTTTTAATCAATTGATTATTTTTTATGACCTCTCTTAACTTGTAAGCTTTTTCTATAATATCACTTTTTTCTATCATACTTATTCCTCTTTTGTATTAGTTTATCAAGATAAGTATCTAATCTCAAGCAAAAGAAAATTATGTCTTATTACTTGCACCAATTATTATCTATGCTATAATTTCTACGAGGTGTTAAAATGCTTGATTTACGAAAAATTGTTACAGATTCAGATCCTAAAATAAGAAAAAAATCTATTAATGTAGAATTCCCTCTTTCCAAAGAGGATGAAGATACAATTAAATATTTATACGATTATTTAGTTTTTGCAGATGATGATAAAAATGTTGAAAAATTTGGAGTTAAACCTGGAGTAGGATTAGCAGCTCCTCAAATTGGAGTAAATAAAAGAATGTTTGCTATTTATGTTCCTTATTTTGATGAACAAGGAAATATATCAAGTATTACTGCTCATGCATTTATAAACCCTAAAATTATTAATTCATCTATTAGACAAGCTTATCTTTTAAATGGAGAGGGATGCCTTTCTGTAGAACAAGATCATGAAGGCTATGTACCTCGTGCTTCAATTGTAACTATTAAGGCTTATGATTATCTTTTAAAAACTGAAGTAGTCGTGAAGTTTAGAGGTTATGAAGCAATAATAGCTCAACATGAATATGACCATCTAGAAGGTATATTATACTATGATCGCATAAACAAAAAAGAACCATTTTCCAGAATACAAGGAGCTCTAGAAATATAAAAACCCCTTAAAAATTAACCTGTTTTTACAATAGGTTTTTTTAATATTTTATATTTAATTTTTTTATATTTCTTATTGTTTGCATAATTAATAAAAATGCTGTATAATTCTTTTGAAATGCCAATATAAAAGCACATAATACGCATAATTGATTGGAGTGATGCTATGGCGCCGTTAAATAGAGTCGAGACCGCTGTTTTTGCATTGGGTGGTCTTGGTGAAGTTGGGAAAAACATGTATTGTGTCGAACACGAAAACAGTATAATAATAATTGATTCTGGTGTTCGTTTTCCCGAAAGTGACTACCCAGGAATAGACTATGTAATTCCTGATTTCACATATCTAGTGCAAAATTCTTATAAAATTAAAGCTTTACTTATTACTCAT
>JAQUUH010000004.1 GCA_028693955.1 Bacilli bacterium
ATTTGCACTTCAGCAAAGGTTCATTCATCAACCGAAATTCACCTTCATCTTTAGTTAAATTACATAACTTTTGTTGAAACTTGAACTCCAAAAAAAATTATTTAACAAAAAAAGGTTTGATAATTTTATATCAAACCTTTGCTTTAAATATGGTGCGGCTGAAGGGACTTGAACCCTTATGCCGAAGCGCTAGATCCTAAGTCTAGTGCGTCTGCCAATTCCGCCACAGCCGCATAAAAAATGGTGCTGACTATAGGAATTGAACCTACAACCTACTGATTACAAGTCAGTTGCTCTGCCTGGTTGAGCTAAGTCAGCATAAGTATTAGTATTTTATCAAAATAATTAACAAAAATCAATATGGTGATCGGTACGGGATTCGAACCCGTGAATGCATGCGTGAAAGGCATGTGAGTTAAGCCGCTTCTCCAACCGACCATAAAAATGGCGCCTAGTGTAGGGATTGAACCTACGACCAACCGGTTAACAGCCGGTTGCTCTACCGCTGAGCTAACTAGGCGTACGCTCTTTAGCGCCTATTTATAATAACATACTTAAAATAGTATTTCAATACTATTTAAATGTTTTTTTGCTTTTGAACTACCTTTTTTTAATCTAATTTTAAGGCTAAATTTTTTATCCAAATTCCTTTTCTTACCATCCTTGTTCCAATAAAAGACTTAACGATATCTGTCAATTGAACCGCTACAAAAACTTCATATATTTTAAGATCAGTAAATAAAGTTAGTAATAATGCTATTGTGACTTGTCCTAACCACATAAATAGTGAATCAAATAAAAGAGTTTGCCTTGTGGCCCCTCCTGCTCTTAGTGTAAAAAAACAGCACACATTATATGTATAAACGGCAAAGAATATTCCGCTAATTGTCATTAAATATTGAGCAATATGTCTTATTGAATCATCAACATTATATAATAATGGTATATATCTAGATATTACTATCAAAATTACTCCCATTAAAATGGCAACTACAGTCCCAAATGCAATTAACTTATGGGCATCATCTTTTGCTTCATCTAATTTATTTGCTCCTAAATTGCTTCCTACAATTATTGCTATACTGCTACCTAAAGCTCCAAACAATATAAAAAACATATTTGTTGTTGCCTGAGATATAGTTAGTGCTGAGACTATGTCTTCCCCATGCATTGAATAAGCCAAAACTGTTACTGTACTTCCAAGACTCCAGAGAACTTCATTTGCTAGGAGTGGCATTCCTTTTTTAAATATCCTTATTAACAAACGCTTATCTATTTTAAAATTCTTGTATGCTCCATGGCAAAATACTTCTTTTCTAGCATGTGACATTATTACCAAGATTAAAACTTCTATAACTCTAGAAAATACTGTCGCAATAGCAGCTCCTCTAACACCCAATGCTGGAAATCCAAAATGTCCAAAAATTAAAACATAATTTAAAAATAAGTTTATGCAAATTGCAATAACACCCGCTATCAAAGGAAGATGAGTTTTACCAATTTCCCTTAATGAAGATCCATATAATTGAACTATAGCAATCAATACTATTCCAACTATCATAATATTTAAATAGGATTGAGCTGCTTGTATAGAAGCAGTTTCTTCTAAAAAAAGATGAATTATTGAGGGACTAAAAAATGAATATATTAAAATCAATGGGATAGATATTATTATTGCAAAAAGGACTTTTGCTCTAAAAGATTGACGAACTCCTTCATCATCTTTTGCCCCATTGTATTGAGCAACAAAAATACCTGGTCCTGCTAGTCCTCCCATAAGTGCAATATTAACAATAAATAACAATTGAGCAGCTATTGCGACACCTGCAATAGCATTTTTATCAAGTTGACCCACCATTATATTATCTAGTAAATTAACAAAATTAGTAATTCCTTGATGAAGCATAATAGGAAGAGATATTGCAACAATTCTTTTATAAAATCTTTTGTCACCAATTAATTTTTTTAGCATGGTTCTCCTCCTTTATAAAAAAAAAACACATATGTGTTTTAACATAGTTATGGTGGGCCTGAATGGAATCGAACCAGCGACCTTACCCTTATCAGGGGTACGCTCTAACCAACTGAGCTACAGGCCCACATAACGGCTTTATTAATATAGCATTTTATTAAATGCATGTCAATAATATTTCCGTATTTTAAAGCAAAATATGCTTTTAGTTAAGTATTCTAAATGTTAAATTCCTAATTTAGTTTGAATATCATTATATAGTTGCTGGGTTTCTTCTTCATTACTACTATTAATAACAAAAATATCCTCAATAGTATCTATTACTATATAAGCTTCACAATCATTATATATATAAAGAAGATAGTCTCCATATGCTTCATTATTAAAGTGTCCTTCAGATAACTTAGTTCCCCCTAAACCATTAGTTCTTCTACCAATTTCTAAATCACTAATATAGGCAACTGACTCAATATCTGAATAATCTATATTGTTATCTGGCCAATAGGCAGCATCAATATATATATCTGAATCTCTTAATTCTACTTTTATATCTCCTGTAAATATCATAGAAATAATAAAAACTCCTAATATTATTGTAACAATTACTGATACTATGACAGCAATCACTGTAATTTTACTCTTTTTTTGAGAATCAACGTTGTAATTATTTGACATATTTCACCACTCCCCATAGATTATATTCTATATTATTAGTAAATATTTAGCAAATTCCCTTTTTTATAAAATTCATCATAAAAAAACTCCCACATAAGTGAGAGTTCCCAAAATTGATAATGAATTTGATTAACGCTTTGAAAATTGTGGTGCACGTCTAGCAGACTTAAGACCATATTTTTTACGTTCTTTAGCTCTTGCATCACGAGTAAGCATACCAGCTTTTTTCAATATTGCTCTATAATCTAAAGAGGCAACCAATAAAGCTCTTGCAATACCTAACCTAATTGCACCTGCTTGTCCAGTGAATCCACCACCATTAACATTTACTGAAATATTAAAATGATCTTGTGTATTAGTTAATACTAATGGTTGTTTTAAATCCATAACTAGAGTAGCAGAAGGCATATATTTTTCTACCTCTACTTCATTTACTAATATTTTACCTGTTCCTGGAGTTAAAATTACACGAGCTGTTGAACTCTTGCGTCTTCCTACTCCTCTATATTGAACAGCAACTTTTTTCTTTGCAGCCATTTTCTACCTCCTACTTAAATTCCAATACTTGTGGATTTTGAGCAGCATGTGGATGTTCTGCTCCTTCATACACAAATAATTTCTTATAAATCTTTCTACCTAATGGTCCTTTTGGCAACATTCCCCATACTGCCCTTTCAACCATTTCTATTGGATACTTTTCAATCATAGTTTTTGCACTACGAGTTCTAAGTCCTCCTAAATAGCCAGAAACATTATAATAGTTTTTTGTACGTAACTTATTTCCTGTTAAGTTAACCTCTTTTGCGTTTATTACAATTACATAATCTCCGCAATCAACGTTTGGAGTAAAAATCGGCTTATTTTTACCTGTTAAAACCATTGCTAGTTCACTTGCTAGACGACCAAGGTTTTTGCCTTTAGCGTCTACAACATACCACTTGTGAGTTACCTCTTGTGGTTTAATAATTGTTGTTTGTCTTTGCATACAAATCCTCCTCACTAAATTGTAGCTTACCGGGGCTCCAATTAAGCAAAACAGTGCCATTAATTATGATAACTTTATTACCAGTAAAAGTCAAGATTATTTGATTACTTATGTGATAGTAGATATTCTTTTGCTTTCCTAGCAATAATTATCTCTTCATTGGTAGCTATAACATATACGGCAACTTTTGAATCAATGCTATTTATTTTTGTATCACATTTAGCATTTTCATTTAATTCATTATTAATTTTTATTCCTAGAAATTCTAAATTGCTCAAAACCTTTTGTCTTACTAAACTAGAATTTTCACCTATTCCTCCTGAAAAAACAATAGCATCAATTCCTCCTAAGGCTGCACTATATGCTCCAATATACTTAGTAATGTCATAACAATATTTATCAATAGTGTTTATGGCATCAATATTTCCCTTATAAGCTTCTATTTCAATATCTCTTAAGTCATTAGAAACATGAGACATACCATACAGTCCTGCGTTTTTATTTAACATTAATTTTATCTCATCTTCACTCATTTTTGCCTCATCCATTAAATAAAAAATTATATATGGATCAATATCACCACATCTATTATTATGCATTATCCCACATTGCAAGGAAAAACCAAGTGTTGTATCAATTGATTTACCATTTTTAATTGCACATAAAGAGGCTGAACCTCCTAGATGACAAGTAATGATTTTAATATTTTCCTTCCCCATATATTCGCTAACCTTGTTTGCTAAATATTCATGACTTGCTCCATGAAAACCATACCTTCTAATTGAATATTTTTCACTTATGTCTTTATCTATTGGATACAAGTATGCTTTTGGCTCCATTGTCTGATGAAACCCTGTTTCAAAAGAACCAATTAAAGGTATTTTTGGAACTATTTTTTTAAATTGACGAATTGCAGAAATGTATGGAGGATTATGAGCCGGGGCTATGCAATTAAATGCAGCCATTGAATCTAGTACATCTTCATCTAATTGTTTAACACCACTAATGCCTTTTGCATGTACTACTTTAAATCCAATACAAGAAATTTCTTCAAGTTCTTGAATCAATCCCTTTTTCAATATTTCAATCATTAATTCAATAGCAAAACTATGATCGCTTATAGCTAATTCTTTTTTAAAAATTAATCCCTTTACATCATTATGAGAATATATTCCATTTTGTGAACCAACTCTTTCTATTTTCCCAACACATAATGATTTTTCATTATCATCCATATCTATTAATTGATATTTAAGAGAAGTACTTCCAACATTACACACTAAAATTTTCATAATTTCTCCTTTTTTATAAAACTTTTTTAAATTTTATCTTTTCATCAATTTTAATCCCTAATTTTTCAGCAAAATCATAACTTAATTTTACTGCTGGATTACTAAAATCTTTAGGATTATGAGCATCAACATTAATAACAATTTTATTCCCAACTTTTTTAGCTATTTCCCAAAATTTATAATATGGGTATAAATAACGTTCTTCAATATTTATTCCACCATTTATTGAATAGCGTATTCCTCCTTGGTTTATCTCAAGTGGTATATCTAAAGCTTTTGCTGTTTCACATAATTTCCATGCACAATCATCACAAATTGGTGTCCATTCTTTCATTGAATTCATAAACAAATCTGGATGAGCAAAACATGAAAATAAGCCTGTTTTTAATGCCTCTAGAGCCATGACAGTGTATTCAATTACATCTTCATCTGTTTTACAATACCCAAAATATCCTGTTATGCTTTTGCCATCGTAGTAACGATAATGATTACCATATATTAGGTAATCAAGTTTCTTTGAAACTAATAAGTCATGGAGAAAGTCATATAATGGTGGAAAATATTCACATTCCATCCCGACATAAACATCAATCTCATTTTTATATTTTTCTTTTAAACTCCTTATTGACTCCACATATCCTGGAAACTCGGAAAATTTTCCTCTTGTCCAATTGTCATTATCTACTCCTGGTACCATCATATGGTCGCTAAATCCAATAGTTTTGTAACCATTTTTTATTGCCGATAGTACATATTCTTCATCGGAACCATTAGCATGAAGACATCTATATGTATGAGTATGATAATTATGAAGTTGTTTTTTAATACTAGACTCATAAGTCACTTCTTCCAAATATAAACCATGTGCCGGCGCTCTATATGGAATAATATCTCTTTCTTCTTTATCAAGTCTATTTGTTATAACATCATTTGTAACTCTTTCCAAGCCAATCTCTATTATCACACCAACTATATTTCTAACCATATATCTCAAAAATCCATCACCAATTACCGAAATATTTAACAATTTGTCTTTTGCTGCTATATTTATGCTCTTGATATTACGAACAAAACTTTCTGTTTCTTCTTCATCATTTGCACAAAAATTCCTGAAATCGTGACTCCCTAAAAACAGTTTTGCAGCCTCTTGCATCTTATCTATATTTAAAAATCTACATAATTGATAAACATAATTATTTTGTAAAGGATCATATTCGCCAGTACTAATTATATAACGATATTCTTTTTGAATAGCTGAAAATCGTGCATGAAAATTATTATCAACCTCTTCAACTTCGCTAACATAAATATCACTAGGAAGAATACTATTTATCGCTTTTTTCCATTGAACAACCGACATCTTAATATCAGTATCAAAATGTATAACTTGTCCTCTTGAGTGAACTCTAGCATCAGTTCTACCAGAGCCGATAATATGGATATCTTTTTTATTTATTGTTGATAATGCTTTTTCTAATTCATTTTGTATAGTACGCATATTATTTTGAATCTGAAAACCAGAAAAATTGGTTCCATCATATTTAATAACACATTTTATTCTAGCCACAAGAACACCCCTTTCAATAAATTGGGATTATTAATAAGAAAAATAGTTAAAACTATAACTACCGTTAAAATTATTATTGCCCATAAATCACTCCAAGTAAACTTCATTATTCTATATCTTGTTCTTTTACCACTTGGATTATATCCTCTTGCTTCCATAGCATTTGCTAATTCTTCTGAACGTTGAAAAGAAGATATAAACAAAGGTATTATCAAAGAAATAATTGCATTAACTTTTTCTTTTAGTTTTCCTTGTTGCAAGTCAACTCCTCTACTTGCTTGAGCCTTAACTATTTTTTCTGTTTCTTCTAATAACGTTGGAATAAATCTTAAAGCAATAGAAATAGTCATAGCTATTTCATGTGCTGGAAACTTGATTATTTTTAAAGGTGACATAAAATACTCAATTCCATATGTTAAATCCAGTGGTTTTGTTGTTGCTGTTAGTATTGTTGTAATAGAAATCATTAAAGCCAAACGAACAACAATCTGAAGTGTCTGTAAAAGTGCCCTAGTATAAATACTATAACCAAATATTGTAAAAGCCACTTCACCTGTTCTAATAAGAATTACATTGAAAAATAGCAAAAACAGCATCATAAACCACATTGGTTTTAATGATTTAAAAATTGATAAAATTTTTATTTTAGATAATTTTAACAAAAAAATTACAACTATAGCTAAAAATATATATCCTAAATAATTAACATCTAAAAAAACACAAATTAATAGACCTAGCAAACCCAATAATTTTGTCCGCGGATCTAATCTATGAATAATCGTATCATATGGTATGTATCTACCTAAGGTGATATTTTTCACTTGCAATCACCTCTACTTTTTATTATTTGTTCTACTAAACTAGAAACATCTCTTATTTTCCCATAATTTAATTTCATCCCAGAATCAATTAATTGTTGCATAATTTTTATTACTAATGGTGCTTCAATTCCAACTCTTTCTAGTAATCTTCTATTCATAAAAATATTTATTGGTTCATCAAAAGCTTCTATGGCTCCATCTTTTAAAACAATTACCTTATCGCAATATTGAAGAACATAATCCATCTCATGAGTAACCAGTACAATTGTCTTTCCTTCTTTATTAAGTTTTTTAAACAAATCTAATGTATCTACTGCGCCTTGAGGATCAAGTCCAGCAGTTGGTTCATCTAAAACCAATATGCTAGGATTAATTGCTAATATTCCAGCTATAGCGACTCTTCTTTTTTGTCCTCCAGAAAGTTCAAAAGGAGATTTATCCAGATAATTTAAATCCAAACCTAAAAGTTTCATTAATTCTTCTACATTAGGACGAATTTCTTGTTCAGTAACTCCAAAATTTTTAGGACCAAAAGCTATATCTTTAAAAACTGTTTCTTCAAATAATTGATATTCTGGAAATTGAAAAACTAACCCTGCTTTTTTTCTTAAATTTTTGACTCCTTTTGGTTTAGTATCAGGAGCAATTAAAAAATCATCAACCTCAATCTCTCCGCTACTTGGTAATAAAAGAGCGTTTATATGTTGAACTAGAGTAGATTTCCCAGAACCTGTATGTCCAATTATCCCAACAAATTCTCCATCTTTAATTTCAAAACTGACACCTTTAAGTGCAGTATGCTCATATGGAGATTTTGGTAAATAGGTATAAAAAACATCGTGAAATTTTATTGACATAATTTTTTCACCATCTTTTCTATATCTATAGTGTCCATTTCTATTCCATTTTTTCCTAGTAAATTTTTGAATTTATAGACAAAAGGAATATCAAGACTTAATTTTTTTAATAAATCATCTTTTATAAAAACTTCTTCTGGTGTTCCCTGAATAGCTATTTCTCCATTGTCAACAACAATGACTTCATCTGCTAAAAGTGCTTCTTCAACATCATGGGTAATCGATAATATTGTCATATCTTTAAATAATTCTCGCATTTTCAAAATTACTTCTTTAATTTCTTTTTTACCTTTTGGATCTAACATGCTTGTTGCTTCATCAAAAATAACAATATCTGGTGTCATTGCTAAAACACCTGCAATTGCAACTCTTTGTTTTTGACCTCCAGATAAATTAGAAGGTTCTTTGTCTAAATACTTATCCATACCTACTTTTTGGGCATATTCATTTATAATTTGATCCATTTTATCTTGAGCAACCAAATGATTTTCAAGACCAAAGGCTATATCATCCCTAACTGTTGCTCCTATAAATTGATTATCAGGATTTTGAAATACAATTCCAATTCTATTTCTAATGTCATAAATATTTTTTTCATTTATTTCAATACCATCAACTTTAATTTGTCCTTCTTGTATTGTTAATAATCCAGTTATTAATTTTGCTAGAGTAGATTTTCCAGAACCATTGCGACCTAAAACTACACAATATTTACCCTTTTCTATATCTAAAGATAAATTATTGAAAACTTTTTCTTGTTTATCATAAGAAAATGTTAAATTTTTTATTTCAATTGCTCTCATTATTTCTCTCCAATCCAATAAAAACAAAATTAAAGTCAAAAAGGCCACACTAGGTGGCCTATTTTAATTATACTAATTCTACAAGACACATTGGTGAATTATCTCCACGACGATTTTGTACCTTCAATGCTCGTGTATAGCCACCATTTCTCTCTTTATATTTTGGAGCAATCTCATCAAATAACTTTTGAAGAACTGTTACTTTTCCAGTCTCATCTGCATAGATATCGCGAATAACACGACTTGCTTGACGTCTAGAATGTAAATCTCCTTTTTTTGCAAAAGTTACCATTTCATCTGCTAATATTTTTAGATCAAATGCTACTTTTTCTGTTACTTCTACATGACCGAATTTAAATAATTCAGTAACGAGATTACGCATCATATTTTTCTTTTTACTTGCGGTAAAACCAGCCTTAAATTTGACTCCTTTTTTACCGTGAATATTTTTACGTGCCATAATACGGTCCCTCCCTATTAATCGTAATTTTTGAAGCTAAGACCGTAACTCTGCAAAACTTCTTTAACTTCTTTAAGAGACTTTTTGCCAAGGTTCCTGACTTTTATCATGTCTTCTTCGGTCTTTTGAGTTAATTCTAAAACTGTTTGAATTCCTGCTCGTTTTAAACAATTATATGAACGCACTGACAATTCAAGATCTTCAATTGTCATATTTTCAAATTTATTTGTTGGCTCTTCAACTGTTTCTTTCATAACACTAACCATTTTAGCTTGTGTACTTAATTCTACAAATAGTTCAAGATGATCCATTAATATTCTTGCAGATAATGCAATTGCAGCTTGTGGAGTAATTCCACCATTAGTTTGAATCTCTATTGTTAATTTATCATAATTGGCATCATTGCCAAATCTTGTTGCTTCTACCTCATATGACACTTTATCAATTGGAGAATATTTTGAATCTGTTGGAATCATGCCAACAGGAAATCTAGCACCAGGTTGTCTTTTATTTTGCTCTGCAGTGACAAAGCCACGACCACCTTTAGCGTAAAGTGTAGCAACAAATTTTCCACCTTCTGAAACAGTTGCAATATGCAAATCTTTAGAAATAATTTCAACTCCTGCTGGACAAATTATGTCTTCACCAGTAATTTCTTTTGGTCCAATGACTTCTATTTCTAGTTTTTTAACAACATCTGCTTCATCATCTATAGTAAATACCAAATTTTTTAAATTTAAGATTATTGATGTAACATCTTCAACAACTCCTGGTAAAGCAGAAAACTCATGACGAGCTCCTTCTATTTCTACTGCATAAACTGCAGCACCAGGAAGGGATGATAGTAGTACTCTACGTAAAGCATTACCTAGAGTTATTCCAAATCCCCTTTCAAGAGGTTCAATAACAAATTTACCATAATTGTCACTTTCACTTAAATCAGCAATTTGATACTTAGGTTTTTCAAATTTTTTCATTAATTACGCCTCCTTTAAGCGGTTGTTCTAATTTAATATACAAATTCTAACAAATATTATCCGCGAGGGCGCTTTGGTGGACGGCAACCATTATGAGGAACTGGAGTTACATCAACTATTGATAAAATTTCTAGTCCTGCTGCTTGTAATGATCTCACCGCTGCTTCACGACCAGGTCCTGGTCCTTTAACATTTACATCCACACTCTTCATCCCTGCATCAACGACAACTTTTGCAGCTGCCTCTGCTGCCATTTGTGCGGCGAAAGGAGTTGATTTTTTTGAACCTTTAAATCCTAATCCACCAGCACTTGACCAAGATAGTGCATTTCCTTCTTCATCTGTTATAGTCACTATTGTGTTGTTAAAAGATGAATGAATATGTGCAATACCTTTAACGGCGACTTTTCTAGCACGACGCTTACGTGCTGCTGCAACTGCAGCTTTACTTACTTTTGCCATTTACATTTTCCCCCTTAACTAACCTTTAGAAGCGACTTTCTTATTAGCAATCGTACGACGTGGTCCTTTTCTTGTTCTAGCGTTTGTCTTTGTTCTTTGACCACGAACAGGTAATCCTTTACGATGGCGAGTACCACGATAACTACCAATTTCTTGGAGTCTTTTTATATTCATTGATACTTCTCTACGTAAATCTCCCTCAACTCTATAATTTGCTAAAGCATTACGGATTGCAGTTAATTCTTCTTCTGTTAAATCTTTTACTCTTTTATCTTCAGAGATATTTACTTTTTTCAAAATCTCTTGTGATAATGGTTTACCAATTCCAAAGATGTATGTTAATGAAATAACTACTCTTTTATCATTTGGTATATCGACACCAGCTATACGTGCCATAATCTTTTATCCCCCTTATTAACCTTGTCTTTGCTTGTGTTTTGGATTCTCGCAAATAACCATTACGCGGCCCTTACGACGAATAACTTTACACTTATCGCAAATTGGTTTGACTGAAGGTCTTACTTTCATAGTTGTTACCTCCTCATTTTCATAATGTACAAACTATTTATATCTAAATGTTATACGCCCACGTGTTAAATCATATGGCGAAATTTCTAATGTGACTTTATCACCCGGTAAAATGCGAATGTAATTCATACGGATTTTACCAGAAACGTGAGCCAAAATCACTGCGCCATTTTCCAGTTTTACATTGAACATTGCATTAGGCAATGTTTCAATAACTGTAGCTTCAACTTCAATTACATCAGTTTTTGCCATCAATTTCCTCCTCCTATAATTTAGTTAATATTTCATATCCTGTGGAATTTATTATTATAGTGTGTTCGTAATGAGCAGAAAGTTTTCCATCAACAGTAACTACAGTCCAATCATCACTCAACACTTTTGTTTCTTTAGATCCTTGGTGAACCATTGGTTCAATGGCTAGACCCATACCCTCTCTTATAAGAGGTCCATGGCCTGCTGCTCCATAATTTGGTATATAAGGATCTTCATGAAGATTACTCCCAACACCATGACCTGTATAATCACGAGGTATAGAAAAGCCAAAACTTTCTACATACTCTTGAATTGCGTGAGAAATATCACCTATTCTATTTCCTGGTTTTGCTTGAGCTAGTCCAACAAATAATGATTCATGAGTAACTTCCATCAATTTTTGAGCTTCTTTGCTAACTTCACCAACTGCATATGTCCATGCAGAATCTCCATGATACCCTTTATAACAAGCCCCAATATCTACTGATATTATGTCCCCGTTTTTTAAAGGTGTATCATTAGGAATCCCATGCACCAACACATTGTTAACAGAAGTGCAAGCACTTGCTGGGAATCCACCATACCCCTTGAAAGATGGAGTAGCATGATTTTTTCTAATAACATCTTCAACTATTTTATCAAGTTGACGGGTCGTTACTCCTTCTTTAATATGTTTTGAAACTTCTTGATGAGCTAATGCAACAATTCTACCTGCAATTCTCATCTTTTCAATTTCATCTTTGCTTTTTAATGTAATCATATTATAACTTCCTTAATATTTTATCAATATCTTTGAAAACTTCTTCTATGCTACGCAAAGCATCTATATTTTTACAAATTCCTCGACATGAATAATAATCAATTAATGGAGAAGTTTGTGAATAATATGCTTGCATTCTTGTGTGAACACTTTTAGCATTATCATCGTTTCTTTGATACAACTCTCCACCACATTTATCACAAACACCAGCAACCTTTGGAGGATTGTTGGTTAAATGATATGTAGCACCACAGACCTTGCATAAACGTCTTCCTTCTATTCTTGGAAGAAGAGCTTTTTCATCAACTACTAAATTTATTACAAGTTGAATTGGATGCCCTAATTCTTGACAAATCTCATCAAGAGCTTTCGCTTGAGCGATTGTTCTTGGAAATCCATCTAACAAACATCCTTTTTTGCAATCATCTTTTGACAATCTTTCTTTTACTATTGCTATCGTCACAGCATCAGGAACTAAATGCCCAGCCTTCATATATTTTTGTGCTTCTTTTCCTGCTGAGGTTCCTTCGCTTACTGCTGCTCTAAACATATCGCCTGTTGAAATATGAGGAATGTTATATTTCTCAACTATTAAATCAGACTGAGTTCCTTTGCCAGATCCTGGTGGTCCTAAAAAAATAATATGCATAATTCTGCCTCCTATTTTAGCCAATAAACCCTTGATATTCTTTTGCTGCTAGACGACCATCAATTTCTTTAGCGGTCTCAAGAATAACACCAACAACGATAATTAATCCTGTTCCTCCAAAAGCGATTGATGATGGCAATGATAAATACATTGTTAAAAACATTGGAAGTGCCGAAATAATCGTTAAGAATAAGGCACCTAATGTAGTAACTCTATAAATTACCTTTTTCAAATACTTTGCTGTCTCATTTCCGGGCCTAATTCCTGGAATGTAAGCACCAGATTTTGCAAAATTATCACTAATTTTAACAGGATCAACTTGCAACCCCGTATAAAAATAAGTGAAAACTATAATTAGGATGATATACAAGATTAAGCCAAATGGTATACCTAGATACGTTCCATTAATGGATAATATCTGATATACTGGATTGCTCCTTGGAATACTTAAAAAATTCATTATTATTGGAGGAGCCGTTAAGACTGATGAAGCAAAAATAACAGGTATAACTCCAGCAGAATTTATTTTTATTGGTAAATATGTTACATCATTAGTTCTTGCTTGGAAAGTAGTAGAAGCATACTGAATAGGTACTTTTCTTATTGATCTTTCCATAAATATTACAAAAATTACTAATAACAAATACGCCAATAAATAAATACTAAATTTAATTACACCATTAAAAATTGCTCCGCCTGTAACATCAACTCCAACAAAATTTTGGAAAGCATTCACAATTTGATAAGGTATTTCTGTTATAATTCCAGCAAAAATAATGATTGATACTCCGTTACCTACACCTTTTGAAGTAATTTGATCAGCCATCCATACTAGCAAGAAAGTTCCTGCCATTGTTATTACTATCAAATATATGTAGTCCCAGAAAGAGAAACTACCTCCACCAATAGGTGATAGACCATATTGATTTTGCATGGTTACAACAATACCATACGCTTGTACTCCAGCCAATAACACTGTTAAAGCACGAGTCGTATCATCCAATTTTTTTCTACCTTGTGCCCCTTGTTTAGTTAATTCTTCAAGTTTAGGAAGAATTCCCATTGATAACAAGTTAACAACGATAGATGCAGTGATATATGGAGAAACTCCAAGAGCAAATAAAGAAAATCTTTTTAATGCTCCACCACCCAAAATATTCATCAGTCCAAAAATATCACTTGAGTTTTGAATATCAACATTTGTAATATCAACTCTTGGAATAGTGATTGTTGAACCGAGTTTGAAAATAAAGAGTATGACTAATGTAAATATAATCCTATTCAATACTTCTTTATTTTTTAAAATTGAGGTTATTTTTTTAATCATATTAAATCACCTCAATTGTTCCTCCAGCTGCCTCAATAGCTTGCTGGGCACTCTTTGAAAATTTGTGAGCCTTTACTGTCAATTTTTTAGATAGTTTACCACTACCCAAAATTTTTACACCATCAAATTCTTTTCGTACTAATCCAGCCTCTTTTAAACATGTTGGACAAACTGAACTACCATCTTCAAATACATTCAAACTTTCAATGTTAACGATGGCATACAATGTTTTGTCTTCATTTATAAATCCTCTTTTAGAAACACGACGATAAATAGGGTTTTGACCACCCTCGAATCCTAAACGAGTTCCTCCTCCAGTACGTGATTTTTGTCCTTTTTCACCACGCCCTGAAGTACGACCACGTCCTGAAGAAATACCTCTTCCATAGCGTGTTTGCTTAGTTCTTGATCCTTCTGTCGACTTCAATTCATGTAACTTCATGTACCACACCTCCTATATAAGGTCTTAAGCCTTAATATCTTTTACTGATTTGCCGCGCAAAGCTGCAATTTTACTAGCAGTTTTTAGCGAAGCTAAACCTTCAACTGTTGCTCTTACAATATTAATAGCTGTACGTGAGCCATAAACTTTTGAATAAATATTTTTAACTCCAGCTAGTTCAAGAACAGCACGAACTGGTCCACCAGCAATTACTCCAGTTCCAACTGGGGCTGGCTTCAAAAATACTTTACATGCCCCGTATTTACCATTGATTTCATGTGGTATAGTATCACCTTTTACCACTGAAACTTTGAGCATGTTCTTTTTAGCAGTCTCTAGTGCCTTTTTGATTGCATCTGGAACTTCATTTGCTTTTCCTGTTCCATAACCAATATTACCATTTCCATCGCCAATAGCAACAAGTGCACTAAAGCGTAAACGCCTACCACCTTTAACGGTTTTAGAAACACGATTTATTGAAATAACTTTTTCTTGATATTGTTTTTCGCGATCCCGACGTTGTCCTCTAAAATTTCTTCTTTCTCCTCTATTTTGATGACCTCTAGTTTCTGGAGATATTGTTCTTTGTGGGCGTTCTTCTTTTACTTCAACATTTCCAGAAGTTTTGACTTCTTCTGTTAATTTTTTTTCATTTGATTCCATTTTTTACCTCCTAGAATACTAAGCCGCCTGCTCTTGCAGCATCAGCCAAAGCTTTAATTCTACCATGATATAGATATCCACTACGATCAAACACTACTTTTGCAATGTTCTTTTCTTTTGCTAGTTTTGCAATTTCTGCACCAATCAATTTTGCTGCTTCAACATTGCTTCCGTTTTTCAACTTCATCTTTAAAGTTGATGCACTTGCCAAAGTTTCCCCCTTAACATCATCAATTAATTGAACATGAATATGGGAATTAGAGCGGTAAACACTCAAGCGAGGACATTCAACTGTTCCAGATAATTTAGAACGAATTCTTAAATGACGTTTTAAACGCAAAGAATTACTAGACTCTTTTTTTATCATATAAATTTTATCTCCTTTCTTGAAACCGATTATTTACCGGCTTTTTTACCTTCTTTATGGCGAATTCTTTCACCCTTATAAGAAATACCTTTACCAAGATATGGTTCTGGTTCTCTTACTTTTCTAATTAATGCAGCTACTTCACCAACTGCTTGTTTATCGCAACCAGAAACCATAATTTCTGTAGGTGAAACAACTTCTATTTTTGTATTTGGCATTGGCTTTATTATGAATTCATGAGAATATCCAACACTTAAAGAAACATTTGTTCCACTCATTTGAGCTTTATAGCCAGTTCCTTTTAATACTAGTGATTTACTATATCCTTTTTCAACGCCTTTTACCATATTTGCAATTAATGCACGGGTTGTTCCATGTAATTGACGACTTTCTTTTTCATCATCAATTCTAGTAACTAACACTTGATTATTTTCTATCTCAACTTTTATTTTTGGTTTAAATTCTTGAACAAGTGTACCTTTAGGTCCACTAACTTTAATTTTATTGCCTTCTAAGTCAACTTTTACATCGCTTGGAATTTCTACTGGCATTTTTCCTATACGTGACATACTAAATTCTACCCCCTACCATACATAGGCGATAACTTCGCCACCTATACCTTTTTCGCGAGCTTGTTTATCTGTCATTAAACCACTTGATGTTGAAATAAGAGCAATACCTAACCCATTTAATACTTTTGGCAAATCTTCCGCGCTTGAATAAACTTTCAATCCTGGCTTAGAAATTCTTTTTAATCCAGTGATAACGCGGTCGTTACCTGAATATTTCAAAGACAAAGTAAGATTTTTCTTTTCGTCTGTTGAAACTTGATAACCATTTATATAACCTTCATTTTCTAAAATCTTAGCAATTTCTACTTTGATTTTAGAACTAGGCATGATAACAGTTTCATTCTTCATCTGATTTGCATTACGAATTCTTGTAAGCATATCAGCAATAGGATCTGTCATAACCATATTTTTTTCCTCCTTCTAAACCAGTCTTTACCAGCTTGATTTTTTTAAGCCTGGAATTTGACCTTTATAGGCTAATTCTCTAAGGCATATACGGCAAAGTTTAAATTTTTTAATAACGGCGTGAGGGCGTCCACAACGCTCACAGCGTGTGTATTCTCTAACCGCGAATTTCTTTGGACGATGGTATCGTACCAACGTTGATGTCTTGGCCATTTTTTATTTACCCCTCCCCTATTTTGCAAACGGTGTTCCTAATAAAGAAAGCATTTCTTTAGCTTCTTCATCAGTATTTGCCGTTGTAACTATTACAATATCCATTCCTCTTACACGATTAACTTGTTCATAGTTAATCTCTGGAAAGATTAATTGTTCTTTAACACCTAAAGTATAATTTCCTCTACCATCAAATGCCGTCTTTGATACTCCACGAAAATCACGAGTTCTAGGTAAAGAAATAGAAATTAATTTATCAAAAAATTCATACATTCTTTGTCCACGCAAAGTTACTTTACATCCAATTGCAGTACCTTCACGTAACTTAAATGTTGCAATTGATTTTTTTGCTTTAGTTATTATTGGTTTTTGACCTGTGATTTGAGATAATTCTTTAACAGAATCATCAAGCAATTTTGAATTTCCTGTTGCATCACCGACTCCAATATTTACTACTACTTTCTCAATTTTTGGAACTTCCATTATTGATGAATAATTAAATTTTTTAAAAAGTGCAGGAACTACTTCTTTTTTGTACTTATTATACATTCTATTATTAATAGCCATTATTTAGTCCCTCCTTTTTTTGCTGTTTTAGTTTGTTTTGCTGGTTTATCTATATTAGATCCGTTTTTCTTAGCAAATCTAATTTTTTCACCATTTTCAACCTTATAGCCAACTTTTGATGTATCTTTAGCCTTAGCATCATAATATGCAACATTTGAAATATGAATTGGAGCTTCTTTTGTTTCAATTCTTCCTTCTGGATTAGATTGACTTGGTTTAATATGTTTTGTAGCCATATTAACTCCCTCAACTATTACCTTTTCATCCTTAACATATACATGAAGCACTTGACCGATGGTTCCCTTACTAGAACCTGCAATTACTTTAACTTTATCGCCTTTTTTTATTCTCATATTCATTGACCCCCTTTATAATACTTCTGGAGCAAGAGAAACGATTTTCATAAATCCTTCGCCCTTATCTCTAAGTTCTCTAGCTACTGGTCCAAAAACACGAGTACCTCTTGGTGTTCCATCATCTTTAATAAGAACACAGGCATTATCATCAAACTTGATATGTGCGCCATTTTCTCTTCTTACACCTTTTTTTGTGCGGACTATTACTGCTCTAACAATTTCGCCCTTTTTAACACCAGAGTTTGGCATAGCATCTTTAACAGCACATACCACAATATCACCAATGTTTGAGGTTTTTCTAAAGGATCCTCCTAGTAATCGGAAAACACGAACACTACGTGCTCCCGAATTATCAGCAACCACAAGATTTGTTTCATTTTGAATCATAAATAGTTACCTCCTATTCGCCTTCAACTTTAGCAGCTTTTGCAAGCACTTCCACAAGTGTGAAATGCTTTGTTGCTGATAAAGGACGTGTCTCCATGATAAGAACCTTATCACCTACATGGGCAATTCCTTGTTCATCATGAGCTTTGTATTTTTTAGTGTTTCTTACTTTTTTCAAATATAGACTATGTTTTTTATGGGTTACAACTTCAACAGTGATAGTTTTTTCCATCTTGTCAGAAGTTACAATACCTGTTAATTTTTTACGTTTATTTCTTTCCATGATGGTACCTCCTATCCATTGGCAATTTCGCGTTCTTTAATAATCGTTAAGATACGCGCAATGTCTTTCTTAATTACTTTCTTTTTACTTGATTCAGTTGAATTTCCGGTTGCTTGTTGGAATCTTAATACAAATAATTCCTCCTTGAGCTCTTGAACTTTCTTAGCTAAATCTTCTGATGTTAATTCTCTAATTTCTGTTAGTTTCATGCTCATTCACCAACCTTTTCCGCCTTGGCAACAATTCTTGTTTTAACCGGAAGTTTATGTGACGCTAAACGCAAAGCTTCTCTTGCATCTTCTTCACTTACTCCCCCAATTTCAAACATAACTGTTCCTTCTTTTACTACTGCTACCCAATGATCTGGAGCACCTTTACCTGAACCCATACGCACCTCTAAAGGCTTTTTTGTTCTTGATAAATGCGGGAATATTCTAATCCATACTTGACCACTTCTTTTTGTATATCTTGTTAAACAAATACGAGCAGCTTCAATTTGATTGCTTGTTATATAGTTACCTTCGAGAGCTTGAAGACCCATGCTTCCAAAAGCAACATAATTACAACTTGTAGCCTTGCCTTCATAACTTAATGAATGTGGCTTTCTATATTTCGTTCTTTTTGGCATTAACATAAAGTTCTACTCTCCTTTCGCTGATCGAGGTTGAGTTTTGGCTTTTTCTGGAAGTATTGTTCCACGACAAATCCAAACCTTTACCCCTAAACGTCCATAAGTTGTGTGTGCTTCAGCAACTGCAAAGTCAATATCAGCACGCAAAGTATGTAGAGGAACAACACCTTCTGCATATCCTTCACTTCTGGCAATATCTGCTCCAGCTAAACGTCCTGAAACCATTGTTTTGATTCCTTTTGCTCCAGCCTTCATAACACTTTGAATTGCTCTTTTTTGTACTGTTCTAAATGAAGCACGTTGTTCCAATTGTTGAGCCATGTTTTTAGCAACCAAGACTGCATCCAAATTTGGTGACTTTACTTCAACTACAGTAATTTTAATCTTTTTATCTTTAGCAATTTTAGAAATTGCTTTATTTAATTCCTCAACCGTTTTACCATCTTGACCAATAACAACTCCAGGTCTAGCAACGTGAACAATTATTTCAACATTGTCTTTAGTTCTTAATATTTCCACTCTAGAAAGAGCTGCATCATATAATTTTTCTTCTAATAATTTGCGGATTTTAATATCCTCATGTAGAAATGTAGCAAATTCTTTATCAGCATACCATTTTGAATCCCAATCACGGTTAATACCGACTCTCATTCCTACTGGATTTACTTTTTGTCCCATGATTTAGCACCTCCTATTGTTTTTCTGCAACGATGCATGTTATATGACTTGTTCTTTTTACCAAGCCAGAAGCACTACCTTTTGCTCTAGGCATAAAACGCTTCATTCTAATTCCATCGTTTGCATATATTTCTTTAATAAATAATTTTGAACCATCCATTTCATGATTCTTTGTTGCATTAGCGACTGCTGACTTAATTAGTTTTGCTACCACTGGAGCAGCAGACTTATTTGTATTTGCTAAAGTTGCTAGTGCATCATTAACTGCCATACCTCTTACAACATCAATAACCAAACGGACTTTGCGAGGAGTTATTCTAACAGTTGATACTTTTGCTCTTGCTTCCATTATTTTTGCTCCTCCTATCTACCACTTGATACAGCTGCAGCTTTATCTTCTGCAGTATGACCTGTGTGTCCTTTGTATGTTCTTGTTGGAGAAAATTCTCCTAATTTATGTCCAATCATATCTTCAGTAACATAAACTGGGATATGCTCACGTCCGTTGTAAACAGCAAATGTGTGTTCAACAAATTGAGGGAAGATTGTTGATCTTCTAGACCAAGTCTTGATAACTTCTTTTTTGCCTTGTTCATTAAGTTTTTCAACTTTTTTCATCAAATGAGCATCACAGAAAGGTCCTTTTTTCAAGCTACGTGCCATTTATTTTTCCTCCTTACTTATCATTTCTTCTTCTGACTATTAATCTAGAAGAGTTTTTCTTACTATTTCTTGTTTTCACTCCAAGAGCTTTTTTGCCCCATGGAGTTCTTGGAGCATTGTGTCCAACAGGGTTTTTACCCTCACCACCACCATGTGGGTGATCGCATGGATTCATTACAGCTCCACGCACTGTAGGTCTTACACCTAACCAGCGTTTTCTACCAGCTTTACCTAAATTTATAAGAGCGTGGTCTTCGTTTCCTACTGATCCTATTGTAGCTTTACATCCAACAAGGAACTTACGAACCTCACCAGAAGACAAACGAATAGTAACATATTTTCCTTCTTTACCAAGAATTTGTGCGCTACCCCCAGCTGAACGAACTACTTGTCCTCCCCTGCCAGGCTTTAACTCAATATTATGAATAAAAGTTCCTTCAGGAATATTTGCTAGTGGAAGACAGTTTCCAACCTTAATATCAACGTTTTCTCCAGAAATAACTTGCATACCTACGGTTAATCCTTTAGGAGCTAATATATATCTTTTTTCACCATCTACATAATTAATTAAAGCAATATTAGCTGAACGATTTGGATCATATTCAATAGTTGCAACATTTCCAATTATTCCATCTTTATCTCTTTTAAAATCAATTATACGATAGCGTCTTTTATGTCCTCCACCTATATGGCGACATGTTATCATTCCTGTATTGTTTCTACCACCAGTTTTATTTAGATTTACCAGCAATGATTTTTCTGGTTTACTAGCAGTAATTTCTTCATATGTCAAGCTGCTCAACGAACGACGACCAGCAGATGTTGGTTTATAATTTTTAATTGGCATTATTTTTTCCCCCTTATCCTTTCATTATTTGGAAATATTGTTTTCTTCCAAACCTTTACTTTTTATCTTCGAAAAGATCAAGAGTTTCGCCTGGAGCTAATTTTATAATAGCTTTCTTATATGCTCCTGTAAAACCATCAAAACGACCAACGCGTTTAGGTTTTCTTCTAACATTTACAATATTGACCCTTTCAACTTTTTTATTAAAGATTGCTTCAAAAGCCTTCTTTATAGCAACTGAGTTAGCATCTTTTGCAACTTTTACAGTAATTTTATTTTCCGTTTGCATTAACTTCAAACTTTTTTCTGTAACTACTGGCTTAATAATGATTTCATAATCGAATTGAGTTGCTACTGGATATTTTGCAGTCACAACTTCAGTAGTAGCTTTTTCTTCTACTTTTTTAGTTCTTGCCATCTAGAAGCACCTCCTCAATTATTTCAACAGCTTCTTTTGTGAAAATTAATGTATCGCAATTTAATAAATCATAAACATTTACTTGATCTACATATAGTAAGCCTACTGTTGGTATATTGAATGATGATAGCATTGCGTTATCATTAAATGATTCTTCACCAACAACTATTAGTGTTTTACCTTTAGCATTAATTTTTTCCAAACTTTTAATCATGTCTTTAGTTTTTGGAGCCGCAAATTCAAACTTATCAACTACAATCATTTCTGAATCTTTAACTTTTGATGATAAGGCCGATCTTAATGCAAGGTCTCTAACTTTACGATTAATCTTAATTTTATAGTTTTGATTACCATCTGGTCCAAAGACAACTCCACCATGTCTCCATTGAGGTGCTCTTGTCGATCCAGCTCTTGCTCTACCTGTTCCTTTTTGACGAAATGGTTTTCTACCACCGCCACTGACTTCATCACGCTTTTTAGTTTTTGCTGTTGCTTGACGAGAATTTGCTCTTGCAACATTTACTGCATCAAACATTGCTTGCATATTTGGTTCTATTCCAAATATTGAATCATTTAATTCTATCTCACCAACATTTTCGCCTAATTGGTTTAATAATTTTAATTTAGTCATACGTATTTCCTCCCTTCATAAGAGACCTATTCAGCTGACGCTTCATAATTAATAAGCGTCTTTGCTGCAGGTACATTCTTTTGAGTTTTCTTAGCTGATTGAATTGTAACTAAGCCTCTATTTGGTCCAGGGATGGCGCCTTTAATTAAAATAACATTTTTGCTTTCATCCGCTTGAACAACAGTTAAATTTTGAATTGTTCTAGTATAGTTACCATGATGACCAGGCATTTTTCTTCCTGGATGAATACGGTTATTAGTTCTACCTGAAGTAGCCAAAGTACCTACTCCTCTATGAGAACCAGATCCATGTGCACTTGGGCCTCTTTGGTAATTGTATCTTTTTATAACACCAGAAAATCCCTTACCTTTTGTTGTTCCGATAACATCTACAATTTCGCCAGCATCAAATATTGTTGATAAAATTTTATCTCCAACATTGAACTTCATCATTTCATCGCCTTTTACTTCTCTAACAAATTTCTTTGGAGATGTATTAGCTTTCACAAATTGACCTTTTTCAGGTTTAGTAGCTAGTTGTTCTCTTTTATCTTCATAACCTAACTTAAGAGATTCATAACCATCTTTTTCAATTGTTTTCTTTTGTAAAACTATATTTGGTAACACCTCAACCACAGTAACAGGAATCAATGTTCCATCAGTAGCGAACACTTGAGTCATACCAACTTTTCGTCCTAAAATAGCTTTCATTCTAACACCTCCTACTATAATTTAATCTCAATATCAACACCACTAGGTAAATCTAATCTTGTTAGAGTATCTACTGTTGTTGGATTTGGATCTACAATATCAATTAATCTTTTATGTGTTCTCATCTCAAATTGTTCGCGGGAATCCTTATATTTGTGGACTGCACGCAAAACAGTATAAACTTGCTTCTCTGTAGGAAGCGGAACTGGTCCAACTACTTTTGCACCAGTATTTTTGGCTGCAGCCACAATTTTCTCTGCTGAAGCATCAAGAATTCTGTGATCGTAAGCCTTTAATTTAATTCTAATCTTATTACTTTTAGCCATGAACTTTCCTCCTTTGTCTAAAATCTTGGCATAGACTGTGCTCCATCTAAATTACCTAGGCTGCCGTCATGACAACGCCTGTTTGTGTTTCAGGACATCGGCACCTAGCAACTTTAGACTTCTTCACACTCGTGGATTTATTTTATCAAAAAAAGGGTCTAATAGTCAACCCTTTTATATTCTATTTTTCTTCTTTAATGTTATCTTTTGTGTTTTTTTCTTCTTCCACATTTTTTTCAGCCTCTTCTTGCTTGCGTTTAGCGGCATAAGCGGCTTCCACTTTTGAAATACCAAATTTCAATATGAACCCATTTATAACTAAAATTAGTCCATAAACAGCAATTACTACTATTGCAATATCTTCAAAAAAATAGTACGCCGGAGATATTAATAGTGAAAAAACTAATGACCTAATGCCCCACTTTTTGAAAACCTTAGTCTCTTGCTTTTCTCTTTCGGAAGTATCTGCTCCTGTTTTTAAAAAACAAGAAGTTATAAATTGCATTGCCCCAACTAAAATTGTTGCTCCAATTAAGGCCCAAACTCTGCCAGACATATATACACCTCAATTTCCTGTATATTTTATCACACTTTTTATTTGTAAGCAAAAAAAAAGAAACTCATTCAGAGTTTCTTTTTTCATTTATTAAATTATCCTAAAATTTCTGTTACGTTTCCAGCACCAACAGTTCTTCCACCCTCACGGATAGAGAATCTTGTACCTTGTTCAACAGCGATTGAATGGATTAACTCAACTGTCATTTGAATATTATCACCTGGCATAACCATTTCAACACCAGCAGGTAATTCAATAATACCTGTTACATCTGTTGTACGGAAATAGAATTGAGGACGATAATTTGCAAAGAATGGAGTATGACGTCCACCTTCATCTTTAGACAAAATATAGACTTGAGCTTTAAATTTCTTATGTGGATGAACTGATCCTGGTTTTGCTAATACTTGACCACGAATAACTTCATCTCTATTAACACCACGAAGTAAAGCACCAATATTGTCTCCTGCTTCGGCGTAATCTAATAATTTACGGAACATTTCTATACCAGTAACAACTGTTGCCTTTGTTTCTCTAATACCAACAATTTCTGCTGGATCATTTAAATTCAAACGACCACGTTCAACTCTACCTGTTGCAACAGTTCCACGTCCTGTAATTGTAAAGACGTCTTCTACTGGCATCAAGAAAGGTTTGTCTGTTTCACGAACTGTTAATGGAATATAAGTATCTACTGCTTCCATTAATTTTAAAATGTTTTCTTCTTCTTTTGGATCTCCTTCAAGTGCTTTTAAAGCAGAACCTCTAATAACTGGGCAGTTATCTCCATCATAATCATAAGAGCTTAGTAATTCTCTTACTTCCATTTCTACCAAATCGATTAATTCTGGGTCATCTACTGCATCACATTTGTTTAAGAAAACAATTATACGTGGAACTCCAACTTGTCTTGATAACAAGATGTGTTCACGTGTTTGTGGCATTGGTCCATCTGTTGCAGCGACAACAAGGATTGCCCCATCCATTTGAGCGGCACCAGTAATCATGTTCTTAATATAATCAGCATGTCCTGGGCAGTCAACGTGTGCATAGTGACGATGTTCTGTTTGGTATTCAATGTGTGATGTGTTAATTGTAATACCACGAGCTTTTTCTTCTGGAGCAGCATCAATTTCATCATATTTTTTTACTTCTCCGCCATATTTTTTTGATAGTATTGTAGTTATAGCCGCAGTTAATGTTGTTTTTCCATGGTCAACGTGACCGATTGTTCCAATATTAACGTGTGGTTTACTTCTATCAAATTTTTGTTTTGCCATTTTTAAATCCTCCTGTTAATTTTTTATCTAATCTTATCTAATTCTAATAGATTACTGTAGCAAAATCAATAAAAAAGAAACAACATAGGCCATTAAGCATTATTCTTTTTGAAGATTTCTTCAGTAATTGATTTTGGCGCCTCATCATAACGTGCAAATTGCATTGAATAGGTGCCTCTACCTTGTGTGGTAGAACGCAAATCAGTAGCATACCCAAACATTTCAGCTAATGGAATAAAGGCTTTAATTACTTGAGCGTTTCCTCTTTGCTCCATTCCATCAATACTTCCACGTCTAGAATTTATATCTCCCATTACATCACCCATATATTCTGTTGGCACTGTTATTTCAACACTTGATATAGGTTCCAACAAAACTGGTTGACATATTTTGGCAGCATCTTTTAAAGCCATTGAAGCGGCTATTCTATAAGCCATCTCATTGGAGTCAACATCGTGGTAAGATCCATCGTATAAAGTTGCTTTAATATCAATAACTGGGAATCCACAGAATATACCATTAGCTAAAGCAGCTTGCAAACCTTCATTAACCGGTTTGATGTATTCTCTAGGAATTGACCCACCAACAACCTTATCAACAAATTCATATCCTTTTCCTGGATTTGGTTCAAATTTAATTTTTACATGACCATATTGACCACGACCACCAGATTGTTTAATATACTTACCTTCAGCATCGCCTGCAACTTTAATAGTCTCTCTATATGAAACTTGAGGTGCTCCTATATTGGCTTCTACTTTAAACTCTCTTTTTAAACGGTCAACTATTATATTTAGATGCAATTCACCCATACCAGCAATGATTGTTTGTCCTGTTTCATGGTTAGTATAAGCCTTGAAAGTTGGATCTTCTTCTGCAAGTTTTGCTAAAGCTAATCCAAGTTTATCTTGGTCTGCTCTAGATTTTGGTTCAATTGCTTGGTGAATAACTGGTTCTGGAAATATCATTGATTCAAGTACTATTGGAGCACTCTCATCACATAATGTGTCACCTGTTGTTGTATCTTTTAAACCAACAGCAGCTGCTATATCACCAGCATATACTTCTTCCGCCTCAGAACGTGAATTGGCATGCATTAATACGATTCTTCCAAGACGTTCTTTAATACTTTTTGTTGAGTTATATACATAACTACCTGCCTTAACACTTCCAGAATATACTCTGAAAAATGCAAGTCTTCCAACGAATGGATCAGCCATGATTTTAAATGCTAAAGCAGAAAATGGTGCACTATCATCTGTTGCTCTTTCTTCAATTGTTCCATCTGGAAGTGTTCCTTTTGTATGAGGAACATCAAGTGGACATGGAAGATAATCAATAACACCATCAAGCACTGGCTGTATACCTTTATTTTTATAAGCAGAACCAGCAAATACAGGGAAAAATTCCCCAGCAATTACTGCCTTTCTTATAACTCTTTTAATTTCTTCTATTGAAGGTTCTTCTCCTTCCAAAACTTTCATCATTAATTCATCATCAAATGCTGCAAGTTTTTCTAGTAACTGTGCTCTTAATTGCTCACATTTTTCTTTTAAAGAATCAGGAATTGGTTTTTCAATTACCTTTACACCTTTTTCTCCTTCAAAATAATAAGCAACTCTTTTTATTAAATCACATGAACCTTCAAAATTTGATTCTGCCCCTATTGGATATTGAACTGGGTGAGCATTTGCCTCTAATCTTGTATGCAATGTCTTAACACACATATCAAAATCAGCACCAATTGCATCCATCTTATTGACAAAAACTATTCTTGGAACTCCATACTTTGTGCCTTGTCTCCAAACCGTTTCAGTTTGAGGCTCAACACCATTTTTGCCATCCAATACTGTTACTGCTCCATCTAATACACGTAGTGATCTTTCTACTTCTACAGTAAAATCCACGTGCCCTGGAGTATCAATAATATTTATGCGGTTTCCCTTCCATACCGCTGTTGTAGCAGCGGATGTAATAGTTATACCACGTTCTCTTTCTTGAACCATCCAGTCCATCGTCGCTCCGCCATCATGAACTTCACCAATTTTATGAGTTCTACCAGTGAAAAACAATATACGTTCTGTTGTAGTTGTTTTACCAGCATCGATGTGTGCCATAATTCCGATATTTCTAGTGTTCTCTAAAGAATATTGACGAGGCATAATCTTTCCCCCTTCCTTTGCATATCTATGACTCTCCTACCAACGATAGTGAGCAAATGCTTTGTTTGCTTCAGCCATCTTATGAATATCATCGCGTTTTTTAACAGAAGCTCCAACTCCATTGGCAGCATCTATTATTTCGGCAGCTAAACGTTCTTCCATTCTCTTTTCAGAGCGAGAACGAGAGTAATTTACTAGCCATCTTAATCCTAAAGAAATTCTTCTTTCTTGGGAAACCTCTACTGGAACTTGGTAGTTTGCACCACCAATTCTACGAACCTTTAATTCCAATGATGGCATAATATTATTAATTGATTGTTCAAATACTTCGATAGCAGGACGCTGTGTTTTTTCTTCAACTAATTTAAATGCTGAATATAATATTTCTTGAGCAGTTCCTTTTTTGCCATCTAGCATAACTTTATTAATCAAACGTGTGACTAATTTTGAATTATATATTGGATCTGGCAAAACATCACGTTTTGCTACACTTCCTTTACGTGGCATATTTTTTCCTCCTTCTCTACTTGCAACTATTTAGCTGCTTCTTTTGGTTTTTTTGCGCCATATTGAGAACGTGATTGACGACGTTTTTCAACACCGGCACAGTCAAGTGTTCCACGAATAATATGATAACGAACACCTGGTAAATCTTTAACACGACCTCCACGAATCATAACAACGCTATGCTCTTGTAGATTATGTCCTTCTCCACCGATATAAGCTGTTACTTCATAACCATTACTTAAACGAACACGAGCATATTTACGTAATGCTGAGTTTGGCTTTTTAGGTGTCATTGTTCCAACACGAGTACATACTCCTCTTTTTTGAGGAGAAGGATTTGAAGTTTCTCTTTTCTTCAACGAATCCCAGCCTTTGTTTAATGCAGGCGATTTAGATTTCCAAGTAGTTTGAGTTCTTCCTTGGCGAACTAGTTGACTAATTGTAGGCATTATTTATTTCTCCTTTCAACATTATTTTATAAACACACAATACCAGGCGTTTTATTTTGTTTGTTTTTTTAAGTCTCTTTAGAACAAGAGACTCCCATTTATCACTATCAAACAGCATACCTTCTGGTACGGCAATATCAATTCTACATACTATTCTATTTTATGTCAATAAAAATTTGCAATATTTTACAATATTAAAAAAGAGACTGAATATTAATTCAATCTCTTGTTAAATTAGATTGTAGAAGTATCTGTTTGTTCATCTTGCAAATCTTCTTCAGTCGATAAAGCATCAACTACTATTTTATCATCAGCAATACTTGCTGGAATAATACTTTTAACTCCGGTGCCTGCAGGAATTAATTTACCAATAATTACATTCTCTTTTAATCCATGTAAATGATCAATTTTACCTTTTGTAGCTGCGTCAGTTAAAACTCTTGTTGTTTCTTGGAAAGAAGCGGCAGATAAGAATGAATCTGTTTCTAAAGAAGCTTTAGTTATTCCAAGAACTATTGGTCTTGCTAAAGCTGGTCTTTTACCTTCAAGTAATATTTCACTATTTACTTTCGTAAACTCAAATATATCAACCTTTTTGCCCGGTAGAAGATTAGTATCTCCGCCTTCTATTATCAAAACCTTCTTAAACATCTGACGAACCATTACTTCAATATGTTTATCAGAAATTTCAATACCTGTTTGACTATAAACTTTTTGTACTTCTTTTAAAATATAGCCTTGAACATCAGAAACATCACTAACTTCAAGTAAATGTTTTGGGTTAATAGCACCCTCTGTAATCTTTTGACCATTTTTAATTTCGTCACCTTTTTTAACTCTTAGTTTTGCTCCATAAGGAGTTAAATATGTTTTGCTTTCAAGATCATTACGGATTACCACTTCAGCTCTACCATTTTCTTTATCTTCTTTTATCTCATCAATAAATCCAGTTATTTCACTTATAATTGCTTCACCTTTTGGATTTCTTGCTTCAAATAATTCTTGAACTCTTGGCAAACCTTGAGTGATATCATCACCGCCGGCAACTCCTCCAGTGTGGAAAGTACGCATTGTTAATTGTGTTCCTGGTTCTCCAATAGATTGAGCAGCCATAACTCCAACTGCTTCACCAATTTCTACTTGTTCACCTGTTGCTAAGTTTCTACCATAGCATTTTTTGCAAACCCCATCTTTTGTTTGACATCCAAATAAAGTTCTAATTTCTAAACTCTTTATACCAGAATTTACAATTTTCTTAGCAATATTGACATCAATCATTTTATTGTTTGAAATGATAATTTCACCAGTTTTTGGATCAACTACATCATTTAAAGGATATCTACCTATTAATCTATCTTCAAATTTTTCAATTGTACGGCTATCTTTAGAATCAACCAATTCGCTAACAACAGTACCATGATCTGTACCACAATCTTCTTCTCTAACAATAACATCTTGTGCTACATCAACAAGTCTTCTAGTCAAGTATCCTGATTCTGCAGTTTTTAAAGCTGTATCAGCTCCACCTTTTCTAGCTCCATGGGTTGAAATAAAGAACTCAGAAACTGTTAATCCTTCTCTAAAAGAAGATTTAATTGGTAATTCAATAACATCTCCAGATGGATTATTCATCAAACCTCTCATACCTGATAATTGTAGGAAGTTTGAGGCATTCCCTCTAGCTCCAGAATCCGCCATCATATATACTGGATTGCTTGGATGTGACTCTAATTGATCATTCAATCCTTTTTGTATATTATCTTTGACGGTTTCCCAAGTTTTTATAACATGGTTATGTCTTTCGTCGTTGGTTAATAAACCTCTTTCATACATTTTAGAAACTTTGGAAATATTTTCTTCTGCTTCTTTAAAAATTTCAGCCTTATTCTCATAGACATAAATGTCATCAATAGAAACAGTTATACATGATAAAGTAGCAAACTTAAACCCTTGATCTTTTAATTTATCAAGCATTAATGATGTTTCTTTGGTACCAAATTTTGAGAAAACTTCATTGATTATCTTTCCTAAATCCTTCTTTTTAAAAGGTGGATTTATCGGCATTTTAGAAATTGCTTCTTTTATATCCATTCCAGGTTTCAAGAAAAATTTCTCTGGAGTGGATTCAAAGTTTGCCACCGATATCTCATTTAAAAATGGAAAATCTTTTGGGAATATACTATTGAAAATAGCCTTACCAACACTTGTTAATAGATAGCAACCTCTTTGCTCTTTAGTAAATGAATCATTATTTAATCCATTTGCACGAATTGCTATTCTATTATGAATATGAATTTTACCAGCTTGATATGCAAGTAATACTTCATCATAGTTGTTGAAAACTTTTCCTTCACACTCTGAATAAAGTTCAAACTCTTGAGCTTTATCTTCGTTATTATTTTTTCTATATTTTTCTGCTTTTTTCAAAAAATCTTTTGGAGATTTTTCTAATGTTAAATAGTAGTTACCAAGAACCATATCTTGAGATGGAGTTACTATTGGTTTTCCATCTTTTGGTCCAAGAATATTTTTAGCACCAAGCATTAATTGTCTTGCTTCAGCAATAGCTTCTTCTGAAAGCGGGACATGTACTGCCATTTGGTCACCATCAAAGTCAGCATTGAATGCTGGAGTTACAAGAGGATGCAAACGAATTGCTTTACCTTCAACTAATTTTACTTCAAAAGCCTGAATTCCAAGACGGTGAAGAGTTGGAGCTCTATTTAAAAGTACAGGATGATCTACAATTACCTCTTCAATTATTTTAGAGACTTTCTCATCATGTCTTTCAATCAATTTATCTGCTTGTTTATGACCAGATACTATACCTTGCTTTATCATTTTCGCAGCAATAAATGGCTTAAACAATTGAATAGCCATTTCGCGAGGAATACCACATTGGTACATTTTTAAATTTGGTCCTACAGCAATAACTGAACGTCCAGAATAGTCAACTCTTTTACCAAGTAAGTTTTGACGGAAACGACCTTGTTTACCCTTTAATGTATGGGAAAGAGATTTTAATGTTCTACCTGCTGCACCTGTTACTGCTTTTCCTCTACGACCATTATCAATTAAAGCATCAACTGCTTCTTGTAGCATTCTTTTTTCATTCATTAAAATTACTGAAGGTGCTTTAATCTCAAGTAATTTCTTTAAACGGATATTTCTTGTTATAACTCTACGATACAAATCGTTTAAATCACTTGTTGCAAATCTACCACCATCTAGTGGTAACATTGGTCTAAGTTCAGGAGGAATAACAGGCAAAACCTCAAGAATCATCCACTCTGGTTTGTTGTCAGATTTCCTAAATGATTCTACTACTTCTAATCTTTTAATTAATTTTTGCCTTTTTTGATTTTTTTGACCTTGAGTTTCTTTCAATTCTTTTTGAATTTTATCAAATTCTTCATTAACATTAATTTCTTTTAATAGACGTTGAATTGCCTCTGCACCAATGCCAAATTCAGCACCAGTATATTTAGAAATGAAGTTAGAATATGTGTAAAAATCAAAAGTTTCTTTAGCGTTTTCTATTTTTGAAATTAAAACACTACATTTTGTCAATTCACCATCAGCATCAATCACAGACATTATTTCTTGCAAAACAGATATTAATTTTTGCTTGCTACCTTCTTCATCTATAGATGTAATTAAAGTATTTAAATTAACATCGCTTGTTAAAACACTACTTAAATCATAATCAATTTGAATATTACCAATAGTTGTTATGATATTAGAGTATAAATCTTCATTACTACCTTGATTTATTGTAGATATCAACTGTTCGCATTTAACATAATAACCTTTGACATCCATTTTTTCTTTTATATCTTGAATAATACTTATAAATCTAGTTCTTGAAATCTTTTCATCAAGAACCTCACGATAATTTAGAAGTTCACAATTGCCTTTATTTAAGCAAATATGAGAGACAAAATATACAACTTCTTCAAGATCTTTAGGGGATATATCTAACATTTGTGCTATTCTAGAAGGAATACCTTTTAAATACCAAATGTGTGCTACAGGAGTAGCTAAATCTATATGTCCCATTCTTTCACGACGAACGCTTCTTGTTGTTACTTCGACACCACATTTTTCACAAACTATACCAGAAAAACGAATTTTTTTGTATTTCCCACAAAAACACTCATAATCTTTTGAAGGACCAAATATTCTTTCACAAAACAAACCATCTCTTTCTGGTTTTTGACTACGATAATTAATCGTTTCTGGTTTCTTAACTTCACCATAAGACCATTCTCTTATTTTTTCTGGAGAAGCAAGTCCTACTTGAATTGCTGAAAAGCGATTTACATCAAACATTACTATTCCTCCTATTCTTCATCATTAGCAAAATTTCCAGTATCTATGCGATTATCAGAACTGATTTCTCTAATAGACTCGGAGACTTTTCTTTCTTCTAATTGGGTAGCCTTAGCGACCTCTTTCATATCTAATTCTTCCCCATCTTCAGCAAGTAATTTTACATCAATTGCTAAAGCTTGAAGTTCTTTTTGTAAAACTCTAAATGATTCTGGCATTCCTGGTTGAGGAATAGGTAAATCCTTAATAATAGCTTCGTAAGTCCTAGCTCTACCCACCATATCATCAGATTTAACAGTTAATATTTCTTGTAGAGTATGTGCTGCTCCATATGCTTCAAGAGCCCAAACTTCCATTTCACCAAATCTTTGACCACCATTTTGTGCTTTACCACCTAAAGGTTGTTGAGTTACTAATGAATATGGTCCTGTTGCTCTAGCATGTAATTTATCATCAACCATGTGTGATAATTTAATCATGTACATTACACCAACAGAAATTCTTTCTTCAAATTGTTCTCCACTTCTTCCATCATATAAGACTGTTTTACCATCTGAATCCATTCCTGATTGATCCATTAGTTTAAATAATTCTTCATTACTTACTCCATCAAAAACAGGAGTAGCAACTTTCATACCTAATCTTTTAGCAGCCATTCCTAAATGAACTTCAAGAACTTGTCCTAGATTCATACGAGAAGGAACACCTAATGGATTTAACATAATATCTACTGGAGTTCCATCTGGTAAATAAGGCATATCTTCAACAGGTAAGATACGTGAAATAACACCTTTATTACCATGTCTTCCTGCCATCTTATCTCCTTCTGAAATTTTTCTTTTTTGAGCTATGTAAACTCTAACAACTTCATTAACTCCTGGAGGAAGTTCATCTCCCTTATCACGAGAAAATATTTTTACATCAAGAACTATTCCTGCTCCTCCATGAGGAACTCTTAAGGAATTATCTTTTCTTTCTTTAGTTTTATCACCAAATATTGCCATTAACAATCTTTCTTCTGGACTTGGTTCACCAACACCTTTTGGAGTAACCTTACCAACAAGAATATCTTGTTCTTTAACCTCTGTTCCTGGAACAACTATTCCATGAATATCTAAATTGGCTTTAGCTTCTTCAGAAACATTAGGTATATCTCTAGTAATTTCTTCAGGTCCTAATTTTGTTTCACGACAATCTATGTCATATTTTTCAATATGTATTGAAGTATAAACATCTTCTTTTACCATTCTTTCAGACATGATTATTGCATCTTCATAGTTATATCCATTCCAAGTCATGAAGGCAATAGTAACATTTTGTCCAAGTGCTAATTCACCATTTTGCATACCTGGACCATCAGCAACAATTTGACCTTTTTCTACTTTTTGACCAGCAACAACTATTGGATGATGATTAATGCAAGTCCCTTGGTTTGAACGAGCAAATTTTTGCAATTTATATTCATGATTTTTACCGTCTTCATCTTCAATAATAATTTTTCTTGAATCAACATATACTACATAGCCATTTTCTTTGCTAACTACTGCTGATCCAGCATCTTTAGCAATTAATTTTTCCATACCAGTACCAACATATGGAGAATGTGGTTGTAATAATGGAATTGCTTGTCTTTGCATATTTGCACCCATCAAAGCTCTTTGGGCATCATCATTTTCCAAAAAAGGAATACATGCTGTAGCAACAGAAACGATTTGCTTTGGAGAAACATCAACATAGTCAACATCTTCTTTACGAGCCATTATATTCTCGCCTCTATATCTTGCCACAACAAAATCATCAACTATTTCATGATTTTTTCCTAAACTTATATTTGCTTGAGCAACAACGTACTCATTTTCTTCATCTGCTGAAAGATAACTTACTTTATCTTCAGAAACCACAAAAGTCTTCTTGTTAACAAAGCGATATGGTGTTTCTAAAAAACCAAACTCGTTGATTTTAGCATAACTAGCCATATTATTTATTAAACCAATATTTGGACCTTCTGGAGTCTCAATAGGACAAATTCTACCATAATGAGAATAGTGAACATCTCTAACTTCCATAGCTGCTCTATCTCTTGATAGTCCACCAGGACCTAAAGCTGATAAACGACGTTTATTAGTAAGTTCTGCAAGTGGATTTGTTTGGTCCATAAACTGAGAAAGTTGTGAAGAAGAAAAGAATTCTTTTATTGCAGCTGTTAAAGGACGAATATTTGTTAGTCCTTGAGCTGTAATGTTTGATGTCTCAGAAATAGACATTCTCTCTTTTACACTTCTTTCCATTCTTGAAAGACCTATTCTAAATTGGTTATATAGTAGTTCTCCAATTGTTCTAACACGACGATTTCCTAAATGGTCAATATCATCAGTATCTCCTATTCCATCAATTATATTCATAAAATAAGAAAATGAAGCAACCATATCTGGTATGGTAATATATTTTTTATCAATTCTTAAATCTGTTCCAATTACATTAACAGTTTCTTTCATGGTATCATCTTTATAAACTTTAATCATTTGAACTGTATTAGAATCATCAAGAATTATTTTTTCTCCTAAATTATGAGCATGAGCCCCATTTTCAAATACTTTTTTGCTCATCATGTCATTTATCATAGATTTTGTAATTAGAGTCCCTTTGGGATACAAAACCTCACCATTAACATCACAAAGAGGTTCTGCAATATAATGATTTAGTAATCTATTATAAATTCCTAGCTTTTTCTTGAATTTAAAGCGACCTGCTCTAGTAAGATCATATCTTTTTGAATCAAAAAACTTTTGATAAAGTATGGTTCTTGCTCCTTCTTCTGTGGCTGGTTCTCCAGGTCTTACTTTATTATATATTTCAATCATAGCATCTCTACTTGATAAAGTTTTATCTTTTTCAAGGGTATTTACTATATACTGATTATCGCCAAATAAAGCTATTATCTCTTCTGTTGTATCTATTCCAATTGCTTTTAATAAAATTGTAGCTGGAATTTTTCTTGTCTTATCAACACGAACAAAAATAATATCTTTAGCATCAGTTTCATATTCTAACCAAGTCCCTCTTGAAGGAATAACTTCACCTTCAAAAATATTTTTCCCTGATTTATCACGTGATTTTTTAAAATACGCTCCAGGAGAACGAACTAATTGTGATACTATTACTCTTTCAGCGCCATTAATAACAAAAGTTCCGCTTTCTGTCATTTTTGGGAAATCTCCCATGAAAACTTCACTTTCTTTTATTTCACCTGTTTGATTATTTTTTAGTCTTAATGTCACTCTCAATGGTGAAGCATAAGTCATATCATGATCTTTACATTCATCAACAGAATATTTTGGTTCTTCGAAACGACTTTTTACGAAATGCAACTCTAGATTATTCCCAGGTCCAAGGATAGGATAAACATCTTTGAAAACCTCATCTATTCCTTCGTTTATGAAACGAGAATACGAATCAGTTTGAATTTCCACCAAATTTGGTAGAGGTAATTTTCCACTTATTTTGGAATAATCCTCCCGCTTTTGTGGTTCGTTGTTTGAAATTAGTAGTTTTTTTGCCACTAGCCTTCACCCCATATTTCTTTTTTCAATTTTTTACGCAACGCTTACAAACACATTTATTATTAAAATGGTATATGTAGGCAATTTAATATTTTAACAAAATATTCAATAAAAATCAATACCAAATCATTTTTTTATACTTCTTAAAACATAATAACCTTTATTTCTTTTAACAATTTCACAATTGCCAAAAATTTCCAATAATTTCTTTTGTGCACTGGGAGCTCCATGAGATTTACGTATAACAACAAGAATAGCCCCGTTTTTACTTAAATGTTCAAATGAGCCCGAAAATATTTCATAAATTATTTTCTTTCCTGCTCTTATTGGGGGATTAGTCAAAACAAAATCATAAGTGTTAGTAATTTTTTCATATAAATTACTAACATAAACCTTTGCTCTTGATTGTAAATCATATTTTTCAACATTCTTTTTTGCTAATAAAACTGCTCTTTTATTAACATCCGTCATGTCTACATTAACATCAGAAATCATTTTTAGTATAACTACACCAAGTGTTCCTATACCACAACCAATATCTAAAACATTCCCTGATACCGGAATACTAAGTGCATAATTCAATAAAGTCTCACTACCTACATCTAACTTATTTTTGGAAAAAACACCAAAATCAGAAAAAAGAGAAAACTGTTTTGAACCCACAACAAATTCGATTAATTTAACCTCTGTTTTTAGGTTAGGATCATTATCAAAATAGTGTGACATTTTCTCTCCTCCTTTTTTAGCACAAAAACCTGCTGAAAAAAGCAGGTTTAAAAAACTAAATCTTCTAAGATAAATTATTTGATTTCTACTTCAGCGCCAGCTTCAACTAATTTATTTTTGATTTCTTCTGCTTCTGCTGGACTAATTTTCTCTTTAATTGCTACTGGTGCTGTATCCACTAACTTTTTAGCATCAATAAGTCCTAGACCTGTGATTGCTTGAACAGCCTTTATACATGCAACTTTATTTTGACCAAAGTTTTTCAACATTACTGAAACTTCAGATGGTCCTGCTGCTTTAACTTCTTCAGCAGCCACTGCTGGTCCTGCTGCTACTGGTGCTGCAGCTGTAACACCAAATTCATTTTCGATTTCTTTTACTAATTCATTTAATTCAATAATTGTCATTTCTTTTAAACTAGCAATTATTTCACTTGTACTTAATTTTGCCATTATTATTTCCTCCTTATTATTAAATATAATACTTAGCTTAAGCTACTTGCTCTTCCTTATCGGCAATAGCTTTAACTGCACAGGCAAATCCTCTAACTGGTGATTGCAAGCAACTCAATAACATTGATAGCAATCCTTCTTTTCCTGGTAATGTCGCAATTACTTTCATTTCTTTATCTGTTACAGCTTTACCTTCAACAATTCCGCCTTTAATAATCAAATTTTCATGTGCTTTAGCAAACTTTGAAACTATTCTTGGGCCAGTTACGGCATCAGTATGTGAAAACACTAACGCATTTGGGCCTTCTAAAATTTCTTTTAATTGATTGTATCCTAATTCTTCTGCGGCTTTTTCAACTAAGGTATTCTTAAATACTTTTAATTCAGCGTTTTCTTTTTTCAAATCTTTACGCAAAATTTCTATTTCATTAACTGTCAACCCTCTATATTCCACTATAGAAACTGATTGAGCATTCTTAAAAGCTTCAGCAACAGTATCAATTACTTTCTTTTTCGCAGCAACTATATCTTTGTTCATTAATGGCACCTCCTATCTTTTTTGATATTTTTATGGAAACCAATATACTTTATGTAGAATTTAAAACCCATACTCTTGAGGTATGGGTTATTTAGCATAGTAAATATACTTTATTAACTTCAACCTCGGCAACATTATTAAACTTTTTAGTCGTTGCTGTCTTTGGCATATTGATTACTGATTTATTTTAACAAAACATCTTGATTATTTCAAGAGTTTATTTTACATCATAGTTTACTTTAACTCCAGGACCCATTGTAGAAGAAAGTACACAATTTTTAATATATACCCCTTTTACTGATGCTGGTTTAATTTTAACTACTTGTTTTGTAATTACTCCAATATTTTCAACTAGTTTTGCTGAATCAAAGCTTAACTTTCCACAAATAACATGAAGATTTCCTTCTTTATCTGCTCTATATTCAACTTTACCAGCCTTTATATCTTGAATAGCTTTTGTAATATCTGGAGAAACAGTTCCAGTTTTTGGATTAGGCATAAGACCTTTAGGTCCTAATAATTTTCCTAATTTTCCTAATTCCCCCATCATATCTGGTGTTGCAACTATAACATCAAATCCAAACCAATTCTCGTTTTTGATTTTTTCTAGCATTTCTTTTCCACCAACAAAATCTGCTCCTGCAGCTTTTGCTTCATCTTCTTTATGGGTTATTGCTAAAACTGTTCTAGTTTTTCCAGTTCCGTTTGGCAGAACCAAAGCTCCTCTTAATTGTTGATCTGCTTGTTTAGTATCTATACCTAAATTAAATGAAATAGTTACTGTTTCATCAAATTTAGCAAACTTTGCTTTTTTCAATAATTCTATAGCTTCATCAATTTGATAAATTTTTCCTTTTTCTAACAATGATGAGGCCTTCTCAAAATTTTTACCTCTTTGTTTCATTACAATTTCCTCCTATGTGGTATTAGCGGATTTTTCCTCCCACTAAATATGGTAATAATTTTATTTTTTGTCCATGCCTTCAACAACAATACCCATGTTGCGAGCAGTGCCTTCAATTGTACGCATTGCTGATTCAATATCATTTGCATTTAAATCAGGCATTTTATATTCAGCAATTTTTCTAACATCTTCTGCTGTAATGGTACCAACTTTTACCTTATTTGGAGTTCCAGAACCACTCTTTATGTTTGCTGCCTCTTTTAATAAAACTGCAGCTGGAGTTGTCTTTATTACAAAACTAAAGGACTTATCTTCATAAGCCGTAATAATGACAGGCGTAACCTTACCCATATTTGCTTTTGTCTTCTCGTTAAATTCAGTACAGAATTTTGGCATGTTAATACCTGCCGATGCCAAAGCAGAACCAGGTTTTGCTTGACCCCCAGGAATTTCTAACTTAACTACCTTTGCGATCTTTTTACTCACGCGACACACCTCCTATATTTAAAATTGTCCGTGCTGTGGTTATAACAGACTTCCATCTTCCCACGACGCAAAATACACACTAGTGCATTGAATACTATACACTATATCAATTTATATTTCAATCTTTTTTACTATAAAAAGAAAAAGCTCTTTTGAGCTTTTATTTACGCTTTTTCAACATCTTGGAAACTTAATTCAATTTTATGTACTCTACCAAAAAATGTTGCAGAGACAATTACTGTTCCTTTTTCAGAATCAACACTTTCAATCATTCCACTACTACCTTGAAGAGGTCCACGCAAAACTTTAACTTCAGTTCCAATAACATAATCTAAATACATATCTTTATTAACAATACCGGCTTTTTTCAAAACTGTATCTATTTGTTCTTTTGGAACAGGAAATGGTTTTGTTCCTTTACCAGATGAGCCAACAAATCCAGTTACACCCGGAGTATTTCTTACAACATACCACGCCTCATCACTCATAATCATTTCAACAAAAACATAACCAGGATAAGTATTCTTAACTTTTGTGTCTCCTGTTGGAATCCCATCCTTTAATACAGGAACTTCTTCTTCGGCTACTAAAACTTGATGAATATAATCTTGCATATTCATACTTTCAATTCTTTTTTCAAGATTATTTTTTACTTTATTTTCGTGTCCAGAGTATGTATTGACTACATACCATTGCTTTTCTCCTAATTTCTCCATGTTTCACCTCAACTATGAAAAGTTAATGGCTTGAAGAAGTTTTAAAACAACAAAATCAAATAAGACAAGTGAACCACCAAAAAATACTGCATACCCTAAAACTGTAACCAATAATTTTGATAACTGTTCGCCGTTTGGCCATCTAACTCTTTTACCCTCTTTTACAACTCCTGCAAAAAAGTCTTTTATTCTTTGCATTAATGTTCACCATCCTTATTTACTTTCTTTGTGCAAAGTATGTTTATTACACCTTGGACAAAACTTAACAACTTCAAAGCGATCCTTTACTCCATATTTTTGCTTGGTGGTAGTGTAATTTCTTGATAAACATTCTGTACAAACCAAAATAATTTTTTCTCTCATTTACTATTCCACCTCGTTCAATAACTTTAACATAATCAATATGTCAAGTCAATATTTTATATCTTCATAATTCTTTCTTTATTCCCTTTAAATTTCTTTTGATTTTAGCATAAACATTATCAACTTTTTTTGTAGAAATACCAAATATTTTAGCTATTTCTTTATAAGAGTAACCTTCAATTATTTTAATTAATATATTTTTTTCTTGATTCGATAAACTATCTTCGCTTTTTATTTTTTCTAAATTATCTTTAAATACAAATATTCTATCTGGTTTTGAAAAAAAACAATCTGATTCTAAATAATCTAAATATGTATTCTTTTTATCTTCATTAACAAGCGCATCTAAGTGCACTAATTTAAAACCTTCGCTTTTTTTATAGAACTTATAAATAAAATTTTTTATTTCTCTTGTAATTATTAAACGTAAATAAGAATAAAATATCCCGTTTTCTGTTCTAAAATTACCAATAGACTCTAAAAATATACTAAGTCCCTGCTGATAAAAATCATCATATTCCATATTAAATTGTCGAGGATTAATTATCATATCATTAATCCATGATTTTATTATTGGATAATACTTTTTTGTTAATAACCTTACTGCTTCACTATTATTTTGATTAATCATATATATCAATTCTGAATCATTTAAGGTATTAAGTTCCAAATTATTCCTCCTTATTTAATGGATTTTTATTGCCATAAATTTGATACAAAAGAACTGCAGTGGCAACAGAAGCGTTTAATGAATTAACATGTCCTATCATTGGTAAACGTATTTTATAATCGCATTGGTCAAGAACTAATCTTGAAATTCCCTTGCCTTCTGAACCAACCACCAAGACCGTGGGCATTTTATAATCAATCTCTCTATAATCTTGAGAATTATTAGCTTCTGCTCCCACAATCCAAAAGCCTTCTTCTTTAAGTCTTTTTAGTGTGTTTGTTAAATTTGTAACTTCTGAAACCAAAACAAATTCTATTGCTCCTGTTGATACTTTAGCAACTGTCGAATTTAAAGGGGCACTACGATGCTTTGGAACAATCACTCCATTAACTCCAATAGCATCGCATGTTCGTAAAATTGCTCCCAAATTATGCGGATCTTGAATACCATCAAGCATTACTAGCAAAGGATTTTGAATTTCTTTTATAGCATATAACAATTCATCAATACTAATTGTCTTATATGTCTTAACTTTGGCTACAACTCCTTGATGGACTCCATTTTTTGTTATTTTATTTAAATAAGAATTTTTAACATATTTTACTGGATATTTATTTTTAATTAATTCTAAAAATCTTTCGTCTTTGAATCCTTCTTGAAGAAGCATTTCCTCAATATCAGCCTCTTTTTCTATTCTTGATTTGACCGTATTTTTACCATATATATATTGTTCCATATTTATCACTACATCATTCCCTTGCTTGATAAAATTTTTCTAATTTTATCTGCTTCTTCGTATTTTCCTTCTTGTTTTAATTTTTCCCAATTATTAAAGAGCTCTTTATCCTCAATACTTACATTTATTTTTTTATAACTAATTCCTAAAATATTTATCATATCTAAAAGAGTATAATATTGTTTTACAACTAAAGTCATATCATTTTTCCTTAATGATAAATTTAATTCTTTTGTAACTTCAAAAATTATAGTTAATGCATTTGCAGTATTTAAATCATTTGATAATTCATCAATAAACCTTGAAATATATAAATCATCAATATTTTTAGAAAAATCTTTCTCTTCTAATTGCATTTTGACACTTGCTTGATTTAAAGCCATCATTATTTTATTTAACTCTTTTTTGGCTGAATTCATTATCTCATCATTAAAATTAAAAGGTGATCTATAATGGGTTGAAAGCATTGCAAATCTTACTGCTTGCCCACCATATTGATTTATCACATCTTTAGCAAATTTTACATTCCCAATTGATTTTGACATTTTTTCGTTATTGAAGTTTACAAAACCATTATGCATCCAATAATTAGCTAAATATGTATTGTAACAGGCTTTGCTTTGAGCAATTTCATTTTCATGATGAGGAAATTTCAAATCAAATCCTCCTCCATGGATATCAATTAAATGTTGCTTAAAAATTGAATTAATCATGACAACACATTCTGTATGCCATCCTGGTCTTCCTTCTCCCCAAGGAGAATTCCACTTTACTCCAATATCAGTTTTTTTCCATAAAGCGAAATCTAATGGACTTTCTTTTTTAATATTTTCTTCTACTCTTGCTCCAACTTTTAAATCTTCAATTTTAAAATTTCCAAGTTTTCCATATTCTTTAGCTTTATTTACTCTAAAAAAAACATCACCATCAACAACATAAGCATAACCTTTATCTACAAGTTCACTTATAAAATTAATCATTGAATCCATGTTTTCTGTTACCCTTGGCATATAATTAGGCAACATAGAATTGACTTTTGTAACACAATCCAAAAAATTATCTAAGTAAAAAGAAGCAATTTCATTCTCGCTTTTTCCCTCTTTGATTGCACTATTGATTAGTTTGTCATCAACATCGGTTATGTTGCTAACATAAGTAACTTTATAATCTAAATATGTAAAAAACCTTCTTAAAGTATCAAAAACTATCACTGGCCTCATATTTCCAAAATGAGCATAACCATAAACTGTTGGGCCACAAACGTATAGTGATACCTCTCCTTTTTTTATAGGGATAAACTCCTCCACTTTATTTGTCATACTATTATAAAATTTAATCATATAATTTCCTCCATTAAAATAAAAAACGTCTCTACAATACATAGAGGCGCTTATGAGCACGGTTCCACTCTAATTTAAATCTTAAATGATTTATCTTTGCTCGTTAACGCCGATTTACGTCCTTTTATACTTAAATTTCAAAAAAGATTTAGTAAGTGCATTCTAATTAGTGTTGTAAGTTGCTTACACCATTTTCAACTTTCGCTTAAACAACATCTTAATTAATCTTTCCTACTACCAATTTCATAATTAAGAATATCATATAAATTATTTTTTTACAATATAGTTAATTCTTAATTATTTTCTTCAAAAATGGATAAATAATGAAAGCTAAAACTGTCCCAATTAAGGCTGTAATAAGTTGTGAATAAGAAAAAGCCGCACTAAGTACTTTAATTTGAGTATCATTTAAATTTGGTATCAAAGGAATAGCAATCATTACTACTCCAACATAAATTACTAACGCTTTTAGTATTGGAGAAACGACAAAAAACATTAAATAACTAAAACTTATTTTAAATTTTTCTTTCTTTTTATCATAAATTCTTTTTAAATATGTGCCTCCAAGTAAAGATATTACTAAATTTCCTAGAGCAATAAAGGGTATAATTATCAAAAATGCTGGTCCTATCCCCAAAAAGAAAGCTAAGAATGGCGAGATAATTGCCAATATTACTCCCCCATAAATACCTAAGGCACAAAAAGAAATAATCAAAATCAAATTAACTAAAGATCCAGTAAAATATTGCCCAAGTGGCTTAGAAAAAAACTGGACAACTAATAATATCGCCAAAAATAATGCAGTCTTTGTTATAAATAAAATTTTTTTATTCATTTTTTGCTCCTTCTTTAAAATCGCAACTTTTTAAAAAGCATTGGATAAAGTCCGAACCCTACAAAGGCCATTAAAAAGTAGCGAAGGAAATGGAGATAAAAAACATCAGGGAAAACTATTTTTAAACCTTCTTTTATTCCAATGATAATTAATAATCCTAAAGCTAATCTCATTGCTTTTTTCCAAAGTGCTCTAGGTATAGTAAAATTCACATACTTTTTTTCAAAAACGATAGCTAAGAACGCTCCAACAAAAAGACCATATAGTTTGAAAAAATCAGTGGACAATATACTATTATCAATTGCAAAAAATATTGCAAAAGGAATGAATATTATTGCTGTAATACCAAAAAGATAATTTTCTTTTTTATAATGGTCATATAAATAATTGCCTCCAAAGGCAAAAACAATTCCCAAAAATGCTCCAACAATAACATCTGCAGGGTAATGCACACCAAGATATAGCCTAGATATTGCGACTAAAATTATTATTATAGTTGTCAGTATGCTAGCCCATCTTTTCTTTATAAAAAGCGATAAAGATACATATAGTGTCGCAGCTGTTTGCGTGTGTCCGCTTGGAAATGAGTACCCTGTTGCTGTTTCTACTCTCAAAGATCTTATCCCTTCTTCTCCAATTGGTCTAGGAGCTTTAACAATATTTTTTACGATACCATTAAAAGTCATAGAAGTAAGCATTATATAAGTTAACTTTTTAGCTAATTGCTTGTTGTAACAAAAATACATAAAGGCAATTATTAATATTGCTATCAATTCTTCTCCAAACATTGTTATATATTCAAACAAAGAATCAAGAAATCCATTATTGAATTGCTGAATCCATCTAATAATTTCTAATTGAAATTCCTTCATTTTAACACTCCTTTTTATTCAAAATAATAAACCCTGGCTTCATATGGTCTTAACAAAAAACTATTGATATCTACTACATCATCATAATTTGCTAATAAACATTCACTTTTTTTATTTTTAAATTCATCCATTAAATCAAATTTTTGATTTTTATCAGAAAAGTTAGAAATTACAAGTATATATTTATCATTATAAACTCTACTATAAACATACAAATTTTTATCTTGTTTATAATGCTCAACATATTTTCCGTTTATTACTATATCATTGTTTTTACGAATACTAATTAATTTTCTATAATAATTTAAAACTGAATTTTTATTTTTAATATTATCTTGAACATTAATGCTTTTATAATTATCGTTAATTTTTATCCAGGGAGTTCCCTTACTAAATCCAGCATTTGCAGAATTATCCCACTGCATTGGTGTTCTAGCATTGTCTCTACTTCTTTTGAATATAGCTTTCATAATATATGATTTAGGTATTCCCATTTTTCTTGAAACTTTCAAAATATTTAATGTCTCGGTGTCTTTAAAATCTTCAATTGTTTTAAAATCCCCATTTGTCATTCCAATCTCTTGACCTTGATAAATGTAGGGAGTTCCTTGTAAAAAATAAATCATTGTTGCAAGCATTTTACATCCCAAATCATGATATTCAAGTTTAGTATTGAATCTACCAATTGATCGGGGCTGATCATGGTTTTCTAGATATAGCGAATTCCAACCTATACCATACATTTTATCTTGCCATTTCGATAATACTTTTTTTAGTCTTTTTAGTTTAAACTTTCTCATTAAATATTTAACCCCAAAAAAATTATCAACATCCATGTGTTCAAATGTAAATAAACTATCTAATTCTTCTCTTTCTTCTTTTACATAATAAGGCGCTGTTTCAACATCCATTAATACTGATTCTCCAACAGTCATTGCATTATACTTGCTAAAAGCATCACGATATAATTCATGTAAGTATTCATGAATGTGTTTACCATTTAAATAATGCTCTTTCCCAACTAAAGCAACATTCCACTTACCTTTTGGCAAATCTTTATCTTTAGATATCAAAGTTATTACATCGCACCTAAATCCATCAACACCAAGTTCTAACCAATAATTAATAATAGATTTTATCTCTTCCATAACTTTTGGATTGTTATAATTTAAATCTGGTTGCTTTTTAGTAAAAAGATGCAAATAGTAATCATCAGTATCAGGGTTATATTCCCAAGCATCTCCCCCAAAAAATGATGTCCAATTATTTGGCTTTTTACCATTAATGCCTTTTCTAAAAAAATAATAATTTCTATATGGAGAATTAACATCTTTTCTCGCTTTTTTAAACCATTCATGTTCATCTGAAGTATGATTTATTACTAAATCCATTATTAATCTAATATTTCTTTTATGCATTTCACTAATCATTAGTTTCCAATCATCGAGTGTTCCAAAATCATCCATAATATCACGATAATCACTTATATCGTAACCATTATCATCATTTGGAGATTTATAAACTGGAGATAACCAAACTGCATCTATTCCCAAAAAAGATAAATAGTCAAGTTTTTCAATTATTCCTTTTATATCTCCAATACCATCATCATTTGAGTCTTTAAAACTCCTGGGATAAATTTGATATATAAAAGCATCTTTATACCATCTATTCCTTTCCATTTGGATCTTTCCTTTCTTTTTTGAAAAGACTTAATATTCCTTTAAAAATTTCTCTATTCATAAAGTGAAGAATTGCCTCTGCTTTATAATAACTAAATCCTCCTAAAAGAACCATAGTTCTAAATGTGACATAGTCTGCTTGTCTAGAAGCAGATTCCTCATTTAAAATTGCATTCTCTTTAATATTTTTAGTTACTAAACTATGCAAAATTTTTCCAAACATTGTCTTTCTCATTTCTTTTAGACTCGTATTGAAAGTAAATGGTCTACTAATTTTCTTGTTTTGAGGAGGAATAACATCACTATTTATCAAAAGTTTAAAATCATCATTATTAAATTGAGTGTGTTCGTGATAGGACTTTGGTCTTATAAATACTTTTTCGGTTTTACTACCTTGAATCTCTAATTTGAATATGTGTTTTATATCTCTTGAAGAAGTCCCTATTGCCACTTCATAATTGCCAGTTGCTAATTCAAATTTATCGCTATCAAAATCAAAATACATTAAATCATTAAATTCTACATCCATTGATAGGTGCCTTTTCTCGTTGATTTTCAAAAATATCTTTTCAAATTTTTTTAGTTCTTGCGAAGCAAAAAATGTATTATCAGTTTTATTTCTAACATATAATTGAACTACTTCGCTTCCAGAATAATTACCAGTATTTTCAATGTCTAATTCAACAATAAACTTGTCTTTTTGTTTATTAATTGAAAAATTACTTAATTGAAAATTAGTATAAGATAATCCATACCCAAAAGGAAATCTAACATCAATATTATATGTATCATAATACCTATATCCAACATAAATTGATTCTAAGTAGTTACTTGCTCTTGATCCTCCTGGATAAAACTTATATGATGGTATGTCACATATTTTTTTAGGACAACTTTCTGCTAATTTGCCACTTGGATTTACATCTCCAAATAACATATCTACAACCGCTCTTGATCCTGCCTGTCCTGGTAATAATGTGTATAATATTGCTTTTGTGTGTTCCAAAAATTCTACATTTAAAACTCCACCACCATTTAAAATTACAACAATATTTTTATTTACTTTATATAGTTCTTCAAGCAAGCGATATTGATTATTTGGTATTTTCAAGGATATTCTATCTGCGCCTTCTGATTCATATTCATCAGTTAATCCAATAAATAGCAAAATAATTTTGTGCTCTTTTGCTAACTTAACAGCCTGAGACACTAATGTTGCACACTCTTCTGGTATATCAGAATATCCCCTAGAATACTTAATACCTTCTTTTCTTTTTTTAAGTTCATAAAAAGTATTGTTAATATATGTAGGGTTTACTCTTGAACTTCCCCATCCTTGAATGTGGGGATTTTTAGCTAAATCACCAATAATAACAAAATCATCATCAACATTTAATGGTAAAATATTGTCATTTTTTAATAACACAAATGATTCTTTTGCAACTTCATAGGCTATATTGTGATTTTCTATTTTATCTAATGGAAAAGAATCAATAATTTTTTTCTTAAAATTCTCTTGTAAATTTAAAATTCTTTCAACACTAGTATTTATTACATCCTCACTTAATTGTTTATTTATAACAGCATCGACAATTTTTTTATCATTAAGTCCTTTACTGCTTGGCATTTCTAAATCCAAGCCAGCTTTTAATGATTCTACTCTATCATTAGTAGCTCCCCAATCGCTAACAACAATACCTTTAAAATTCCATTCTTCTCGCAACAAATCATTTAATAAATACTTATTCTCACAAGAATAAATACCATTAATCATATTATATGAGCACATAACGCTTTCAATATCTAACTCTTCAATTATTTTTCTGAAACTATATAGATATATTTCATTTAAACTTCTTTTATCAACAATTGAATCATTACTAAAACGATAAGCCTCTTGAGAATTCGCTGCATAATGTTTTAAGCAAACACCAACACCTTTTGATTGAACTCCTTTAATAAAAGCCATCGCGATTTGCGAAGTTAAATATGGGTCCTCACTAAAATACTCAAAATTTCTTCCACACAAAGGATTTCTTTTTATGTTTATGCCTGGAGCTAACAAAATATCAACCTTTTCTGATAGGCATTCTCTTGCTATTGCTTCTCCCATTATATAAGCTATTTCTTTATTAAAACTGCAAGCCACTGTTGTGGCTGGTGGAAAACATGTAGCAGGAATTGATTCATTATCATCTACACTATTATCATAATATTGTTTTCGCAATCCATGGGGACCATCACTCATTCTAATTGATTCAATATTTAATCTAGAAATATTTAATGTATTCCATGAATCTTTACCAGACAATAAGCCAGCTTTTTCTT
>JAQUUH010000005.1 GCA_028693955.1 Bacilli bacterium
ACTTCCGCTCTATCTTCATAAGCATCTTTGGGTCCTTCCGTGTCTCCGTCAAAATTAATTAAACTTAAGGCATAATTGTATGCCCTTGTTTTACGATAGTGCTTTTCATAGCGCAAAATTTTTTCATCTAAAGTCAATTTTTACACCCCTTCCATATAACACTATTAGTATATTAATTAAGGAAAGTTATTGCAAACACTTTTTGGTATTCAAAAGTACTAAAAAAATGATAAAATATATCATATTGAGGTGATGATATGCTTAAAATAGGTTCTTCAATGGATATCCATCCTTTAGTAAAAGGAAGAAAACTAATTTTGGGTGGTATAATTATTGAAAGTGAATATGGTTGTTATGCACATTCGGATGGTGATGTTTTACTTCACTCTATTACAGAAGCTATAATTGGAGCTTTAGGTAAAGGAGATCTTGGAGAACATTTCCCAGATAGCGATAATAAATATAAGGATATAGACTCAAGCGTTCTTTTAAATAATATTTTAGGAATTATGCAAAAAGAAAAATATGTAATTAATAATTTAGATTGTTCAATTATTCTTGAAAAACCAAAGTTAGGAACAAATAAAGGGAAAATACGTAAAAACATTGCCAAATTATTATCTATCAATGAATCAAATGTAAATATAAAGGCAGGGACAATGGAAGGAATAGGAGAAATAGGCAAAAATAAAGCTGTAATGGCTTTTTGTAGTATTTTGCTAGAAAGCGAGGACTAAAAATGAACTTTGAGAAAATGAATGAAACAAAAGTTTTTAGAGATCCAATTAATGGTTATGTTAAAGTGGACTATAAAATCATATATGATTTAATATGTAGTAAAGAGTTTCAACGCTTAAAAAGGATTCATCAATTAGGCGGCACATTTCAAGTTTTTCCTACTGCAGAACACTCGCGTTTTTCTCATTCTATTGGTGCCTACGAAATTGCTAGAAGAATAATTAATGAAGTTCCTACAATAAAAAATTCTTTAAATGAAGAAGAACAATTAACATTGCTTATTGCTGCTTTATTACATGATGTTGGGCATGGCCCTTTTTCTCATGCATTTGAAATGATAAATCCAATACATCATGAAGAATATACAATTTCAATAATAAAAGATAATAGTGAAATAAATAGTTTGCTTAAAAATATTGATGTAGATTTACCAAGCAAAGTAATTTCTGTAATAAAAAAGGAGCATCCTCAAAGGTTACTTAATCAGCTTATATCTAGCCAAGTTGATGCCGATAGAATGGATTATTTATTAAGAGACTCATATTTTACAGGAGCCACTTATGGGTATTTTGATGTTGAAAGAGTTTTAAGAGTTATTCGTGCACATGAAGGTCAAATAGTTTTTAAAGAGTCTGGAATACCGGCATTAGAAAATTTTATGCTAGGTAGGTATCATATGTACAAACAAGTATACCATCATTCATCATCTCTTAGTTATGAGGTAATATTGTTAAAGTTATTTGAAAGGTTTTTTGAATTAGTTGAAAATAATTATGTATTCAAGAATGATTATAAATATATATTACCATTAAAAAATAAATCAAAACTTAGCAATCAAGAGATTTATGATTTGGATGAAAGTGTCATTAATTTTTATGCTAAACTTCTTGCAGAAGAAGAAGACAAAATTTTAAGAGAGTTTGCAGATCGATTTACCAATAGAAAACTTTTTGCTTTTTATGAGGTTAAGACAAAAGAAGAAGTAGAATATTATCACCAAAAGGTTAAAAGTTTAGGCTATGATGATAGGTATTATTTTTTTAGCGATAGACCAAAACAAATTGTGTATAAAAAGTATGGTAAAAATGATTTATCTAATGTAATGATATTGACAAAAGATAATAAAGTTGTAGAAATTAGTAAAATATCACCAGTAGTAAAATCATTAAGTAGTGATAGGGTAGGAGACGATTCTGATTATATTGTTTTAATTCCTAAAGAAATAAAATAGTTCAAATATACTTGGTTTATTAAGTATTTCTATAAATAATAAGAATGATTATAATTGTTTACATTTAAAAAAATCATGCTATAATCTTATGCATAGGTGATTTAATGCGAAAAAAAGTTGCTGTTAAGATGAATACTATCACTAATAAAAATGGTGGAGAAATAGTTGATTCAATTATTTCTTATGGGTTTTTAGAAGATAAAGATTCATTATTATCAATTTCATTTTCTGATAAAAAATCACCCATTTTATTTGAAGTTACAAAAAGTAAAGTTGTTGTTAGCAGAAAAGTAGATTCACTTGAAAACATATATGAATTTAAAAATAACGAAACCACTATTCTTAATTACAAAACAGAATTTGGAGTTTTTAAATTCAAAATATTTACTAAAGAAATTAACTTTGAAGATAAAATGATAGAAATAAAATATGATTTAATTTATGATGGACAAATTAAAGATGAGTTTGTTATCAAATTATTTTACAAGGAGCAAGAGGATGAATATTAGTTCGAAGATTAAAAATGTAATTGTATGTGCATTGAAAGAAATTAATGAGGACATAGATGTTAATGGCCTTAATTTTGTTATTGAAATACCAAAAGATAATAAAAATGGAGATTATGCTAGTAATGTAGCTTTGCAACTAACTAAGATAATTAAAAAGAAACCTAGAGAAATTGCAGAAGATATTATAAGTCATATTAATTTACAAGATAATAATATTGAACATATTGAAATAGCAGGACCAGGTTTTATTAACTTTTATATTAAAAAGAATAGTTTAGCAGAAATAATTTCTAAAATAATTAGTAAAGGTGATGAGTATGGCAAAAGTAACCATGGGGCAGGTCTTAGTTACAATGTGGAATTTATAAGTGCTAATCCCACTGGGAGACTTCATTTAGGACATGCTCGTCAAGCAGCTCTTGGTGATTCTTTATGCAGAATTTTGGAAGCATCTGGGTATAGTGTTACAAGAGAATACTATGTGAATGATGCTGGCAATCAAATTCACAATTTAACTTTATCTGTTAAAGCAAGATATTTGCAACTTTGTGGCAAAGAAGCGGTTTTACCAGAAGACGGTTATCATGGAGAAGATATTATTGAAATTGCTAAAAAATTATATGAAGAATTTGCGGATAAATTTGTGGATGACGATACAGAAGATACTTATTGGTTAATTCGTAATAAGGCTGTTGAATTTGAACTTAATCAAATAAAAAAAGATTTACTTGATTTTAGAGTTGAAATGAATACTTTTTCAAGTGAATCAGAAATAAGAAAAAGAGGAATGGTTGAACATACTATAGAAATATTAAAATTTTCCGGTAATGTTTATACTAAAGATAATGCCTTATGGTTAAAATCTACAGATTATGGTGATGATAAAGACAGAGTTTTAATAAAATCTGATGGAACTTATACATACCTTACCCCCGATATTGCATACCATATTGATAAGCTATCTAGAGGCTACAACTATTTAGTCGATCTTTTGGGTGCAGATCATCATGGATATATTAATAGATTAAAAGCTTCAATAATGGCTTTGGGGCATAATTCAGATAAATTAGAAGTAGATATTGTTCAAATGGTTAGGCTAATTAAAGATGGCGAAGAATTTAAGATGTCTAAAAGAAGTGGTAATGCTATCACTTTAAAAGAGTTATGTGATGAGGTTGGTGTTGATGCTGTAAGATATTTCTTTATATCTAGAAGTGGGTCATCACATTTAGACTTTGATATTGGCCTTGCTAAAAGTTATTCAAGTGATAATCCTGTTTATTATGCTCAATATGCACACGCTAGAATGTGCTCAATTTTAGAAAGCGCCAAAAAATTAGAGTTGCAACCAGTTGAAGTGTATGATAAGATTTCCACTACCAACGAGACATCACTATTAAAGGTTTTAATGGAATTTGAAGATGTAATAATTGATTGTGCTCAAAATAGAGCACCTTATAAGATGGCAAATTACATTCAACATATTGCACAATTGTTTCATTCATTTTATAATGAATGTCGCGTGATAGATGAAAACAATCTAGAATTGACAGCTCAGAGGTTAAAATTAGTGCAAGCAACAAAAATAGTTTTAGCAAATGCCTTGTCATTAATAGGTGTTAGTGCTCCTCAAAGCATGTAATGAAAGGATGAATAAAACAATGACAACAAAAAAATCAATGGTTACTGTAGCTTATGAAGTTATGAGCAAGAAGAAAAAAGCAGTTGAATTTTTAAAATTGTATGATGAGATTAGTCAAACCTTGGGTTTTGATGAAGAAGCAAGAGCCAAGAATATTTCAAGTTTTTATACACAATTGATTCTTGATGGACGTTTTGTTACATTAGGAGAGAACACTTGGGACCTTAGATCTAGACATACTTTTGATAAGGTACATATAGATATGAATGAAATATATGTTGAAGAAGATGAAGAAATAATTGATGAGATTGATGAAGAAAGCATTGATGAATTTGATGAAAATAGTAACGAAGAAGATGGAGAAAATGAAAATACTAGAAGTAATGATTTAGTAGGTATGCATATTGTAAAAGAAGATGATGAATAATTTTTTGACACTAGAAATAGTGTCTTTTTATTTATTTCGGTGTAAAATTTTTAAAAGGAGATACATCATGCAAGATAAAGATATTGAAAATCTAAAAAGATTATTAGTAATTAAAATGACAGCTTTTGAGAATAGTGAAGAAGATGAAAAAGAAGAAAATAGCGATGAAATTGATGATGAAAACAACTCTGAAGATGAAGAAGAAGATGATAATGAAGAAGAAAATGATGATGAGGAAGATGATGATTACTAAATTTCATTAAAGTTTTTTTGTAAGAGAAATTGTTTTTAAAAGTGATTTAATTTTATTTTTAATATGCTATAATTTATTTATAATTTTTTTACATCTTTTTAGTGTGGTCTAAAAAAATTAAATAAATAAAAAAGGGAGAGGGAAAAATGAAAAGAATTCTAAAATTATTAGCTATTGGGTCTTTAGCGGTAGGAATGGTAGCATGTGGTGGGAAAACCACTTATGAAATTGCTATGATTACTGACATTGGTTCTATTGATGACAAGTCATTTAACCAAGGGACATGGGAAGGCGTAAAAAAATACGCTGACGAAAAGAAAATAGACGCTAAGTATTACAAGCCAACAGATGGTACGACTTCATCTTATGTTTCTGCAATTAACCTAGCGGTTGAGGGCGGAGCAAAAATTATTGTTTGCCCAGGATACTTATTTGAAGAAGCAGTTTATATTAGTCAAACAGCTCATCCAGATGTTAAATTCGTTTTGATTGATGGCGAGCCACATACAGCAGACTATTCTGATTATAAAACTGAAGAAAACACTTTGCCTATTTTGTTTGCTGAAGAGCAATCAGGATTTTTAGCTGGTTATGCTATTGTAAAAGATGGTTTTGAAAAATTAGGATTCACTGGTGGTCTTCCAGTTCCTGCAGTTAAGAGATTTGGGTTTGGATATGTTGCAGGAGCATTTTATGCAGCAGAAGAACTTGGAGTACTTGAAGATGTATCTGTAGCAGATACTCACTTTGAATATTTAATGAGTTTTGATCCAAGTGATACTGTAAAATCATTAGCAAGTGGATGGTTTAATTCGGGTGTTGAAGTTATATTCTCTGCAGCTGGCGGTGCTGGTAATTCAGTAATGAGTGCTGCATCAGAACAAACCAGTAAATGGGTTGTTGGTGTTGATGTTAATCAAATTCCACAATCTGAATATGTCATTACTTCAGCAATGAAACAAATTGGGACTGCAGCCTACGATGCATTAACAGATTTCTATAATGATGCATGGGATGGTGGAGAAACACTTCATTATAGTGTAACAAATGATGGTGTTGGTATTCCTGATGATTTTTCTCGTTTTAATACATTCAGCAAAGATGCATATGATGCAATGTTTGCTAAACTTGTAAATGGCGCAGTAGTTGCCCCAGATACATATGATGAATTAGAGACTTTCTGTTCTGCTTTAGGCGTTGACATAAGCGACGCTAATGTTTTCCCAACAAAAGAAAAAGCAGATATGTCATTATAAAATAAGACTTTATTTAGTGAAGAGGCATTTTCGCCTCTTCATTTTTATAAAATTAGGAGGATTCTATGGAAAAGTATGCAGTTGAAATGCTTAATATAACTAAAAAATTTGGTTCCTTAATTGCAAATGATAATGTAAATCTAAAAGTAAAAAAAGGAGAAATACATGCTATTCTTGGAGAAAATGGTGCAGGAAAGTCCACATTAATGTCAATTTTGTTTGGTCTTATTCAACCAGATTCAGGAATTATAAAAATAAATGGTGAAGAAGTAAAAATAGAGAATCCTAATGTTGCAAATAAGTTAAAAATTGGTATGGTTCACCAACACTTTAAGTTGGTTGAACGTTTTAATGTTGTAGAAAATATTGTTTTAGGTTATGAAACAATAAACAAAAAAGGATTTGTAGATTATGAAAATCCTAAGAAAAAAATTATTGAATTGAGTCATAGATATCATTTAAATGTTGATCCAGAAGCACTAATAAGTAATATTACTGTTGGAATGCAACAAAGAGTGGAAATACTAAAAATGTTATATAGAGATGCTGATATATTGATATTTGATGAGCCAACAGCGGTCTTAACTCCTCAAGAAATTGAAGAATTAATGGGCATTATTCGTAATTTTGCCAGTGAAGGGAAATCAATAATAATTATTACCCATAAATTAAATGAAATTAAGATGCTTGCTAATAAATGTAGTATCTTGCGTAGAGGTAAATATATGGGAACAATAGATGTTAATAAAACCTCCGTTGAGCAAATGGCAGAATTAATGGTTGGTAGAAAAGTTGATTTTAATGTTGAGAAAAAAGCTCCTAAAATAGGTGATACCATTTTGGAAGTTGAAAATATAGTTGTAAAAAAAGATAATAATAAAAACCATGTAAATGGTGTTTCTTTTGATGTAAAAGAAGGAGAAATTGTAGTAATTGCCGGTATTGAAGGGAATGGGCAAAGTCAACTTATAAAAGCAATTACTGGCTTAATTCCTTTTGATTCGGGTAAAATAAAATTAATAAATGAAGATGTTACTAAGTCCACAATTAGACATAAAATAGAACTAGGAATGTCACATATACCAGAAGATAGACAAAAAGATGGTTTAATATTGGACTATAGTTTACAAGAGAATTTTATATCGTGCGAGTATTATCAAGAAAAATTTCAAACTAAGGGATTTTTGAAGTTTGAAGCGATTAGTAAATATGCGGATAATTTAATTGAGAAATTTGATGTTAGATCAAGTAATGGAAAATATAGCATTGTTAGAGGAATGTCTGGGGGGAACCAACAAAAGGCTATTATAGCTAGAGAAGTTTCAAGAAAAGGTAAATTATTAATTGCTGTTCAACCAACTCGTGGTCTTGATGTGGGAGCTATTGAATATGTACACAAGAAAATGGTCCAGGTTCGTGATAGTAAAGTAGCTGTTCTTGTTGTTTCTTTAGAACTTGATGAAGTTATGTCAATAGCCGATAGAATTCTAGTTATGTATGAAGGAAAGATTGTTTTGGAAACTACACCAAAAGAAATAACTATGGAAGAAATTGGATTGTATATGGCTGGGTCAACAAAAAAGGATTTGGGTGGTAAAGATGGTAAAAAATAAAATTAAGAAAATTTTAAAAGCAGCTTCACCAACATTAATTTCTATTGGTATAGGGCTAATATTTGGTTTTTTGATTATGCTTGTTACTGCACCTCAAGAAGCCTTCCAAGGACTTATAATGTTACTTACTGGTGGTTTATCAACAGGACTAAAAGGAATTGGTGATGTTCTTTATTTTGCTGGTCCTTATATACTTGCAGGACTTGCTGTAGGCTTTGCTTTTAAGACAGGCCTATTTAATATTGGAGCCTCTGGTCAAATAATGATAGGTGGATTTGTGGCATTATATATTGGAATAAACGTTCCAATGCCTAGTGGTATTCATTATTTAGTCGCGTTAATATGTGGAGTTTTAGCTGGAGCTATAGTGGGAGCTATACCAGGAATATTGAAGGCTCTTTTTAATGTGAATGAAGTTGTTACTTGTATAATGTTAAACTATGCAACTTTATATTATGTTATGTTTCAATTAGTTCAATCAAATATGGTTAACCCTTTGACAACATTTAGTAAGAACCCGCTTTCAACAGCCTATGCACCGAATTTGAATTTTGATCAAATATTTAATGGTTCTTCACTTGATATTTCAATATTTATTGCTTTAATAATTGCCGTAGTTATTCATATAATTTTGAATAAGACAACATTAGGTTATGAATTGAAAGCTGTTGGTTACAATCCTCAAGGCAGTAAATATGCAGGAATAAATAATAAAAGAAATATGATAATATCAATGGCTATTTCAGGAGCATTGGCAGGTTTGGCTGGAGTTTGTTTATATTTGAATCCAACAAGTGGTAAAAGATTAACAATGAGTGCTTCTTTACTTAGTGAAGGCTTTGATGGAATAACAGTTTCTTTACTTGGGGCCTCTAATCCTATAGGCATATTTTTCTCGGGACTATTTATATCATACATAAGAGTTGGAGGTTCAAGACTACAATTACTAGATGGGATTTCACCAGAGATAATTTCTATTATAACAGCAACTATTATATATTTAAGTGCCTTAAGTTCAGTTTTACAAAGACAATTCTCACGGATTGTTGGTTTTATAAAAAAGAAAATATTAAAACATAAAGTTGTTGAAAAGACTAAAGGAGGCGAAACAGAATGAGTATATTTTATAATATATTGCAATCAGTTTTAGTTTCAATGGTACCTTTACTTATTGTTGCCTTAGGAGGCATGTTTTCTGAACGTGGAGGAGTAACAAACATCGCTCTTGAAGGTATTATGATTATGGGAGCCTTTTCTAGTGCAGTAGTCTTAATTTTATTTATTGATAAAATGCCAATGCAACTTTTGTTTATAATTGCTATGCTTGTTGGAGGACTTTCGGGATTGCTATATAGTTTTTTACATGCATATGCAGCAATATCAATGAAATCTAATCAAGTTATATCAGCAACAGCTTTAAATCTTGCAATAGCTCCATTAGCAGCTGTTTTGATAAAAGCAGTTCGAAAAGTTGATTCAACTTGGTTAGAATGGGGAGGAAAGACCTTTATAATAAAAGAAGTTCCTCTTTTGTCAAAAATACCTTTTATTGGAGATATTTTCTTTAAAAATGTTTTTATTAGTTTTTATATTGGAATTGCTATTTTAATAATTTCTTCAATTATTTTATTTAAGACAAAATTTGGATTAAGATTAAGGGCTTGTGGTGAAAATCCTCACGCTGCTGATTCTTTGGGTGTTAATATTTATAAAGTTAGATATGCTGGAGTATTGATAAGTGGATTTTTAGCAGGTCTTGGTGGAGCAATATTTCTTATAACTATAAATGGGACAGCCTTTAGAGCAGAGGCAACAGCAGTATCAGGTTTTGGATTTTTGGCTTTAGCTGTTTTGATATTTGGTAATTGGAATCCAAAAAGAATAATTTTTGCAGCAGTTTTCTTTTCTTTTTTTAGAACAATTGATGCAAACTTTACATTGTTAAATGGTTTAATTAATAATGCTATCCCTGTAAACTTCCGTAATTTATTTAAGATGGTGCCATATATAGCTACTTTGATTTTGCTAATATTTACTTCTAAAAATTCTGGTGCACCAGCGGCAGATGGTCAGGTATATGACCCTGGTCAAAGATAGATAATAAAGTTTTTTTGCACCTTTGAAAAGATGCTAAATATTTTTTAATCATATTGAATTGGCATTAAAAATTTGATAGTATAAAGAAGGGCAATATATGTCTCCTTGCTAGGAGACATTTTTTTATTTTATTTAATTGAGGAAAGAAGTGATGATTATGGGGCAATGCAAATTTATATTCGTAACAGGAGGAGTTGTTTCGGGTTTAGGTAAAGGAATAACAGCTGCTTCTCTTGGTATGCTTTTAAAAAGTCGTGGATTGAATGTTTTTGTTCAAAAGTTTGATCCATATATGAATGTCGACCCTGGAACTATGTCACCACTTCAACATGGGGAAGTTTTTGTAACCGCAGATGGAACAGAGACTGATTTAGATTTAGGACATTATGAGCGTTTTATTGATACAGAATTAACTAAAAATTCTTCAATAACTTCTGGAAGAATATATTTAACAGTTTTAAATAAAGAAAGAAGAGGAGATTATCTTGGAGGAACAGTTCAAGTAATTCCTCACATTACAAACGAAATTAAATCAAAAGTATACGCAGCAGGTACTGAACCAAATGTTGATGTTGTAATTACAGAAATTGGTGGTACAGTTGGTGATATTGAATCACTTCCTTTTATAGAAACAATTAGACAAATTCGTTCTGAATTAGGAAAAGAAAATGTTTTATTTATTCATACGACATTAATTCCAATGATTGATGCAAGTGGTGAATTAAAAACTAAGCCAACTCAACATAGTGTTAAGGAACTTCGTTCTTTTGGTATTCAACCAGATATTATTGTATGTAGAAGTTCTCATTCACTAACAGAAGATTTAAAAGCAAAAATAGCTTTGTTTTGTGATGTTGATAGAAGATCTGTTATTGAAGCAAAAGATGCTCCTATTTTATATCAAGTTCCTCTTGGATTGAAAAATCAAAAAATGGATGAAATAGTTTGTAATCAATTTGGATTAGTTACTAAAATAAGTGATACAAAACAATGGGAAGATTTAATAGAAAGAGTTAAAAAAGCTGATAAATTAATTGAAATAGCATTAGTTGGAAAGTATGTAAGTTTACATGATGCTTATTTATCTGTTACAGAATCTTTATCTCATGCTGGTTATGAAATAGGGGCAAAAATAAAGATAAGGTGGATTGATTCTGCTGAAGTAAATCAATTTAATGTAGCTAATTTATTAAGTGGAGTTTCAGGGGTTTTAGTCCCAGGAGGTTTTGGCAGTCGCGGAGTTGAAGGTAAAATACTTGCTGCTCAGTATGCAAGAGAAAATAAAATACCTTATTTAGGAATATGTTTAGGTATGCAAGTTGCTTGTATTGAATTTGCAAGGAATGTTTTGAAAATAAAAAGTGCAACATCTTTAGAATGGGATGAAAGCACAAATTATCCAATTATAACTTTAATGAACAATCAAAAAGAAGTTGTAAATAAAGGTGGAACTATGAGATTAGGAAATTACCCATGTGTATTGTTAGAAAACACAAAAAGTTATGGGGCTTATAAATGTAGGGAAGTATTAGAACGTCATAGACATAGGTATGAATTTAATAATAATTATCGTGAATTGTTTTCTGAAAATGGAATGATATTTAGTGGTGTTAGTCCAGATCAAAAATTAGTTGAAATAATAGAATTAAAAGATCACCCTTGGTTTGTGGCAACTCAAGCTCATCCTGAATTTAAATCACGTCCTATTAAACCACAACCACTTTTTTTGGGGTTTATTAAGGCTGCATTTGCTTATCAGCAAGAAAAGTAATATATTAAGTTTGTAAAAGGAGGAATTCTATATGGGTCTTGTTAATATGAAAGAGATGCTAATTAAAGCAAAAAATGGAAAGTATGCAGTAGGAGCCTTTAATATAAATAATGTTGAGTGGACACAAGCTATACTTGATGAATGTCAAGCAAATAATGCACCAGTAATATTAGGGTGTTCAACGGGTGCTGCAAAATATATGGGCGGATGGAATACTGTGGTAGGAATTGTAAAAGGACTTTTAGAAGATCGTAAAATTACCATACCTGTGGCCTTGCATCTTGATCATGGAGAAAGTTTTGAAGATTGCAAAAAAGCAATAGATGCTGGCTTTACTTCAGTAATGATTGATGCATCTAAAAAGCCTTTTGAAAAGAATTTAGAAGAAACTAAAAAAGTTGTTGAATATGCTCATGCAAGAAATGTCAGTGTTGAAGCTGAACTTGGTAAAGTTGGAGGTCAAGAAGAAAATATTATTGCTGAATTAATGTATGCAGACCCTAAAGAATGCGTAATTATGGCCAAAGAAACAGGCATTGATTGTCTAGCTCCGGCTCTTGGATCAGTTCATGGTCCATACAAAGGAGAGCCAAAATTAGGCTTTAAAGAAATGGAAGAAGTTAAAAAATTAACTAATCTACCACTTGTGCTTCATGGAGGATCAGGAATACCTGACTATCAAATAAAAAAAGCAATAGAGTGTGGGACAGCAAAAATTAATGTTAATACAGAATGTCAACAAGCCTGGACAGCAATTGTACGCGAAGTTTTATCAAAAGATAGTAAAGTTTATGATCCAAGAAAAATAATTGGTCCAGGAAAAGAAGGAATTCGTTTCGTGGTTAGAACAAAAATTGAAGTGTTTGGAACAAAAAATAAAGCATAAATATAAATTTATTGCTAAATATAAGATGATATGTTAAAATCTATGAGCAACTTACTTTGAAGGAGTTACTTCAAGGCGGAAGGAGAATGGTTATGAAAAAAGATATTCATCCAAAATATAATAAAGTAAAAGTTGTTTGTACATCATGTGGTGCAGAGTTTGAATCGGGATCAACACTAAAAGAAATTAGAGTAGACTCATGTTCAAATTGTCATCCATTTTATACAGGTAAGCAACGTTTTGGAAATGCTCAAGGTAGAGCAGAGACATTTAAAAAGAAATACGGAATTAAATAATAAAAAACCTCACGTGCAGTTGCGCGAGAGGTTTTTTTTTAGTAGAATTAAGTGGAAATAATAAAGGAGAGATTATATGAGAAATAATAAATTGGCAAGGTTAACTCTAGTTGTTCCTTGTTATAATGAGCAAGAAGTATTGCCCTCCACCAACACTATTTTACAAAATGCTTTAAAAACGCTAATAGAAAAAGGTTTAATTTCTGATGATAGTTATATATTGTATGTAAACGATGGAAGTAAGGATGATACATGGAATATCATAACTAAGTTTCATGAAGAATCAAACTTAGTTAATGGGATAAAATTATCAAGAAATAGAGGTCATCAAAATGCTCTTATGGCAGGATTGATGTATGCCAAAGATAATTGCGATTGTGCAATCTCAATCGATGCAGATTTACAAGACGATGTAAATGTAATAGAGCAAATGATAAACGAATATTTAGATGGTAGTCAAATCGTTTATGGTGTAAGAAACTCTAGAGATAATGATTCATTTTTTAAAAGGAAAACAGCTACTATGTTTTATAAATTAATGGAGAAATTAGGTGCTAAAACCATATATAATCACGCTGATTTTAGATTAATGAGTTCAAGAGCACTTCAAGAATTAGCATCTTTTAATGAAGTTAATTTGTTTTTAAGAGGAATTGTTACGGAACTTGGCTTTAAAACATCAATAGTTAAATATGATCGTCTTGAACGTCAAATGGGTGAGTCAAAATACCCTCTTTCAAAAATGCTATCTTTAGCTTTTGAGGGAATAACTAGTTTTTCAATTAAACCAGTAATGATTGTTGTATATACGGGAATTGTTTTAGCAATTCTTGGATTTTTGGCTATTCTTACTGTAATTATTTATTCTTTCTTTGCTTTTTTTAATGTTGCTTGGTTTATTGTAAGTATTTTAAGTTTATTTACTGGTATGAATTTAATAGCAATAGGACTTGTCGGAGTTTATGTTGGTAAAAATTACATGGAAACAAAAGCAAGACCACGATATATTATAGAAACAGTTTTGATTCATCGTTAAATTAAAAGGTCCTACAAGGACCTTTTCTATAATGCTAATTTATAAATTTCTAGAACATCTCCATCATATAATTTAACAAATTGCCCAACTGGACCAGTTTTAGTTGCTTTTTTTGCCATAATATCTATTTTATCACTTGGCAAATTTGCTTCTTCAAAAGAAGTAGGCATTCCCAATGATTTAAAGAAATTTTTGATATATTCAATTCCTTTTAAAGTAATTTCTTCTTTTGAACCGATATTTTTGATGTTGCATACTTTATTTGCAAAACGCACAAATTGATCTAAATCATGGCGATATACATATTTCATCCAGGCAGGAATTATTATTGATAAACCTGCTCCATGAGTAACATCATAAAAAGCACTTAACTCATGTTCAATCTTGTGACTTGCCCAATCAGCAATTCTTCCTGTTTCTAAAATTCCATTATGAGATATGGTTGCTATCCACATTATTTCTGCTCTAGAGCCATAATCTTGTGGATTTTTTAAGATATGTGGAGCAACTTCAATAATTGAGCGCATCGTAGCTTCACAAAGTTCACTTGTAAAGTTGACATCCTCAGCATTTGTGAAATATCTTTCCATTGTATGAGAGAAGATATCCACTATACCAGCACATGTATTATACATTGGTATTGTATATGTAAGAACAGGATTCATCAAAGCAAAAACAGGTCTATTAATCTGATTTCTATAACTTATTTTTTCTATAGTTTTTTCATTTGTTATAACAGTGCTTACACTAGTTTCACTACCAGAAGCGGGGATTGTTAAAATTACTCCAACAGGAAGAGCACCATTACTTGGTACATCTTTTCCACTGAAAAAATCCCAAACATCATTTTTGTGTTTTGCACCTAAAGCAATAGCTTTTGCAGAATCTATAACGCTTCCTCCTCCAACTGCAAGGATGGCTTCAATTTTATGTTCTTTACAAATTTTTATTCCTTCATAAACCATAGATAGTGTTGGATTTGGTTTAACTCCACCAAGTTCATATACTTCTATGCCTTCATTTTTTAATGCTTCAATAACAACATCATATAAACCGCTTTTCTTTATACTTCCGCCACCATAATGTAGCAGGACCTTTTTACCATGTATTTTTATTTCACGACCGCATTCTTTTTCGGCGTCTACTCCAAAAACAATTTTAGTAGGACTATGATAAATAAAATTTTCCAAAAAAATCACCTCATGGGAATATTATATAGACAAAAGTTTAAATAATAAACCATTTTAGTAAAATATGTTATAATGGCATAAAATAAAAGGAGGAACTAATTATGAAGTTAATGATAATTTCTGATACTCATGGTTTTTATGAACCAACTAAGAAAGCATTTGAAATTTTTGAAAAAAATAAAAGTGATTATATGATTATTTTGGGGGATATAGTATACCATGGTCCAAGGAATGATATTAATGAGTATTACGAGCCAAAGAAAATTGTTGATTTTTTAAACAAATATGCCAATAAAATTATTGCGATAAAAGGTAATTGTGATGCAGAGATTGACTCAATGATTTTAAATTTTCCTTTGGTTGAAAATTCAATAATTTTTATAGGTAATAGAAAAATTTTTCTAACTCATGGTCATGTATATAATGAACATAATATGCCTTTGTTAAATGAAAGAGATATTTTAATAAGGGGTCACTTTCATATACCATTATTATTAAGTCAAGATGGAGTTTATGTTGCTTCTCCAGGGTCTATTGGAGTTCCTAAAGCCAATTCAAAACCAAGTTATATAATAATTGATGATTATGGATTGAAGATTTATACATTAGATGGCGAAAAAATAGAAGAATTAGATTTTTAGATTTTAAAAAAAGAATGTTATTTATGAACATTCTTTTTTCTGTTTTTCAATTTTATAATAATTTTTTCCCTATTAAACAAAAGTATTAAAATAATAAATAATAGTAAGGAAATTAATGATAAAATTACACCAGTTTTAATGCCAGGAGTAACATAGTTTAATTCATATGTTGTTTTTCCTTTTAAGGCAATAAATCCAATAAAACCAGAATCAACTTTATATATTTTTTGATTTTCACCATTAATTTTTAATGACCACCCAGAGTCATATGGAACAGAAAGAACTATCATCTTTTTATCATCATAATTTGTTTCAAACTTAATGGTATTGTTTGTAACTACAATGTTTTCAAATTTGTTAGCCATTAGGTTTTCTTGGCGTTGCTTGTATTCATTAAATTCTTCGTAATATACATTAAATCCATATTTTGTAAAAGTACTTGAAGCGGCATCACTTAAAAACTCTAATTCTATTCTATTAATTTTGGTTGTAACATAATAACCGCGAGCAAATTTGTGGTCGCCACTTTTGTCGTAGTTACTAGTGCCATGGGCATCTTCAGTAATTAAAGTGTCATTATAATAAAATTTTACTTTTATATTTGGCCCATAATTCAATTTAGCAATTATATGACAACCATTTTCACTGCTTCCGTTTGGACAAAGTGTTTGATTTTCATCTAAGTCAATATAAATTCTATCACCAATATTACCGTTGGTATTATCAGTTCCATAAAAGTTCTTTTCATTATTTGATCCAATTCTTGTTTGTGGCAAATATTCACTTGCGTAATAAACTCCAGGAATCTGCGTTATAGTTTCTTCTCCACGTAGTTGGAGATAATATTTTGCATTATATAAACCAACTTCTTTGAAGTATAATTTATTGTTATTTTCAGCAAGCGTTATATCATCACCCAAAATATTAGTTATTTCTTCAATATCTTCAGAAGCAATTATTGCATATTTATTATAGTATGGTTCATTTTGATGATAGTCCCAATATTCATTAAAGTTGTTTTCATTTATAATATCATCAAAAGCATAACCTAACTCAACAAAATAATTGTTAATATAAACTGAATAGTTATCATATTGTTTGTATAAAGAAAAACCTAATGGAATATTCGTGTCTTCATTTTTTAAAACATAATATTTAACATTTAAAAATGTGTCTAAATTATATCTTTTTTCATCAACACCCATTGACCAGTTGTAGTAAGAGTAAGAAACTTTTGATAAATTATTAATGAAATCATCAAGTTCAAAATTATATACTGAATGAAAAGTTGAGAGTCCTTTATATCCTAATGTCATTGCGATATTGTTATAATTTCTATCAGCTAACGAGTCAAAAATTCTATAGAAACTATCATCATCATCTTTTAAATCATTAATTATAGTTTGTTGTTCTTTTAAAATATCTTGACCTCCATAAAGGTCATAGTAATTAGTAACACCTTGACCAAAGGTTGTTATATTTCCCATTACCAGCAATTCTACAGTTACAAGAGTTAATAGTTTGTCGTAAACTCCAGGACCTTTTAATCTTTCTCTCATATAGTAATATACAAAACAAACATAAAGAATTTGAGCAGCAATTCCATATCCTTTTCCATATTCAAAAGACACTCTTCCTATTGAAAAAGAATAAGCTACTACACTTATCATTAAAGTTATTGTGATAAGGAAAGAGATATCAATATGAATTTTAGGGATGTCATCAAATTTTTCTAACATAGAAGAAGTGTAAATTATAGCAATTGCTACTAAAAATATTTGCCATCTTCCATACATCATTGAAAAAGCATTTAAAGCGTAATATGTTATTGGAATAAAAGGTATTATTAGCATGAATATTAAGCCTATAATGTTCCATATCTTTTTTGTTTTGAAGGTCTTTATCAAAGCAGGCCAGAAAAGTAAAAATAAGGGTGCGGAAATATAAATGCTAGAAATTGTGTTATCAAAGGCTTTGTTAGTAAATACTAAAGTATCCCAATTGCTAACGGGTGGGAAGAAAAATGTGGCAATAGGATAAAGAAAGGTTTGTGTAGAAGTAATTGGTTCTGACATATATCTTTCATTAAAAATAAACATATATTTTAATAATGATTTTATGTTATCTCCTTGGAAAAACTCTTTAATTCCTTTTAATGCTCCTAATCCCAAAAAGCCAGATTGATCTGTAGTAGAAGCGTTGAAGAAAAAAGCCAAGAATTCATTAAGCAATGTACTCCCTTCAACTCTTGGAGTAGATGTTATAACTTTTAATGCAGTTACTAAAACGACACTACTTAATCCTATTCCTACAACAAAAAATGCAAACCCCATAAGTATTATTTTTAAGTTATATCCTTTGTTTTGCTTGAATAATTGGAAATATCTAAATATTGCATAAAAGAAAGTTGTAAAAACAAACGCAAATAAGAAATAGTAGTTAGTTATTCCACAAATGAATAAACCTATTGCTAAAAGCCAACCTTGTTTTTTTTGCAAACAATGTTCTACACCAATAAGTGTTAGTGGAAATACAGCTAAAACATCAGCAAAATGATTAAACCACAAATAATACATACCCCAGCCAGAAAGTGCATAAGCAACGGCTCCAATTAAAGCAACTTTGTAACTTAATTTATGATATTTGCGTAATAGTATATAAAATAGCAATCCTCCTGTTGTTAATTTAATAACATACATGAAGTAAATTCCTTGAGGTATTAATGTTCTAGGGAATAGCATTAGTGGAAGCAAGAAGGGACTTGTTAGATAATAGAAAGTGTTAGCAGCAAAATAATTTACTCCTAAAAAACCTTCATAACTCCACATTTTGAATTCTCCAGTTCTAATGAAGTTCCAAAAAGAGTCGTATCCTTCTACATAAAAATGAAGTTGTTGTAAAACATAATCCCCATTCATTGTCAAAGTAAAACCATTTTTGAATACATGGATACTAAAACAGCAAAAAACAATAACAAATAAAAATAAAGCAACTTTAGTATATTCATGCTGATTCAACCAGTTTTCTGCTTTTTTAATAATGTTTTTTGCCTTTGACATTTCTTAATCCTCCATTTTCAAATATTATAACTGATTTTTTTCTTTATTTATACTTAAAACTTAAATAAAAAAACAATAATCATATTACTTTTTTTAATTTGGTTTGTTATAATCATAATAGTGATTTTTTAAGAAATGGAGATTTTATTTATGATGTATCAACAATATCGTTTAGGTTGGATAGAAATAATTGTAGGGTGTATGTTTGCTGGCAAGACAGAAGAACTAATAAGAAGAATAAGAGTTTTACAGTTTGCTAAGAAAAATATACTAGTTATAAAGCCTAAAATAGATAATAGATACAGTGAAGATGAAATCGCTTCACACTCTGGATATAAAGTTAAGTCTGTTAATGCTACTTGTGCTTCTGACATTTTACGTCTAGTTAGTAAAGATACTGAGGTAGTAGCTATTGATGAGGCTCAATTTTTTGATAAAGAATTAGTATTAGTTTGTGAACAATTAGCAGATCAAGGCAAAAGAGTCATGGTTGCTGGTCTTGATCGTGATTTTAGAGGAGAGCCTTTTGGAGTTATACCAGAACTTTTAACAAGAGCAGAATTTGTAACTAAGCTTAGTGCAGTTTGTGTGAAATGCGGAGCACCAGCAACAAGAACTCAAAGACTTGTAAACGGGAAGCCGGCTTCATATAAAGATCCAATAGTTTTAGTTGGAGCAAGCGAAAGTTATGAACCTAGATGTCGTCATTGTCATGAGGTTAAAGATAAACCAATTATAAAAGTAGGATCTGGAGAATAGCATAAAATGCAATGGATCAAAAAATATATAGGTAATAAGAATTTTTATAAAAAGGTTCTAGTTATTTCTGTACCATTAATTTTGCAGCAATTATTATTAAATACTTTTGGTATTGTAGATACAATAATGGTGGGGTCAATCTATAGAGGGGTAGCTGGAGTTGGTATTGCTGCTCAAATATCAATGATAATATTTACAGTGGTTTTTGGAATAAATTCTGGAATTGGGATATATATTGCCCAATTTTTTGGTGCAAAAGATGATAAAAATCTAAAAAATAGTTTTGCATTAGGTATTGTTTTTGTATGCTTTTTTGTTTTAATTACAACATTAATAGTTTTAATCTTCCCTAAAGAGATATTAATGCTATTTTCTCAAGATATGGAAGTAATAGATAAGGCAATGGATTATATTAAGATTGAAGCATTTTCTTATATTTTTAATGCATTATCTTTTTCTTTTTCAATAGCATATAGAAATATTCAAAAAACCAAAGTGCCTTTATATATAAGTATAGTTTCTTCTTCGATGAATATATTATTTAATTATTTATTAATTTTTGGAATTGGACCTTTTCCAGAGCTAGGTGTAAAAGGAGCGGCAATTGCAACAGTTATTTCTTGCCTTGTAGGATTTATAATAAATGTAGTATATGCTCAAAAAACAAAACAATTATTTATGCCGAGTTTTATTAATTTCAAGGAAGCTTTAAATAAAAAATTTGTTAAAAAATTGATAAAAAGAGTTGGGCCACTTATTGCAAATGAAACATTATTTTCTATAGGGACAGCTCTTTATGTTGTATTTATAAATACATTAGGTAGTGATGCTTATGAAGGTTATCGAATTGCTGAAAGTATCGTAAATGTAATGTTTACGATAACATTTGGACTTGCAACATCTGTTGCTGCTCTTATTGGAGAAGCACTTGGTAAGAAAGACTTGGATCTTGCAAACAATTATGGAAATTGGTTTTTACTTTTGGGTATGGGGGTAGCAATTTTTATAGGAATATTAAATCTTGTATTAGCTCCGTTATTTGTTGCACTTTTTAATAATCCTATAGATATTGTTGTAGAAAATGCTGTCAGGGTATTAAGAGTTTATAGTATAAGGATAATGTTTAGAGTTTTTATTGTCATTTTGTTTTCAACATTTAGAGCCGGTGGAGAATCTAAATATGTTATGTTTTTAGATTCTGGAATACTATGGTTAGTTGGTATTCCAATTGCATTTTTAACAACTAAAATATTTCATGTCCAAGATGTTGCATTATTCTATTTAATAGTCCAAACAGAACAATTAGTTAGAATTATAATTGGTATGAGAAGATATAACAAAAGAACTTGGTTGAAAAACATTACTGATGAATTAGCAATAGGTAGTGGCAGCACTAGTAAGTGATATCATATAAATATATAACTTTAAAAAAATTACCATATAATATATAATGTTAAGGCTAGGCAAGGGGGGAGTTAAAGTGGAAGAGACATTAAAAGAAAGATTAGAAACAATTTTACAAAGACATATTTATCTTGAAAAAATGATGCAATTACCCCAAATTGCTGCGGATTTTCAACGCTATAAAATGTATGCAAAAGAACAAGCGTCATTGCAAGATGTCGCTGATTTATATATTGAATACAAGTCTTTAGAAAAGACAATTGAAGAAGCAATGCATTTAATGCATGATAAAGATCCAGAAATTGTTGAAATGGGAAAAGTAGAGCACGACACAGCACTTAAAAAGTCTGAAGAAATAATTAAAAAAATAGAATTAGAACTTATACCCAAAGATCCCAATGATGGCAAGAATGTTATTATTGAGATTAGAGGAGCTGTTGGTGGAGATGAAGGAAATATTTTTGCTGGAGATTTATTTAGAATGTATACAAGATATTGTGAAAGAAAAGATTGGCAAATAGAAATGCTTGATTCTAATGAAGGACCAGCTGGAGGATTTTCTTTTGTATCTTTCATGGTAAAAGGTAAAAGAGTTTATTCTGAACTTAAGTATGAATCAGGTGCCCATCGGGTTCAAAGAGTGCCAAAAACTGAAGCAAGTGGTAGAATTCATACATCAACTGCAACAGTTCTTGTAATGCCAGAGGCCGATGAGTTAGATGTACAGATTAATCCTATCGATATTCAAGTTGACACTTATAGAGCAAGTGGAGCAGGTGGTCAACATATCAATAAAACTGACTCAGCAGTAAGAATGACCCACCTTCCAACAGGGATTGTTGCTACGTGTCAAGATGGTCGTTCTCAACACGAAAATAAAGAAAAATGTTTAGCTATATTAAGAACAAGAATATATGATTCAATATCTCAAGAAGCCGAAGCCCAAAGAGGCGCAGAAAGACGTTCAAAAATAGGAACTGGAGAAAGAAGCGAAAAGATAAGAACCTATAATTATCCACAAAATCGAGTTACTGATCATCGTATAAATTTTACTATTCAGCAATTAGATAGGGTAATGGAAGGAGATTTAGAATCTATAATAAATGCTTTAATAAATGAAGATCAAAAGATGAAAATAAAAGGAAGTTCACTATAGATGAAAACTTATTATGATCTTTATCTTTATATTCAAAAAGAATTGGAAAAAGAAAATATGGATAAAAATATCGCACGAATTATATTAGAAGACTTGTTGTCTTCTAGTGGTGCTGATTTTTATCTTTTTTTGAAAGAAAAAATAAACGAAAAAATAGAAGGCAAAGCCCTAAGTTATTTAGCAAGAGTATTAAAAAAAGAGCCAATACAATATATACTTGGATATACATATTTTTATGGCAATAAAATATTTGTAGATAATAATGTTTTGATACCTAGATTTGATACTGAAAATTTAGTCGAAATAATTAGTAAAGACTTCAACAATAAAAATTACAATATAGCAGATTTAGGTACAGGTAGCGGGTGTATTGCAATTTCTTTAAAAAAGCTAAATTCTAATTTTAATTTTTTTGCTAGCGATATTGACAGAAAAATAGTAGAAATGGCCAAAAAAAATGCCAAAGCAAATAATGTTTCAATAGAATTTTTTGTAGGTAATATGTTAGATCCATATATAGAAAAAAAAATAAAATTAGATATTATTGTTTCTAATCCACCATATATTGATTACAATGATCAAGAAATAGATTTAAATGTCAAAAATCATGAGCCTTTTAAGGCATTGTTTGCGAATAACAATGGATTAGAATATTATGATGAAATTTTAAGAAATGCTCCAAAGGTTTTCCAAAATCGTGGAGTGATATATTTTGAAATTGGATATAAGCAAAAAAAAGAAGTTTTAGATTTAGTTAAAAAATATTATAAAAAAAATAGTGAGGTAGAATCTTATAAAGATTTATCGGGATTAGATAGAGTGATAAAAATATATCTATATGATTTGGAGAAGAATTATGAAAATCATTGTTGATGCAGATGCTTGTCCTACAAAAAGTATAATTGAAAATGCTGCTACTAAAAAAAATATTCAATTAATTTTTGTTTGTGATAATTCACACGAAATAACATCAAATTATGGAAAGGTAATTTATGTCGATAAAGGAAATGATAATGCAGATTATAAAGTTATAAGTATGATTGAAAAAGATGATTTAGTAATAACCCAAGATTATGGTCTTGCTAGTTTAGCTTTAGTAAAGGGTGCTAAGATTCTTTTAAATTCAGGACATATAGTTGATTCTAATAATATAGAATCATATTTAAACTATCGTTATATAAGTTCCAAGGCAAGACAAGCAAAAATGAGAACAAAAAATATGCCAAAAAGAAATTTTCAAGATGATGAAAGGTTTGAAAATAGTCTTACTAAACTAATAAATGAATACAAATGAATTAACCTTCATTGATATTGTTATCTTAAATAAGTTGTGATAGTATAATTAAGAAAAGAGGTGGTATTGTGAAAACTGTTATCTTGGATAAGAAAGAGTTTAAACAAGTTGCCTCATTTTTATTTCAAGGATGCGTTGTTGTTTTTCCTACAGAAACAGTAATGGGAATAGCTGTTGTTGCTGATAATTATGATAGTTATAAGCAATTGGTTGATGTTAAAAATAGGCCATTAGAAAAGGCGTTTCCTCTCGTGGTAGGAGATAAAAAACAAATTTTTGATTATGCAATTATTAATAACAGGCAAAAAAGAATAATAGATAAATTAATGCCTGGACCTCTTACGATTATTTTAAAGAAAAAAGACAATATTCCTAATTATATTACGTCTAATAAAGATAGTATTGCAATTAGAATGAGTGATGATGAGTTTGTTTTAAAGGTTTTAAAAGATTTAGGTAAACCAATTTTGCTTACAAGTGCTAATTTATCAGGGAAACCTTCATCTTTAAACGATGAAGAAGCACAGAAAATATTTTATGGAAAGGTTCGCGCAATAGTTAAAGGAGAATGCCCAATTCAAATTCCTTCAACAATTGTAGATTTAACAACAGATAAGCCTAAAATATTAAGAGAAGGAATAATATCTATAGATCAAATAAATGAAATTTGGAGGGATTAATATGATAATATCAATAGGTTCAGATCATGCAGGATTTAATACTAAGAAAATAATTAAAGAAAATTTAGAAAAAAAAGGATATAAAGTAATTGATTTTGGGACATTTAATGAAGATTCGGTTAATTACCCCCTTTTTGCTTTTAAAGTAGGAGAAAGTGTTGTTAAAAAAGAAAGTGAATATGGAATAGTAATTTGTGGAACAGGAATAGGAGTATCTATTTCAGCCAATAAAGTAAAGGGCGTTAGATGTGCACTTGTAACTGATGAAAATACTGCAAAACTTAGTAGAGAGCATAATGATGCAAATGTATTGGCTCTTTCTGGAAGGTTTACTCCAATAGAAACAAATTTGAAAATAGTTGATTTGTTTTTAAAAACACCTTTTGCTAATGGACGTCATTGTACAAGAATAGATTTGATAAGTGAATATGAAAGGAATCATTAGTTTATGAAAGATATTGAAATAGGCCAATTAATTGCTAAAGAAAAAGAACGTCAATTAACTCATATAGAATTAATAGCTTCAGAAAATTTTGTTTCAGATGATATTTTAGAAGCAGCAGGAAGCATATTGACAAATAAATATGCTGAGGGATATCCTTCAAAAAGATATTATGGAGGATGTGAGTATATAGATCAAATTGAGACCATAGCAATAGAAAGAGCAAAAAAACTTTTTAATGCTGAACATGCCAACGTTCAACCTCACTCTGGTTCACAAGCAAATATGGGAGTTTACCAAGCAATATTGAATCATGGTGATGTTGTTTTGGGAATGGATTTATCAGCAGGAGGGCACTTAACTCATGGGCATCCATTAAGTTTTTCAGGAATAAATTATGAGTTTCATAGTTATAAAGTAGATCCAATAACTGAATGCATTGATTATGATGAAGTTAGAAATGTTGCTTTAAAATATAAACCGAAGTTGATAGTTTGTGGAGCTAGTTCTTATCCAAGATTTATTGACTTTAAAAAATTTAAAGAGATTGCAGATGAAGTTGGTGCATATTTGATGGTTGATATGGCTCATATTGCGGGTCTTGTTGCAGTTGGATTGCATCCTAGCCCAGTTCCTTATGCAGATTTTGTTACATCTACAACCCATAAAACTTTAAGGGGTCCAAGGGCAGGATTAATATTGTGTAAAGAGAAATATAAAGATTTACTAGATAAAAGAATCTTCCCGGGTATTCAAGGAGGACCTTTAGAACACATAATAGCAGCAAAAGCAATATGTTTTAAAGAAGCCATGAATGTAGATTTTAAAGTGTATCAAAAACAAGTATTAGACAATGTTCAAGCATTAATAAAATCTTTAAAAGAAGAGGGATTTAGAATAGTATCTGGAGGTAGTGACAATCATTTACTTCTTGTTGATGTAAAGAAGTCTTGTGGAATTACTGGTAAAAAGGCAGAGACCATTTTAGATACAATAAATATAACTTGCAATAAAAATTCTATACCATTTGATCAAGAAAAACCTGCTTATTGTTCAGGAATAAGACTTGGCAGTGCAGCAATGACTACAAGAGGTTTTAATTGTGATGATTTTTATAAGGTTGGTAAAATTATTGCTAAGTGTTTGAAAAATATTGATGATAAGAAGTTACATGAAGAATTGAAACAAGAAGTTTTAAGTTTAGTTAAGGATAAGCCATTACATAAATAAGGAGGAATAATAATGCTTAAAGTACTAAATCACCCGTTAATTAATCACAAATTGACCACTATGCGTAAAATTGAGACAGGAACTAAAGATTTCCGCGAAAATCTTGATGAAATTGCTGGGTTGATGGCCTATGAAATTACTAGGAATTTAGAAACAGAAGATATTGAAATAACAACTCCAATATGTAAAACTATTGGAAAACAATTGACCAAAAAAATAGTGCTAGTTCCAATATTGAGGGCAGGACTGGGCATGGTTGATGGAATTAGAGAGTTAATACCAACTGCAAAAATAGGTCATGTCGGATTATATAGAAATGAAGAAACATTAAGACCTTGTGAGTATTATGCAAAATTCCCATTAGAATTATCGAGTGCTACAGTCTTTATTTTGGATCCAATGTTAGCAACAGGAGGCAGTGCTTCTGCAGCTATTTCTTTAGTTAAAAATCATGGAGCAACAGATATTAAGCTTATATGTTTAGTTGGTGTTCAACAAGGAATTGATAAGGTTCAAAAAGATCATCCGGATGTTGATATTTATTTAGCTGCAAAAGATGAAAAATTAAATGATATTGGCTATATTGTTCCTGGTTTAGGAGATGCTGGAGATCGTCTATTTGGAACCAAATAAATAGGCTAAAAATGAATTGTTTTTTTGCATAAATTATTTTTATAAAGAACGTGCTTTAAAACGTTTTCATTGAATACATGAAAAATACAAAAAAACAAAAACCCTTTGTCTATAAGGGTTTTTATTATTTAGCAATTATAAGACAAATTAATGTCAAATATTAAGTTTCATTATATGAAAGCGTTTTTATGTTTTGGTGTTTAATTATAAAATAGATTATGTTATAATCTATGGCGAAAGGTGGTGATTGAATGTCAATTTTAGATTCTATTCAAGCTGCTGAAGCTAAAGCAGAACAGGCCAAAATTGATGCAGCAAACAAGGTTGAAGCCTTAATGGAACAGACCAAAAAGAATGCAGAAATTAAAGGCAATGATTTACTAAAAGAAGCTCAAGTTGTGGAGCAAAAAATTGCTAAAGAAACAGCTATCAAATTAGCTGCTAATGAAAAAGAGTTGATTGCTCGTTATGAAAAAGAAGATCGCGACATGGCTTCATTAGCGGATAGTAGAATTGATATTGCAATTAGTTACATTATGAAGAAGGTAGTCTCATCATGATAGCACCAATGAAAAAAGCAAAAATTGTTTTCTTAAAAGAAGACAAGGATGCTGTACTAAAAGCTTTGCAACGCATCGGAGAGCTTATGGTTATTAAAACTGAAGAAAGTAGTGAGACACTTGATTCAAGCAAAGATGAAGTCTTCGTTCAGCGAACACAAAGATCATTGCAAGTAATTAAACCCTACACGGGCAAGAAAAAACCATTTGGTATTGGTGAATATTGTGCGGTTAATTACAAAGACTTTGTGAATCCTGATTATCACGGAAATCAGGAAATTCTTGATGAAATTGAGAAAGCTGACAGCGAGATTGCAAAATTGAAAGCAGAAAATGATTCTTCCAAAGAATTCATCAATTTCTTGTCACCATGGGATGGCTTAGAAGGAAAATTATCAAATATTTATACTTCTAAATACACAACAATTCATACAGGTTTTATACCATTAAAACTTGTAGAAGATTTCAAGAAACAGTTTGAAAACTTTGAAAGTGATTTGAAACAATTTCAAGTCTCTTCTGACACTGTTGCTTTCATGCTTGTCAACTGGCGAGAAGATGATGCATCAATCATGGACCAAATTAAAGGGTTTGGTTTTATGGAAGTTTCTCTTCCAAATGAAGAAAAAACTTTAAAAGAATTGGTTGCTGAAAAACAACAACACATCGATGACAATTTGAAAAAGATTGGTGAAATTGAGGAAGAGTTGAAGAAGTATGCATCCAAAGAGCAAGAGATTAAGATTTTTAGTGATCAGATGGAAACTCAAAAGATTTTAAAAGAAACTCCTGTTGTTAACACAGTTGATACAATTTATTTGGAAGGCTGGGTAAAAAAGAACAAGGCAGAAAAAATTAAAAAAGCTGTAGAGTCAGCCACTGATACATATGATTTAGAAATTGTGGATCCAGAAGAAGGAGAAGTAGTTCCTACTGCTCTAGAAAATCCTAAGTTAATTTCTAATTTTGAGCCAATTACAGATATGTTCTCTCGCCCAAATAGTAAAGAAATTGATCCAAATCCAGTCATGTCTTTCTGGTATTGGATTATTTTTGGACTAATGATGGCAGATTTCGGCTATGGAGCTGTATTAGCTATCGGAACATTTTTGATAATGAAGCTCTTAAAACCAAGAGGGATGATGAAAAAACTTATTAAAGTGTTCTTCTTGGGAAGTATTACCACAATGATATGGGGTATAATTTTCGGAAGTTATTTCGGAGCTGAATTCCATCCATTATGGTTTGTACCTTCAAATGATCCAATTAGTATGCTGATTCTTTCTTTGGTATTAGGTGTTGTTCATTTGAGTTGTGGTTTAATTATAAAAGCCGTTTCTCAAATTAGAGATGGGCATATACTTGATGCAATTTTTGATGAAGTAAGTTGGATTCTTGTTATGGTAGGATTGTCATTATCATTATCACAATTTTGTGCAAATATGTTGCCAACATCACCAGTAATTCCTCCAACAGTAATGACTGCAGGATATATAATTGCTGGAGTTGGTGCAGTGATAATTCTATTCACAGCAGGCCGTGGAAAAAAGAATATTTTTGGAAAAGTTGTTGGTGGTTTATTGGGGCTATATGGAGTTACTGGTTATTTAAGCGATATATTATCGTATGCTAGAATTCTTGCACTATGTATGTCATCTGCTATTGTTGCTTATGTTATGAACTTATTGGCAGGAATGGTTGGAGCAAATGGTGTAATTGGCTTCATATTCTCATTATTAATTTACTTGGTAGGTCACGTATTCAACCTAGCCATGGGATTGCTATCAACTTATGTTCATGATAGTCGTCTACAATACATTGAATTTTTTGGAAAATTCTATGAAGGCGGCGGTGTAGATTTCAAACCGCTTGCACTTGAATACAAATATGTTAATGAAATTAACGATGTAATATAAATTAAAAGTAAAGGAGATTTATAAAAATGTCAGGACAAACAATTGCGATTCTAGGCGCTGCGTTTGCAGCAGCACTTGCTGGAGTTGGTTCAGCATGGGGCGTTGGAAATGCCGGTGTAGCAGCAGCAGGCGTTACATCAGAAAAGCCAGAATTATTCGGTAAATTATTGATTTTGCAAGCCTTACCAGGAACACAAGGTATTTATGGTTTCTTGGCGGCAGTTCTAATTATGGTTAATATCGGTGTCTTAGGTGGAAACGCTGGGACAATTGATCTAGCAACAGGCTGGTCCTATTTCTGGGCAGCAGCACCTATTGCTATTGCTGGGCTTGCATCCGCCTTCTTCCAAGGCAAAGCCGCAGCAGCCTCTATCCACATGACTGGTAAAAGTCCAGATGCATTCGTCAAAGGTATGACAATGACCGCATTGGTCGAAACATATGCTATTCTTGGACTACTTGTTAGTATCCTACTTATTTTCGGTATCTAGGAAATAGGTGATTAAATTGGTTAACAGTTCAATCTACAAAAAAATTGAAGATAAAGGAAATTTAGAGGCCGAAGAAATTTACAAAGCTGGACAAGAAAAAGCCGCAGCATTAGAAAAAACTATTTTAGATGGTTATGATAAAGAGTATAAAAAAATAGTTGAATCAGCTAACCGTCAAAATGAAGATTATCTAAAAACAAAACTTACACAAGTCGATCAAACTGCCAAACAAAAATCCTTGTTTTTGAAGAAAGAGAAAATTAATGAAGTAATGAAAAAAGTTCATCAACAACTAAATAAAATTAGTGATAAAGAACTATTTGATTTAGTTGTTAAAACAATTTCTTCAGAGAAAATTCAAGGTAACGAAGTTTTAAAAGTTTCAAAAAGTGATTATAGTAAATACGTGCGTATATTTGCATCTAATAGTGAATCTAAGCCAGTTGTTCTTGATTTATTGAACAATAAACTTGGTTCAAAATATCATTTGACAATTTCAAATGAACCTGCAGATATTGATGGAGGATTTATATTAATGGGGAATACTTATGATATAGATCATTCATTTATAGTTTTACTTGATGAACTTAGAGAAACATACGAAACTGAAATAGCAAAAACGCTATTTGGTAGTGGAGAATAATATGAGTAGTAGCAAATACATTTATGCTAATGGTGCTATAAAAGTTGCTGAAACTCGTTTGTTAGATAAAAGCAAGCTTGCAAAACTTTTTAATGCAAAAGAAGAAGATTTCAAGCAATATTTGACAGATATGGGTTATGGCAACCAAGCAAATAATCTAGAAGGAATTATCAATTCAGAGTTAGTTAAAACAAAACAATTTTTGGACGAAGTAAATAATAACAACCCAGTTATAGATTTGTTTTATTTGCAAAATGATGCTCAAAATATTAAGGTCATTTATAAATCAAAAATATTTGGTTTAGACCATAAAGATAATTTTGTTGATACTGGCGTAATTGGTAAAGATGCATTAATTAATTACATATTTAATGAAAAAAAGGATGCTATTCCACAAGAGTATTTGCCTTTGCTTCAAGATATTGAAAGTAAAGTTAGCAACTTAAAAAATGCTCGCCTCATCAGCGCCAAAATAGATAGTTGTGTATTTGGTTTTATATTCAAGAAATTAGAAAAATATAAGGATGAAACTTTAGGTTATTATTTCAAACTATTTATAGATTTTGCAAATATAATGACTTTAATTCGTAGTAGAGCCCTTAACTGGGGTCTTGATAAATTTCTTGAGATGTTTGTAGAACACGGCACTATTGAGCAAAATGATTTTATTGAAGCTTACTCTTTGGCTAGTGATGGCTTGGTAAAACAATTTACAAAATACAGTTATGGTGAAAAACTCGCTAAAGGATTAAAAGCATATAGCGAAGATGGAAATCTTAGTAAATTTGAGAAATTCCTTGATGAATTAAGACTCAAACTTATGAAAGATTATAGTCTTGAATTCTTTAGTGTTGGACCATTAATCTATTATTATTTAGAAAAACAAGCAGAAGCAAAAAATATCCGTATGATCTATTCTAATAAAGAGACGGAAATTTCTGATCTTCTCGAATATTAAAAAGGGGGAAAATGAATGGAAAAAGTTGAAGTAGCTGCTATTGGTAGCACAGATGAAATTTATTTATTTAATGCTGTTGGCATTATGACTGTTCTTGTTCAAGATCCCCAAGAAGCAGATAAGAAGGTGTTCGAGTTTTCTCAAGCAGGATGCAAGATTATTTACTTATTTGAGGAGTTATATACTATGATGGGGGAAACTTTGGAGAAATACAAAGATAAAACTTTCCCAATCATCATTCCAATTCCATCCCAAAAAGGAAGTAAGGGAGTAGGAATGAAAAAAATTAGAGATAATGTCGAAAAAGCCATAGGCATGGATATTTTATAGAAGGGGTGATGATTGATGAATGATAATAAAGTAGGAGTCATATCGAAAGTTGCCGGACCATTGATTATTGCAAAAGGCATGACTGGCGTCAAAATGTATGACGTTGTTCGTGTTAGTGATAAACGATTAATTGGAGAAGTTATCGAATTAAGAGGCGATAGGGCTTCAATTCAAGTTTATGAAGAGACTGCAGGTCTTGGACCAGGCGAACCAGTATACCAAACTGGTGAAGCTTTGTCTGTTGAATTAGGCCCTGGATTAATCGAAAGTATTTTTGATGGTATCCAACGTCCTTTGAGCGTTATTTATGATCAAGAGGGTGACAAAATACCACTTGGTATAGATGTTCCTAAATTAAACAGAGATAAAGTTTGGAATTTTAAGAAGGTCGCAAAAGTTGGCGATGAAGTCGTCGGCGGAGACATTCTTGGTGAAGTTGTAGAAACAAAAGCTGTTTTACATAAAATTATGGTTCCACCAACATTAAAAGGTAAAGTTACCTGGATTTATGAGGGTGAAGCAAAAGTTGAAGATACAATAGCTAAAATAGTTGATGAAAAAGGAAAAGAAATTTCTTTAAATATGATTCAACGTTGGCCAGTTCGTATCAGAAGACCATATACAAAAAAATTAGCTCCAACTCAACCAATGGTTACAGGACAAAGAGTTATTGATACACTTTTCCCAATTGCTATTGGTGGTATTGCAGCAATTCCAGGACCATTTGGTAGTGGTAAGACAGTTGTTCAACATCAATTAGCAAAATGGGCAGATGCCGATATTGTTATATTTGTTGGATGTGGTGAACGTGGTAATGAAATGACTGATGTTTTGATGGAATTTCCAGAATTAGTTGATGCTAAAACTGGTGATACAATTATGAAACGTACAGTTCTTATTGCTAATACTTCAAATATGCCTGTTGCTGCTCGTGAAGCATCAATATATACAGGTATTACAATTGCTGAATACTATCGTGATATGGGCTATAAAGTCGCTGTTATGGCTGACTCAACATCACGTTGGGCAGAAGCTCTACGTGAAATGTCCAGCCGTCTAGAAGAGATGCCTGGTGAAGAAGGATATCCAGCATATTTGTCTTCCCGTCTAGCAGAATTCTATGAAAGAGCTGGTATTGTCCAATGTCTAGGTAGTGAAGGTCGTCAAGGAGCCGTTAGTGCTATTGGTGCTGTTTCCCCTCCAGGTGGAGATACTTCAGAACCTGTTTCTCAAGCTACACTTAGAATTGTTAAGGTTTTCTGGGGATTAAGTGCAACATTAGCTTATAGAAGACACTTCCCAGCCATTGACTGGTTGAAGAGTTATTCATTATATGATGATGTATTACAAGAATATTTTGATAAGAATGTTAAGAAGGATTGGTCAAAGCAAGTTGCGATGGCTCATAACATTTTGCAACAAGAAGCAAAACTTAATGAAATTGTTCGTCTAGTTGGTGCTGATTCTCTTGAATTCCAAGATAGATTAACTCTTGAAGTTGCTAGAAGTATTCGTGAAGACTATTTGCACCAAATTGCTTTCCATGATGTTGATACATTTACATCATTAAATAAACAATATGGTATGTTAAATTTAATTCTTACTTGGTATAAACTTGGTCAAGATGCTTTAAATAATAATGTCGGATTCCAACAAATAACTAAAATGAAAGTTATTGAAAATATTGGTAGAATGAAGTATGTTGCTGAAAAAGATTTTGACAATCAATTAAAGGTAGTCCAAGAAGAATTAGCAAAAGAATATCAAGAATTAGCAAAAGGAGGACAACAATAATGCCAAAAGAATATAAAACTATAAAAGAAGTTGTTGGTCCACTAATGCTTGTTGAGGGAGTCGAAAATGTAAAGTACGATGAACTCGTTAAAATTAAACAAGCCAATGGTGAGGAACGTGTTGGTAAAGTCCTTGAAATCAATGAGGACAAGGCACTAGTACAATTATTCACCAGTTCACAAGGTTTAAAAATTGATGATTCAAAAGCAATGTTCTTAGGACATGGTATTGAATTAAAACTTGCTCCAGATATTTTAGGTAGAGTTTTCGATGGTATGGGACGTCCAATTGATGGTGGTGGAGAATTAATACCAACAAAAGTTGAAGATATTAATGGTGCTCCATTAAATCCTGTTGCTCGTGACTATCCATCAGAATTTATTCAAACTGGTGTTAGTGCTATTGATGGACTAAACACTCTAGTTAGAGGACAAAAGTTACCTATTTTCTCTGGATCAGGATTACCTCACGCAAAACTTGCTGCTCAAATAGCAAGGCAAGCAAAAGTTAGAGGTACAGGCGAAGATTTCGCTGTTGTCTTTGCTGCTGTTGGTATTACATTTGAAGAATCAGATTTCTTTATCAAAGATTTCCAAAAATCAGGAGCTATTGAAAGATCTGTTCTATTTATCAACTTAGCAAATGACCCTGCAATTGAAAGAATTGCTACTCCTCGTATGGCTATCACTTGTGCTGAGTACTTGGCATATGAATTAGGAATGCATGTTTTGATTATCATTACTGATATTACTAACTATGCTGAAGCACTACGTGAAGTTTCTGCAGCTCGTAAAGAGGTTCCAGGACGTCGTGGCTATCCAGGATATATGTATACAGACTTAGCTTCACTATATGAAAGAGCTGGTAGAGTTAAAGGAAAAACAGGTTCAGTTACCCAAATTCCTATTCTAACTATGCCAGAAGATGATAAGACCCACCCAATTCCTGATTTAACAGGATATATTACTGAAGGTCAAATTATTTTATCACGTGAACTATATCATAAAGGTCTAGTACCTCCAATTGATGTTTTACCATCACTTTCTCGTTTGAAAGATAAAGGTATTGGAAAAGGTAAGACTCGTGAAGACCATTCTTCAACGATGAACCAATTATTTGCAGCCTATGCAAGAGGAAAAGAAGCTAAGGAGTTAGCTGTTATCCTTGGAGATGCTGCTCTATCTGATGTTGATAAATTATATTCAAAGTTTGCAACTGAGTTTGAAAACCAATATGTCTCTCAAGGGTATTACACTAATAGAGATATTGAAGAAACATTAAACTTAGGTTGGAAACTTCTAACCATCCTACCAAAGAGCGAATTAAAGAGAATTGATTTACAATTAATTGATAAGTATTACCCAACAAAAGCTGGTGAGTAATTATGGCATTAATGAATGTAAATCCTACCAGAATGGAGTTAACAAAACTTAAAAATGGACTTGCGACCGCTTCTAGAGGTCATAAGCTTTTGAAAGACAAACAAGATGAAATGATTCGTCAGTTCATGCTTATTATTCGTCACAATCAAGCTTTACGTAAAGAAATTGAAAGTGAATTAGCTCGTATTATGAAAAAATTCTCCGCAGCTCAATTAACTATGAGTTATGCAGGTTTGATGGAAGCTTTAATGGTGCCTTCAAAAAGTGCTGAACTTAGTGTTAAAACTAAGACAATAATGTCCATTAAAGTACCAACGGTAGAGTTTGCTGCTGATGATAAAGAAATAGACTTAACTTATGGTTTTGTCTTTACTCCAAGCGAACTAGATGGTGCAATTTTGTCATTATCAAATTTATTGCCAAAAATGATAGAGTTAGCTCAAGTTGAGAAAACTTGTGATATGTTGGCAAATGAAATTGAAAAGACAAGAAGAAGAGTAAATGCTATAGAGTATATTATGATTCCAGATTATATTGATACTATCCACTATGTAACAATGAAACTCGATGATAACGAAAGAAGTAATATTATTCGTTTGATGAAGAGTAAGCAAATTATATTGGAAAAAGATCAACGTTCTAAACAGCAAAATAGTAATTTGGCAGCGCAATCTCAATAACGTTACAATAATTAAATAAGACCGGGGTATTCTCCGGTCTTTTTATATTTCAATTTCTTTTTCAAATAAATAAGTTACATTAATTTTATTGTTAGTAATATCAATTAATTTTTTGCTAATTTCAGGATCTTTTGTATAAATTGTGAAAGAAATTTTCGTATCATAATCTTTGGTTATTATTTTTATATTATTTTTATTTAAAAAATATTCAATTACATTATTAAGATTGTAATCAAATACTAACTTATAATGTGGAAAACAATCTATAAGGACAGTTTTAGCTTTTTCAATAACAGCAAGACTAGCTTTTTGGTATGCTCTAAATAAACCTCCAGTACCTAATTTAATACCTCCAAAATAGCGAGTTACAACAATAAGACATCTTGATAATCCACTACTTTTTATTGTTCCAAGAATTGGCATACCTGCAGTCCCTGAAGGTTCGCCGTCATCACTTACTTTTAAATTATTATCATCAATATAGTATGCATAGCAATTATGTGTAGCTTTATAATTTTCTTTTTTTATTTTTTTAATAATATCTTTAGCTTCATCGTTGTTTTTAATATTAAATATATTTGCAATGAAAACTGATTTATCTATTTCAATTTTTGCACTTTCGCTAGTTTTTATGGTTTTAATCATTTTTTCTACCTCAAAACAATTATAACAAAATGAAAATCATTTAGGAATTTTCTTTTTTATTATAATGATAAATTTAAAGGAGGTGCTAAAGTAAAGTGCAAAAAATGTGGTAATAGTGATAATTCTTTGTTTTCATATGATAATAGTGGGCGTTGTTATTGTCGTAAATGTCTTGAATTTGGAGGGGAAGTTGTTAATATAAGTAAATATATTGATCCACCTAACTTCAAATTTAAGCTTAATTATGATTTAAGTAAAGAACAAGAAGGTATTAGTAATGATTTACTCAATTGTAATGGGGATGCTTATGTTAATGCGGTATGTGGTGCAGGGAAAACTGAAATAGTTTTTAAATCTATAAATCAATTTTTGAAAAAAGGACAAAGAGTAGGGTTTATTATACCAAGAAAAGAAGTTGTAAAAGAAATATTCACAAGATTAAATAGTGTCTATAAAAACATTAAAATAACTTATGTTTGTGGTGGACATACTAAAGATGTAGAAGGAGATATAATAGTTTTAACAACTCATCAAAGTTATAAATATAAGAATAAATTTGGCTTGATAATAGTTGATGAATATGATGCTTTCCCCTTTAAAAATAATGAAGTTTTGCATAAATTTGTTCAAGATAGTTGTTATGGTAAAAAAATATTTCTTAGTGCCACTTTTGATAAAGAATTACAAAATAGAAATTATTTTTCTTTAAATAAAAGGTATCATCAGCAAAAACTACCAGTACCTGTTTTTAAAAAAGTTCCTGATAATTTACAAGGTATTTTCCTGTTTTTTCTAATTAGAAAATTATTGAAAAATAGTAATAAAGTTATTTTAGTTTTTTTCCCGACTATAGCATTATCAAAAAAATATTTTTTGATTTTAAAAGTTTTTTTCAAAGGTGAAATTATTATTTTTAATAGTAAAATTTCTGACAAAGATAAAGAATTTAAAAAAATAAAAAATAGAAAATATAAAATTATAATTACAACAACAATATTAGAAAGGGGAATAACAATAGAAAATGTGGATCTAGTTGTTGTTCATGCCAATAGTCGTATATTTGATAAGTCATCTTTAATTCAAATTGCGGGAAGAGTTGGGAGAGTTTACCCATATACAAAAGGTAGTATAACTTTTATTGCAAACGATAAAAATTTAGCAATAGAAGAAAGTATAATAGAGATAAAAAATAAAAATGAATAGGTGCTTGATATGTCAAAAACAAATAAAAGATTTTTCATTAAATAAATTTTTAAATCCCAATGAATTGATTTGTGACAATTGCTATTGTCAGATGAATAGTATTGATAAAAAATTTAAGATTAATGGAATAAAGGCTATTGCTTTGTATAAGTATAATGATTTCATGAAAAAAGTTATTTTGCAAATAAAAATGCATAAAGATTATGAACTTGCTCAAAATATTTTAAATAATAAAATAAATAGTTTAAAAAGGAAATTTAAAAACTATTATCTTGTTTATGTTCCTTCGACAAAAGATTCAGATCAACAAAGGGGCTTCAATCATGTTGAAACAATATTCAATGGTATCGGAATAAAAAAAGATAATATATTTTTTAAAAAGGAAAATTATAAACAAAGCAATATAAAATTTAAAGATAGAAATAAAATTTCTAAAATAATAGATTTGAAAAAAAGACCCCAAATTAATCAAAAATATCTTATTGTAGATGATATTATTACTTCACAAAACTCTTTAAAAACTTGTATTAATCTTCTTAAAAAAAATAATGTTTCAAAAATAAAAGTATTGGTTTTAGCGTATAATTGTCGAAATAATAAGAAGTTTTATTCTTTAAAATTATTAAAAAGAATAATATTTAAAATATAATATTGTTAATTAAATTAATAGGAGAAATTTATATGGAAAAAGGTAAAGTAAAGTGGTTTAATTCAGAAAAAGGATTTGGGTTTATAAACAGAGGAGATGATAAAGATATTTTTGTTCATTATTCCCAAATTTTAGACAATGGTTATAGAACCTTAGAAGAAGGCCAAGATGTGGAATTTGATTTATGTGAAACTGAAAAAGGTTTGCAGGCAAAAAATGTTCTTAAATATTAAAAAGGCTTGTTAAGCCTTTTTTTATTTATATAACATTTCTATTATTAACTTATTATCATTGCTTGTAATATTTGCAAAAGAGCCATTTACTATAGTTATTGTTGGAGGTAAATGGCCAATATCTGCTCCATATATTATAGGAATATTTAGATCTTCTAAAACTTCTTTAATTGCTTCTTTATGAGAAACTTCCATAAAATCATTGTAATTTGCTGGTCTGCCAAAAATAAAGGCATTAGCATTATCAAACCAATGACATTGTTTTAGTTGCCATAAACTTCTTAAAACTCCCATTGGGTTTAGTTCTGCTGCTTCAAAAAACCAAATGATTCCATCATTTTTATATTTTTCGTTAAAATCTTTAATTTTGTCATATTTTGTTCCACAAAAAAGTGTTAAAACATCAAGACATCCTCCAATAATTCGACCAGAAACATTAATCTCGTTTTCATTTTTCAAATTTTCAATTAATACTTTTTCGGTTTTATTATAACTACAAAGTTTATTGTTTTTATTATGTTTTAAGTCTTCTATTTCATATTTGTCATAACTTGTTTGAATATTATTTTTGTTTGATATTGTATTATAACAATCAATTACAGATTCATCCCAATTTTCCATTCCAAAGTCTTGAAAATTTTGAGCATATATAGAAGCTATATCACATAAAGTGGTAAGCAAAAAAGTTAAGGTAGTATTATCGGAAAAACCCATAAAAAATTTAGGTTTGCTTTGCTTAATTTTTTCAAAATCAATAAGCGGTAGTATTTCCACCATTCTTTCACCACCAGCTACAGACATAATGAAATCAACATCTTTATCAAAATAGAAATTTTCAAATTCTTTTGCTCTTTCAAATTTATTTGCACTTTGTGCTTTTTCTAAGTTAAAAACATCTTTTGATATTTTAAAACTATAGCCCATTTTCATGAATTTTTTTTGAGCATTTAAAACTCTTGAAAGGTATGGGTCATCTTGGGATCCAAAAGAAGGGGCAATAATACCTATTGTTGCTTTACTAGTTAAAAAATGTGGATATTTCATATAATTACACTCCTAAAAATTTAAAATAAAATAACAAAGCAATTGTTATACATTACTTATTATACAATACAATTACATTTATTGAGTAAATAGTTTTATTTCTCAGGAAATAATGATAAAATAATAATACTGTAAAATAAAGGAGGCGCATGTCTATATGGCAAACTCATTTTTAGATAGATTATTTAATGTTGAGAGAAAAAATTTAAGAAAAATAGAGCAAAAAGCTAAAGAAGTTGAAAATTATAAGGAAGAAATATCCAAATTAACAGACGATCAATTAAAATTAAAAACACAAGATTTCAAAAAAAGAATTCAAGATGGAGAAACCTTGGATAGTCTTTTGCCAGAGGCTTACGCTGTTGTTTGTGAGGCAGCGTTTAGAGTTTTAAAACAAAAGCCATATTTTGTACAAATAATGGGAGCTATAGCTTTACACGAAGGCGATGTAGCAGAAATGAAAACTGGTGAAGGTAAAACGTTAGCATCTACTATGCCTACATATTTGAATGCTTTAGGTGGTAAGGGTGTTCATGTCATTACTGTAAATGATTATTTAGCACAGCGTGATGCTGATTGGATGGGGGCAATTTATAAATTTCTTGGTCTTACAGTAGGGGTAAATCATCGTGAATTAACACCCGCTCAAAAAAAGACAGCTTTTGCTTGCGATATAACATACACTACGAACTCTGAAATAGGTTTTGATTATCTACGTGATAACATGACCGTAAATCCTAATGATAGAGTTTTAAGAGATTTAAATATGGCAATAATAGATGAGGCAGATTCAATTCTTATTGATGAGTCTAGAACACCTTTAATTATTTCTGGTGGGCAACGTCAAACTGCTAATTTATATATTGTTTCTGATAGATTAGTTAAGAGTCTTAAAAAAGATGTTCATTATACAATTGATATTGAATCTAAAACAGTTCAATTGACAGATGAAGGAAATAGTTATGCTGAAAAGGTATTGAAAATAGATAATTTATATAGAATAGAATATACGTCTTTGGTTCATCATTTACATCAAGCATTAAAAGCAAATTATATTATGCAAAAAGATGTTGATTATGTAGTTCAAAATGGAGAGGTTGTTATTGTTGATTCTTTTACTGGACGTTTATTAAAAGGAAGAACATATTCTGATGGACTACATCAAGCAATTGAAGCAAAAGAGGGAGTTCAAATAAAATCTGAAACTTCTGTCCTTGCAACAATAACTTATCAAAACTTTTTTAGATTATATGAAAAACTTGGTGGTATGACCGGAACTGCCAAAACTGAAGAAGAGGAATTTTTGGCAACTTATAATATGAGAGTTGTAGAAATACCTACTAATAAAAAAATTATCAGAGAAGATGCTCCGGATTTGGTATATGCTAAAAAAGAATATAAATATAAAGCTTTAATAAGTGAAATTAAAGAAAGACACTCTAAAGGGCAACCTTTATTGGTTGGTACAATAGCCGTAGAGACTTCTGAGTTAATTTCTGATATGTTAAAAAAAGAAGGAATAAAACATGAAGTTTTAAATGCAAAAAACCACTTACGTGAAGCAGAAATAATCGCTAATGCTGGTGAAAAAGGTTCAGTTACTATAGCAACTAATATGGCAGGTAGAGGAACAGATATTAAGCTAGGTGAAGGAGTTGCTGCTCTTGGAGGACTTGCAGTTTTGGGTAGTGAAAGACACGAATCAAGAAGAATAGATAACCAATTAAGAGGGCGTTCTGGACGACAAGGAGATCCAGGATTTTCCCGCTTTTATGTCTCTCTTGAAGATGATTTGATGTTGAGATTTGGTAACGATGCTATGCGTAATATGTTCAAATCCTTAGGAGAAGAAGCAATAGAATCTAATCTTGTAACTAGAGTTATTACTTCTGCTCAAACAAGAGTTGAAGGCTATAATTTTGATGTTCGCAAAAATTTATTAGGATATGATGATGTTTTACGTCAACAAAGAGAGATAATGTACAAGCAAAGAGATGATGTAATTTTCACAGATAACGCTCATCCAAGCGTCATTGATCTTTTTAGTAAAGTTGCTCAAGATATTGTTGATAAATCAATATATTATGAAGCAAAAGAACCACTTGTTGATATTGCTAAAATAAAGAAACAATTAATTCCTCAGTTTATTCGTGAAGAAGCCTTAGATTTGGAAGTAATAAATGGATTATCTCCTAATAAGACTGTTGAAGCAATTAAAGATTTATTGATTTCCTTTTTTGAAAGGAATAAAGCTTTATGGGGAGAAAAGGTTTTCCTATCTGTTGAAAAGCAAATTTTAATTAGAATAATTGATTTGAATTGGACTCAACATATTGATAGAATGTCAAAGTTAAGAGATGGCATTCATTTAAGAGCATATGCTCAAACAAATCCTTTACAAAGTTATATCAATGAAGGATATCAAATGTTCCAAGACATGGTCTTGAGAATAGCTTATGAAACTTGTGTTTATTGTTTGCATGCTGTTGTTAAATTTGAAAAAAAACCAGCACAATCTGATAATAAAGAAGCTAACAAAAATAATTAGGAGAATAATGATGGCAATTGAATTATTTGAAATGAGTCAAAGTATTAATAAGTCTTATAATCACCTCAAGGAATTAGGTGATTCACTTTGACTTGCAAGGGAAAAAAAGTGAAATTGAAAAAATAAATAATTTAATGGTTAGCTCTTCTTTTTGGGATAACCAAAAAAAAGCTCAATTAATTATAAGGAATTTAAATGAGTTAAAAGAAATTGTGGAAACTTATAATACACTTTTTGCTCAAGTTACCTATTTTATAGATGAATTAAATATTCTTAGGGAAAAATATGATGCTGAATTGCATGAAATACTAGAAGATGAGTATTTGGAATTAAAAAAGAAAATAGATGATTTTGAAATGCTTATTTTGTTAAACGAAAAGTTTGATCACTTAAATGCAATTATAGAAATACACCCAGGAGCGGGAGGAACAGAATCTCAAGATTGGGCTGAAATGTTGTATAGAATGTATGTAAGATATGCCGAAAGACAAGGATATAAAATTGAAACACTTGATTATCAAGTAGGAGAAGAAGCTGGAATAAAAAGTGTTTCTTTTGTCGTAAGCGGACATAATGCTTATGGATATTTAAAATCAGAAAAAGGTGTGCATCGACTTGTTAGAATTTCTCCTTTTGATTCTTCAGGAAGAAGACATACATCTTTTGCTTCTGTTGATGTAATTCCAGAGTTTAGTGAAAGCGAAGATATTATAATAAATGAAATGGACTTAAAAATAGATACATATCATTCTAGTGGTGCGGGTGGACAACATGTAAATAAAACTGAATCTGCGGTTAGAATTACACATATTCCATCAGGTATTGTTGTAAGTTGTCAATCACAACGTTCTCAACTTCAAAATAAAGAACATGCTATGGCAGCACTTAAGGCAAAATTGTATCAAAAATCTTTGCTTGAAAGAGAAAACGAATTAAATAAAATAAGGGGAGAGCAAAAACTGATTGGATGGGGTTCACAAATACGATCATATATATTCATGCCTTATTTAATGGTAAAAGATCATCGTAGTAATTTTGAAACGAGTGATGTTAATGGAGTTATGGATGGCAAAATAGATAGTTTAATATATGCATATTTAAAAATGGGGGTGAAATAAATGGTTCGAACAAAACAAAAAAAGTTCAATTTATTTCATGTAGCCTTTAGTATAGTTTTAGGAAATGTTTTAATGGGAGCCGCTTATTCAATATTTGTTCTTCCTGCTAATATAGTCGCTGGAGGTTCTGGAGGTATTGGTGTAGTCTTAAGACATCTTTTCAATGTTGATCCTACGATATTTATTACTATATTTATGTGGGCAATGTTTGTTCTTGGCTTTTTTGTATTGGGAAAATCTTTTGCTTTAAAAACTTTACCTAGTACTTTTATATATCCACTTGTTATATATATACTAAATTCTATTGAACCAATTCAAAAAGCGGCGTTATCAATTAATAATCCTTTGATTTCAGCAGTATTTGGTGGTGCACTTTTTGGAATTGGTGGAGCTTTAATATTTAGGGTTGGCGGTAGTAGTGGGGGAACAGACATTCCAGCATTAATACTTGCAAAATACACTAACATTCGTTTTGAAAAATTGATTTTTATTCAAGATTTGGTGATAATACTTTTAGGATTATTTACAGTTGGCCTAGAATCTGCTTTAATTGGTATAGTTTTATCATTTATTTCTATGGAGGCAATAGATAGAATAATGTTTGGTGGTAGCGAGACCATGATGATGTTTATTGTATCTACAAAAAGTAAAGAAATTAACGATTATATAAATAATACTTTAAATAAAGGGACAACTATAATACCAAGTATTGGAGGATATACTAAAAAAGCTAAAAACATGTTGCAAGTTGTTATTGGAAGAGGAGATTATTATTTATTAGAAAAATTTGTTAGTGAATGTGATCCAAATGCTTTTATAACAGTTTTAAATGCTAAAGATGTATTTGGAGAAGGATTTAAGAAAATTAAGGAATAGTTTTGTTAAGCGGAGGTGTTGGTTTGTGGATAACAATCAAAAAAATTATTATATAAATGATGACTTAAAAATTAAGTTAAGCAAAGATAGAACAAAAACTTTTGTGTTTGTTGGCTTATCATCTTTGGTTAGTTTAATTTTGGGTGTTTTTATTACAATAAATTTAATGAAAGATTTTACAGTAGATACACAAGATGATCCGAATATGGCAAAATTTTTACAAATATACGAAACAATAAAAGATGAATGGTATTTTGGAGATGAAGTAACAAATGAAGAATCATATATTGATCGTGCTCTAGCTTCAATGGTAAATGAACAAAATGTTGATAACTATCTTCATTATTACTCAATACCAGAACCAGTAGATCCAGTTACAAATCCTATAAAATACGGAATTGGTGTTAGTATTGCTCAATACGATGGGTATTTAATGATTGATGAAGTATATAGTAATTCTCCTGCTGAAAAAGCTGGTCTAATTATAGGGGATTTAATTACAGCAGTAGATGGTATTTCTATACGTTATAAAACCACAAGTGATATTAGTGAGCTGATACAAGGTGATTATAAAACTGATGTGACAATCACAGTTTTAAGAGAATCAGTGCAAAGAGAATTTATAGTTACAAGAGATGTTTGGAAGCAAGATAGCGTTTTTGGATATGATTATGGCAATTACGCCGTATTAAAAATCACAGGATTTGATGATAATACTTCTATTACAGCAGATGCAATACTTTCTAGTTTAACAAGTTCAAGTAGAACGACTAAAGTAGAGGATCTAGTAATAGATTTAAGAGATAATCCAGGGGGCTATGTTATGGTGTTTACTAAACTAGCGGATTTATTTACACCCAAAGACACAGTTTTTGGGACATATAAATTTAAAAATGAAGAAGATTCTTATACAGTTAGAGCTTCTTCTGCTCAAAAATATTCTTTTTCTAAAATAATAATTCTAGTAAATGGAAATAGTGCTAGTGCTTCAGAATCGTTTACTGCATCTTTAAAAGATTCTCTTGAAAATGTTAGTGTAGTTGGAGAAACAACATATGGAAAAGGTATTGCTCAAAAGACAGTAAGTTTTGAAGATGGGAGTTCATTCAAATATACATATGCTGAATTTATAAGATCCAATGGTCAAAAATTACATCAAATTGGAGTTACACCGGATGTTGTTATTAAAGAAGAAGGTGCATATACCATTTGGGATAAAGAATATAGTACTGGAGAGACATTTGAAAACAGGGTTTTAGAATATTTAAAAGAACTTGGATATATTGGAGATACTTATGTAGATATTTTGAAAGATTATCAAAGTAAACAAGGAATAAGTATTACAGGTGGATATGACTTAGCAACTCAAGGGAAAATTAATAAAGATTTATATATTCAAAGAAAAGATGGTAAGGAAAATCAACTTCTAAAAGCTATTTCTCTTTTAGGGAGTGATATTAGTGAATAAATTTGAACTTGTATCAAAATACACTCCTAAAGGTGATCAACCTAAGGCTATTGAAGAATTAATCCTTGGAATAAAAAGTGGCAAAAAATCGCAAGTATTACTTGGAGCAACAGGAACAGGCAAAACATTCACAATATCAAATGTAATTAAAGAATTTAATAAACCAACAATTGTTTTAGCTCATAATAAAACACTAGCAGGGCAACTTTATGCAGAATTTAAAGAGTTTTTTCCCCATAATAGAGTAGAGTATTTTGTTTCAAACTTTGATTTTTATCAACCAGAAGCTTATTTACCAAAAACAGATACTTATATTGATAAAGAAGCGGTAATGAATATGGAAATTGAAATGTTAAGAAGTTCAGCAATAAATTCAGCGTTAGAAAGAAACGATACAATAATTGTTGCTTCTGTAGCGGCAATATATGCTTTGAATGATCCGGAAGAATATTCAAGCTTATTGTTTTATTTGCGAGTTGGAGAATCAATTGATAGAAAAGATATTGTAAATAAACTTGTAGATGCACAATTTAAAAGAAATAATATGGAATTATTGCCTGGTAATTTTAGGGTTAGAGGTGATGTTTTAGAAATCGCTCCAGCATGGACTGATGAATTTTATTTGCGTGTTGAACTTTTTGGTGATGAAGTTGAAAAAATTTCAGAGGTTGATCCCCTAACAGGGAAGACTATTAAAAATTATCAACATTATCCAATATATCCAGCAGCAGGACATGCTTCTAGTAGACAAAGAGTGCTTGAGGCTTGTGAGACAATAAAAATAGAACTAGAAGATAGATTAAATTACTTTAGAAAAGAAAATCTTTTATTAGAAGAACAAAGACTTGAGCAAAGAACTCTTCATGATATTGAAAGTTTGCAAGAGTTTGGCATGTGTCCTGGAATTGAAAATTATTCAAGGCATATAGACAAAAGAAAAGAAGGAGAACCGCCATATACATTATTTGATTATTTTAAAGACAAAGATTATTTAGTTGTCATTGATGAATCGCATGCAACAATACCTCAAGTAAGAGGAATGTATAATGGGGATAGATCAAGAAAAGAAAACTTAGTTAATTATGGATTTCGTCTTCCAAGTGCTTTGGATAATAGACCACTTAGATTTGAAGAATTTGAAAGCAGATTACATCAAGTAATATTTGTTTCGGCGACTCCAGGAGATTATGAAGTTCAAAGATCGGGGAATAAGGTTGTTGAACAAATTATTCGTCCAACGGGGTTATTAGACCCTTTAGTAGAAGTAAGGACATCAAAAAATCAAATAGATGATATAGTTAATGAAATAAATAAGACTATAGAAAATAAAGAAAGAGTATTAATAACTACATTAACTATAAGAATGGCGGAAGATCTAACTGCTTATTTAAAACAAAGAGATTTTAAAGTAGCTTACCTTCATAATGAAACAAAGACATTGCAAAGAACACAAATAATTTATGAATTAAGAAAAGGAAAATATGATGTTCTTGTTGGTATTAACCTTTTAAGAGAAGGATTAGATATACCAGAGGTTGCTAAAATATTAATTTTGGATGCTGATAAAGAGGGTTTTTTAAGATCATATCGCTCTTTAATCCAAACTATTGGTAGAGCAGCAAGAAATGTTGATGGGAAAGTTATCTTATATGGAGATAACATGACAGATTCTATGATAAAAGCCATAGATGAAACCAATCGTCGTCGCCAAATACAAAATGAACATAATATCAAAAACAATATTATTCCTAAAACAATTATTAAAGAAATTCACGAACCAATTCATGTTAGTGAAGAAGTAACAGGTATTGACAAATATATTTCTAAAAACAAAAAACTTTCTTCAAAATCCAAGACACAATTATTAGCTTCTTTAACAAAGCAAATGAACGAAGCTGCTAAAAAGCTAGACTTTGAAAGTGCAGCTGAATTAAGGGACATAATCTTAGAACTAAAAAGTGAAGACTAAGATTTATAAAGTTAAATTAAATTCTTGCCAGGTTACCTATAAAATGTGGTAATATAATAAATGAATGATTTTTTTCATTTATCTTATAAATATTGATTGGAGGAAATAAAATGGTAGCACTAGATATAATATTTATTGTAGTTGCGGTGTTAATAGTAATCTTGAGTTTATTACAAGGGGGAAAATCTGATGGAGCCTCTTCATCCATTATGGGAGGAATTGGATCTCACTCTTTTGCTAATATTAAAGAACGAGGGCCAGAAAAGATATTGTCCTATGTTACATTTGGATTAGCGGGAGCATTCTTTTTTCTAGCAATAATTGTTAGATTGTTAGAAAATGTTTAATATTTAATAACATCTTTGAGAGGCTTATGCCTCTTTTGCTTTTAAAAGGGGGAATATGAATGGAAAATTTACAAAAGAAATTACTAGAGTATTTGGAGCAAAGAAATTATAATGGTCGCGATATTTTTGCTATTTCAAAAGATCTTAATATCAATCGTGATGATTTATTTCCAATTATTGAAGCTCTTGAAAAAGAAGGAATTATTTTTTCTTCTAAAAAGAAGGAATATTTTCTTGCTACAAGATTTGGACTTGTTAAAGCTAAAGTAGTTAAAGTTTTTAAAAAATTTGGAATAGTAAGATACTATGATGAAAAAAGTAGTGAAGAAAAAGACCTTAGGGTAGAAGATGCTGATATGAAAGATGCTTTTTGTTATGACAGTGTTTTGATAAAACCTCTTGATGAAAGGTATGCAAGTATTTTTAAAGTTCTAGAAAGAGGAAATGAGTTTGTTGTTGGAGAATTCCATTCTAGTAAAAGAGATTATGTTGTACCAGATGATGAATATTTGCCATTTAGAATATATATAGCTAAAGGTGATAATTTAAAAGCAGTAGAAGGTCATAAAGTTGTTGTTAATATAGTAGATTTTGACAAAGAAATTAGAGGTAAAATTCAAAAGATATTGGGACATAAAAATGACCCAAGAGTGGACATAATGTCTATAATTTATAAGCATCAAGTTCCGGTAGAATTTGAAGATGATGTTTTAAAAGAAGCATCTGAAAAATCTAAAGAAATTTCTTTAGAAGACTTAAAGCATAGATTAGATTTACGTAGTCATTTAATATTTACAATTGATGGTGAAGATGCAAAAGACTTAGATGATGCTATAGAAATGAAAATACTTGATAATGGTAATTATGAACTTGGTGTACATATTGCAGATGTTTCAAATTATGTTACTAAAGGGTCATTAATTGATAAAGATGCTTTTCAAAGAGGAACATCAATTTATATGGCAGATTATGTTATTCCGATGCTTCCACATATTTTATCAAATGGAATTTGTTCTTTAAATCCTAATGAGGATAGATTAACTATGAGTTGCATAATGGAAATAAATAAAGCAGGTAAAGTAGTAAACTATAAAATAACTCCAAGTGTAATTCGTTCTAAATATCGTCTAAATTATACATTAACAAATAAATTTTTTGCCAATGAGCATGAATATGACCCTGAACTTGCTTTGATGCTAACAAATATGTTGGAACTATCAAAAATACTCCAAAACGTTCGCAAAGAAAGAGGAGCAATAGAATTAAATGCTCCAGAAGCAAAGGTTATTTTAAATGAGGAAGGAAAATGTGTTGATGTTGTATTAAGAACTCAAGGTATTGCTGAAAAATTAATAGAAGATTTCATGGTTGTAGCAAATGAAACAACAGCAACTCATGTTTTTTGGCAACAGTTACCATATATATATAGAGTTCATGATAAACCAAAACAAAAAAGTATGTCTATTTTTAATATGCAGATATCTCCACTTGGTTATAAAGTGGTTGGTGATAAAAATGGAGTTCATCCTAAGACATTACAAGCACTATTAGAAAGAATCCAAGGCAAACCAGAAGAATTAGTAATAACAACTTTGATGCTAAGAAGTTTTGCAAAAGCAAAATATGACAGCGTTAATATTGGCCATTTTGGATTGGGTAGTAAATGTTATAGTCATTTTACTTCGCCAATAAGACGTTATCCAGATTTATTAGCGCATCGTTTGTTGAAAATGTATGCAAAGCCTCAAAAAATAAATTATGAAGAACTATTAGAAGAAGTAACATATATTGCTATGCAAAATTCAATTTCCGAAAGAAAAGCAGATCAAATTGAAAGAGATGTTGAAGATATGAAAAAAGCTGAGTATATGGAAGATAAAATTGGATTTGTTTATGATGGTATAGTAAGTGGAATAATTATGTCAGGATTTTTTGTTGAA
>JAQUUH010000006.1 GCA_028693955.1 Bacilli bacterium
CCTGATTCACTTCTTTTTACTAAATCTACCTGTTTGCTTTGATCTTCTATGGACATATTTTTGTGAATTATTCCAATTCCTCCTTGCCTTGCTAAAGCAATTGCTAACTGATATTCAGTAACGGTATCCATTGCTGCTGAAATAATTGGAATGTTTAAAGATATGGACTTTGTTAATTTTGTTTTTAGTGAAACCTCACTTGGTAATATTTCCGATTCTTGAGGTATTAACAAAACATCATCAAATGTTAATCCTTGTTTTATACTAGTCAATTCATTCATCCTAATGCCCCCTTTTAATTTTTACAATTCTAACAAATATATAGTCTTATTTCAATATCATTAGTGTAAAAATTATAATATGCTTTGCATAAGCAAAAATTATTATTTATAATATAGTAGATTTAGAGGTGATAATATGATTTATCTAGACTATAGTGCAACTACACCTGTTAATATTAAAGTTCTTAAATATTTTGAAGATGTTTCCCTTAGATATATAGGAAATGCAAATTCAATTCATTCTCTAGGGAAAAACTCTTTTAAAGCTATTAATAGTTGTAGTAAAAAAATATCATCACTTTTAAAGTTAAAAGATCAAGAAATAATTTATACAAGTGGAGCAACAGAGTCTAATAATCTAGCAATCAAAGGAATAGCTTTTAAATATGCAAATCAATCTAAACAAATAATTACTACTTATTATGAGCATTCTTCAATAATTGCCTCAATAAATTACATGAGAACCCTTGGATTTAAAGTTCAAATAGTTAATAGTAACAATAAAGGTATTGTTGATTTAGAACATCTTAAAAAATTAATCAATGATGATACTGTACTCGTTTCAATTGGTTCAGTAAATAGTGAAATTGGAATACGTCAACCAATAAATGAAATAAACAAAATTGTAAAGCAACATAAAAACTGTATTTTTCATTGTGATATGACACAAAGTATAGGAAAAGAAAGAATTGATTTATCACAAATTGATTTAATTTCCTTTTCTGCCCATAAATTTTATGGAATCAAAGGAGTTGGAGCTTTAATTAAGAAAAATAATTTACAATTAGACCCACAAATTCATGGTGGAAAAAGCACAACAATATATAGAAGTGGAACTCCTGCAACACCATTAATTCTTTCAATGGGAAAAGCCTTAGAATTAATGTATGTAAACTTTGATAAAAAATATAATCATGTAGCAATGATAAATAAATATTTACGGGGAGAACTTGAAAAGATTAAGGAAATTAAAATAAATAGTACTATAGAATGTTTACCTCATATATTAAATATTAGTATCCCTTCTTTTTCCAGTAAAAAGATGGTGAAAGAATTGGCTAAAAATGATATATATATATCTAATCACACAGCATGTTCAAGCGATGAATCAAAATCTCTTGCAATTTATGCTTTAACTAATGATTTAAAATTAGCAAGAACGAGTATTAGAATAAGTTTATCTTATCTTACTACTAAAAAGGAAATTAATATGCTCGTTGAGCAAATAAAAAGGATGTTAAAGAATGTTTAAAATTATTATTATAAGCGCCTTATGGTGTCCAAGTTGTTTGATTATGAGTGAGAAATACGATAGATTAAAATCTGAATTTAGCAATTTTGAATATATTAATTTTGATTTTGATTTTGATAAAGACAAAACAGCAAAATATAATATTGGTAAAATTTTACCAATATTAATTATTGAAAAAAATAATGAAGAAATTTTAAGAATTATTGGTGAAAAGTCATACAAAGAATTAAAAAAACAAATCGAGGAGTTAATAAATGATAAGTAAATTTTTGAAGTCTATATTTTTAGGTCTTTCATTATTATTTACTTCAATAAACCCCATAAGTATTAAAAGTCTTGATACAAATGTGGCCAATGAAGTTAATATTTATTTTTTTCATGTTGAAAATTGTAGTAGTTGTGCAAAAATTGAAAATCTTTTGGATGATATTAAAAAAGAATACGAAAATGTTAATATCATTAAATACATGATTAATGATGATAACCCCGAAAGTGCTGAATTATTAAATAAAATAGCTGAAGCATTTGATGAAGATCAAGTTGCAACTCCTTTTGTAACTTTAGGTGGTAAACATTATGTCGGTTATAATGTCTATGTGAGCGCTCAAATAACAAAGTATGTTGAGAAATATACAAATAATGATTTTATTGATGTGACCTCAAAAATAATAAATAATCAGCCAATTAGTAATAGTGATTTTGATTTATCAAGTGATGATGAGTTTTATTTACCAATAATTGGAAATATTAATATCAAAAACACTTCTTTAATACTAATATCTGTTGTTCTTGGACTTGTTGATGGATTTAATCCTTGTGCAATGTGGGTTTTAATATTTTTAATAACCTTACTTTTACCAACAAAAGATAAAAAAAGAATTTGGATAATTGGGGGAATATTTTTACTAACATCAGCCATTTTTTATTTCATAATAATGATGGCATGGATAGAAACAATTTCTTTAATCAGTGCAAAAACCATTTTCCAAATAATAATTGGTGCTTTTGCGATGGGAGCAGGTATATACAATTTATATAACTTTTTTAAGAATTTAAAAAATAAAGATGTTGGATGTGAAGTAACAAATGAAAATCAACGCATGAAACTTATGCAAAGAATTCAAAGACTGACATCTCAAAAAAGTTTGCTAATTGCTGTAGGTGGAGTCATTGTTTTGGCAATTGTTGTAAATTTTATTGAACTTGCATGCTCTACAGGCTTACCAGTATTATTTTCTCAAATATTACTTATTAACAACATTTCTGGTATACAAGCAATAGGTTATGTACTAGTTTATATATTATTTTTCCTAATTGATGATCTTTTTGTTTTTATTACAGTTATTACAACTTTAAAACTTAAAGGTATTTCAAATAAAATTGGCAAATATTCTAGTCTAATTGGTGGAATAATTATGCTTTTAATAGGCATTTTAATGATTTTCTTTCCAAATATTATAATGTTGAATTTTTAAAATAAAAGAATAGTTGCAAAACTATTCTTTATAATTTATTATATTTTTTTGAAGTATCCTTTGATTTATCTAAAGGATATTTTTCTTCGTTTTTAAGCATTTTTTTACTTATAATATCACTAACATTTAATTCTAATTCATCGCACATTTGCAAACAATATATTAACACATCAGCTAATTCATCTTTTACATTATCAATATCATAATTATTGTCATCCCACTGAAAACATTCAAGTAATTCTCCGGCTTCAATTACTATAGATTTTGCTAAGTTAGCTGGAGTATGAAACTGCTTCCAATTTCTTTCATCTCTAAATTTCACAATTTTTTTAATAATATCTTCCATTAATAAATCCTCCCTATAAAATGCTTTTTATATCTTCCAAACTAGTAATAATATAATTAATATTTAAATCATAATTTATGGTGCTTTTTTTATTGTTGTACCAAATACAATCTATTTTCATATTATTAGCCCCTTGAATATCGCTTCCCAAAGAATCACCTATTATTATTAAATCCTCTTTTTTAAAAGAACTTAAATTATATTTTTTAAAAACAAAATTAAAATACTCAACTCTAGGTTTATTAAAACCTGCTTCTTCAGAATAAACAACGCCATCAATATATTTATCTATTCCTGATATTTTTAATCTTTTATTTTGAACACTTATAACACCATTTGTCACAATTATTATTTCATATTTTTTTTGGAGATATTCTAAAATTTCTAAACAATTATCTTCATAAAAAATAATTTCGCTTAAATAATTTAAAAATTTAGAATTTAAAACTTCATAGTCAATATTTGTTTTGATATTTTCAAAAGTTTTTTTAAATCTTTCTATAACTAACTTTTCCTTACTAATAAAACCTTTTTCAAAATTTAACCAATATTCTTCGTTTATTTTTTTATATTTTTTGTACAATTTGGCATCATAAACAATATTATAATCTCGAACTATTTTTTTAAAAGCTTCAATTTCAGCTTTATCAAAATTTAATAAAGTATTATCCAAATCTATTAATACTATTTTATACATTTTTCTTTTTATCATATTTCATTCTTACCAATTCATATAAAATGAAAGGAATTACTCCTAAAAGTGGACCAAATTTATTAGGAATTGACCAATTTACTTCTCCACTTGCATTCCACTGCATCGGAATTTGTTCAGGTAAATAGGGAGTAACAAAAAACATTATCAAAACTGGTATTATTAAAATACATAAATCTAAAACTATCCTTTTTACTTTTGAATTCATTCATATCATTCCTTTCTTATATCATAATCTTCAATAATATTAAGCCCCAGTTCCCTAGCAAATTTTTCAATTACTTTTGTAATTTCATCATTAAAATTTTGATAATCATGCGCATCTCTTCCAATAACTATTTTAGCGTTAGGATATTGCTTAACAATTTTCCAAAACTCACTTCGCGGATAATAAAATTCGTTAAATTTATTTTTTCCAAGATGAACTGCTCCACAGTTCAATTCTATAAAAACATCATTTTTTATTGTAGACTCAACAATTCTTCTTGTTATTTGCTCACATTTTTCATCCCATTTATGAAGTATGTCATCTTTTGATATATAATTAAACATAAAAATATCTGGATGAGCTAAAAAAGAAAATAATTTTGTATCTAAAGCTTCTTCAATTGTATTTGCGAATCCATCAATATTATCAAACCTAGTGGTTGTTTCATAAACATTCATTATTTTATTATTATATTGATAAAAATGTGGACCAAGAATTAAATAGTCAACTTTATTTTTAAGCCATTTATAGTAATCAATATGATTACTTAAATATTCTATTTCAAGACCTTTATAAATCTTTATTTTGTCAGCATACTTTAATTTACATTCATCAATCTGCTTAAAATAGATGTTTTCCATTTGTTCAAGTCGCATATGTCTTTGCAACCACAAATAATGATATGTATTTTTGTCCATAAATGATTCTGGTATAGTACCATGATCACTCATGCCAATTATTCTAAAACCTTTTGCAATTGCCGATTTAACATAATCTTCAGTTTCACCAACAGCGTGATTACATAACTTAGTATGGGTATGAAAATTTATATGCACATGATTCACCTCTAATGCTCTCATTTTAACATCATGGAAAGGTATTTAAAAGAAAATAAATTATAGTATGAACTATAATTTATTTAAATAATAATCTATTTCCCATTTTGTTACTTGAGTTCTATATTTTTCCCATTCACACATTTTTGCTTCTATAAATTTATTATATGTATGATTACCTAAGCATTCTACAAGCAAATCATCTTTTTTCAAAAATTCTATTGCTTCTTTTAGATTTTCTGGTAAACTTCCAATTTTTAATGAGTTTAATTCTTCTTGAGTTGCATTAAACAAATTCTTACTAACATTTTCTATTGGAATTTCACAGTTTTCTATTCCATCTAATCCAGCAGATAATATCGCTGCTGTTGCTAGATAAGGATTAGTACTAGAATCCACACTTCTAATCTCAGTTCTAGTCGAAGAGCCTCTAACAGAAGGAATTCTAATCATAGTAGAACGATTTGAATCTGCCCAAGCAATATAGCAAGGTGCCTCGTAGCCTGAAACTAAACGTTTATAACTGTTTACTGTTGGATTAGTTACAGCACATAATCCATGTGAATGATTTAAAATACCACTAATCCATTTTCTACATATTTTACTAAGACCATTTGCATCTTGTGGATCATCAAAGGCATTATTACCATTAATATCTTGTAATGAACAATTAGTGTGCATTCCATTACCCGCAAAACCCTCTACTGGCTTTGGCATAAAAGTAGCATATAATCCATATTTACGAGCAATATTTTTTACCACTATTTTAAATGTTTGAATATTATCACAAGCTGATAATGCATCAGCATATGTGAAATTAATTTCATTTTGACCAGGTCCAACCTCGTGATGAGAAACTTCCATTTTAAACCCCATATTTTCTAAAGAAATTACAATATCTCTTCGACACTCTTCTGCTCTATCTATTGGTGCCATATCAAAATATCCACCATGATCAGAAAACTCTAATTTAGCACTTCCATTATCTTTGGTTTTTAACAAATAAAACTCAGCTTCAAATCCTACATTAAATTTTGAAAAACCAAATTTTTCCATTTTCTGTAAATTTCTTTTTAAAATATATCGAGGATCACCTTCAAATGGATTACCATTAGGTTTATAAACATCACAAATCAATCTTGCAACCTTAGGACCTGTCTTATTTTCCCAATCAAGAATCAAAAAAGTTGAAAAATCGGGATGTAAATACATATCTGCTTCATTAATACGAATAAAGCCCTCAATTGAAGAACCATCAAACATTATTTTGTTATCTAAGGCCTTCTCCAATTGTGATGAAGGAATTTCCACACTTTTGACCATCCCTAACATATCACTAAATTGTAAGCAAATATATCTAATATCTTCTTTATTAACTATTTCTAATATGTCTTTTTTTGTATATTTTTCCATTCCTTCACTCTCCTTATAAAAAAATAATATAGTATAAATATATTACTAATAGACTGTTTTATGCAAGGATTTTTTAATAAAAAAAAGATGCAAAGCATCTTTTTAAAATTTATCTTTTACTTTCTTGAAGTTTTTGATACATTTTTTTATCGCATCTCATACAAAATTCTGTTAGAAGATCTATTGCTGCCAAATAATCCGTTTCATGAACTATTCCATAGTGAGAATGAATATATCTTGCAGGTATTGATAATGTACAATTAACCACTCCTTCTCCAAATATATGCATAGCGCCAGAATCTGTTCCACCAGCCGCCAACATATCAAATGTATAAGGTATATTCTTCTCTTTACAAATATCAATTAATGTATTAATTAATGCCTTATGCCCAATAACACTACCATCTGCAAATGAAATTGAAACACCCTTACCCAACTTTGCTTCTGTACTCATTCCAGGAACATCTCCTGCAATTGTTACATCAAGAGCAAAAGCAATATCAGGTTTTACAGCGTAAACAGCAGTTCTTGCGCCTCTAAGACCAACTTCTTCTTGAACCGTTCCAACAGCATAAACAGCATTAGGATGATTTTTGCCTTTTAAATTATGTAATACCTCAATTCCAACAGCAGCCCCTAGACGATCATCAAATGCTTTAGCAGCCCAATATTTTGGATCTGCTAGTTGCATGAATTCTGCTACAGGAGTAACAGGATCTCCAGGACGAATTCCTAATTTTTCAACTTCATCTTTACTTGAAATACCAATATCAACATAAATCTGCTTTAAGTCCATTACTTTATTTCTTTGATCTGGTTGTAAAACATGAGGGGCAGTTGACCCTACAATTCCCATGAATTTTTTGCCTTCACTAGTACAAACTTCCAATCTTTGACTTAATAATACATGTGGCCACCATCCACCAATTGGATGTAATCTTAGATATCCTTCAGATTCTATTTTACTTACTAAAAATCCAACTTCATCAATATGACCTGCTATCATAATTTTTAAATCATCACTACCGTTTTGTTTAGCAATTATTGATCCAAGATTATCATAACTTAATTCATCATAATAGCCTTCAACATATTTTTTAAAAACACGACTAGCATTTTTCTCATGACCAGAAATACCATCTACTTCAGTAAATTCTTTTATAAATTTTATTCTTTCTTTATTCTCCATAATTATCGCTCCCTTACAAAGATATATTATATATATATCTTGTATTAATTACAATTGACAAAGCGCTTACATCTTTTCTACCTATTAAATAATTTTGAAAGTGAGGATAGATAACTTATTATACTTTCATCAATAAGATTTGGATTTAACATGAAACCCCAATTTCCTTTAGCAATACCTGGCGTATTCATTCTTTTCAAATTTATATCTCCAATGACATCTTGAATAGAAAATATTACCAAAGATGCATTACTTCTACTCAATAATTTCATTAATTTTCTATTAAGTTCATGCTCTGTTTCTATTCCAGAATAAGAATATACCTGTCTTTTAGTATCATTATCTAAATTGTTCCACCACCTTGAGATTATCTCATTATCATGTGTGCCCAAATATGCAACACAATTTTTTTCATAATTATGAGGTAAATATGGGTTTTTAGAATCATTATTAAAAGCAAATTGCAGTATTTTCATACCTGGAATTTTATAATAATTTCTTAATTTCATAACACTTTGAGGAATATCTCCCAAATCTTCAGCAATTATTTCACAATTTTTTGCGGATTTAATTATTACATCTAATAATTTCTTTCCTTCTCCTTTAATATAATGTCCCTTGCTAGCATCTTTGTTATGACTAGGAATAATATAGTAACTATCAAAAGCTCTAAAATGATCTATTCTCAAAACATCACATAGCCTACTTGCATGCTTAATTCTATTTCTCCAAAATTTATAATTATTTTTTCTCATAATATTGTAATCATAAATTGGATTTCCCCATAATTGTCCTTTTACTGACATCGAATCTGGAGAAGCACCTGATAAATATTTTGGTTTTCTATTTTGATTTAACAAAAAACTTTTTTGATTTTTCCAAACATCAACAGAATTATATGAAACATACATTGGAATATCTCCAATTAATTTTATGTCATATTTTTTCAGCATATTTTTAAAATCATTATATTGTTTATAAAATAAATACTGTACATATTTATAATAATCTATTTCTTTTTCCAATTTTTCTTGGTACTCTAAAATGGTTTTTTTATTTCTTTTTACTAATGGTAATGGCCATTCATCCCATTGTTTTTTAAAATAATCAAATAATGACATAAATAATGCATAATCATTTAGCCAAGATTTGTTTTCAAAAACAAATTCTTCATATTCGTCTAATTTATTTCTAATTTTAAATTTATTATAACTTATTAATAGTAATTTATCTTTAATTTCTCTAGCTTTTTTATAATCTGTTATATACATCTTAGATATTGGAATTTCTTCTAAATCAACTAATTCTAAAAAATTATCTTCAACTAATTTTTCTATATCAATCAAATATATATTACCTGCAAAAGAATCAGAAGATGAATATGGAGAATTTTCAGCATCTATAGGATTAAGTGGAAGTATTTGCCAATATTTTTGCCCAGAATCATGTAAAAAACTTGCAAACTTCTCGGCCTCTTTTCCTAAAGATCCGATAAAATAGTTTGATGGAAGGCTAGAAATATGCATTAAAATCCCACTTGCTCTATCCACACTATCACTCCTTAATAATTATTCTCTTGTCTTTGATAATTTATTTTATTTTTTGCATAATAAGCACTTAAAATCTCATTATATGAATATCCTAGTTTTTCACCAAGTCCTAAAAATCTCGATAGCAGGTGTTTATATGTCATTAAATTTAGATTATTATAAAGATTACAAGCACTGTTATATAAATCCAAAAAGCACTCAGTCATAGAAATATTTTTTTTACAGTTAAAAACCTCAGTTTTTTCCCTATCAATATATTTTAAGAAAATACCTAATGAAACAACAAAATGAATACCATCAACATATTCTTCTAATACAATTTTTTTATCTGAAGATGGCTTTAAACTCCAATATTTAAAACAACGAGTCTCATTAGCCAATTCCCCAATTTCCACTAAGAATGCAAGTATTCTTTTCTTATAAGTGTTTTCATAATCTACATTATGAAGAGAATGAATATGGCTATCTAATTTTTCTTGCATATCAAATATTTCTTGTAAATTATAAAACATTTTATCACCCCTATATTTTTGTTAAATTCCATATTTTTTCAACATAATCATTGATAGATCTATCACTTGAAAAATAGCCTGATTTTGCAATATTTGTTAAACACATTTTAGCCCACTTTTCTTTTTCTAAATATAAATAATCAATTTTTTGCTGAGAATCAATGTAATCTTTGAAATCTTCAAATAGAAAATATTCATCATTTTTTAATAATATCTCATTGAATATTAATGAAAACTTTTCTTTTTCTGTACAAAAAGTTCCATCAATTAAAGAATTCATTATTTTATTTATCACTTGATTGCTTTTATATATTTCTTTTGCATCATATTTTCCAGAATTTCTTAATTTTACAACATCATCATCGTGCATTCCAAAAATAATTATATTTTCCTTTCCTACTAAATTACATATTTCAACATTGGCACCATCCATTGTTCCTAATGTTAATGCTCCATTCATCATAAATTTCATATTTCCTGTACCACTAGCTTCTTTTCCTGATAATGAAATTTGCTCAGAAACATCACAAGCTGGCATAATAATTTCTGCTTTAGTAACATTATAATTTTCAATAAATATAACCTTAAACCATTTACTAATATCTTTGTCGTTGTTTACTTTTTCCGCTATATGACATATAAGTTCAATGACCTTTTTAGCAAAAGCATATGAGGGCGCTGCCTTTGCTCCAAATATAAATGTTCTAGGAATCATTTTAAATTCAGGATTACTTTTAATTTCTTGATACAAATATATTATGTGAAATATATTGAGCATTTGTCTTTTGTAAGCATGCAATCTTTTTACTTGAATATCAAAAATAGAATTAATATCAACTTCAATATTATTATGTTCTTTTATATATTTTGCTAATATTTTCTTTCTTTCTTCTTTAACACTTAAAAATCTTTTGATTACTTCTTGATCATCAATATGATAAGATAACTGTTCTAATTTAGCCGGTTCTTTTATCCAATCTTTGCCAATATAATCTGCTATTAAATCTGATAATTGGGGATTAGAAAATGCTAAAAATCTTCTATGAGAAATACCATTTGTTACATTAGTAAATTTATTTGGAAAAATTTGATAAAATCTTTTTAAAACTTGATTTTTTAAAATCTCGCTGTGCAAGGTTGCGACTCCATTTACTGAATAACTACCTACAATTGCAAGATTTGTCATATATACTAACCCATCTTTTATTATTAATGTATCTTTTACAATATCATCAGAATTAGTTTTTTGACGAACATAGTTACTAAATCTTCTATTTATCTCTTCTATTATAGTATAAACTCTAGGGAGTAAGTTTTTAATATAGTGTGTTGGCCATTTTTCAAGAGCTTCACTCATAATAGTATGATTAGTATAGGCAAAAGTTGATGTTACTATTTTCCAAGCATCATCCCATTCATAATTATATTCATCAAGAAGTAACCTCATAAATTCAGGAATTCCAAGAACTGGATGAGTATCATTTAATTGAAACACATAATGAAGAGGAAAATCATCAAGATTATTATGAGTTTTCATATAATAATTTATATTAGTTTTAATACCTGCAGATACAAAAAAATACTGCTGCTTTAATCTTAATATTTTCCCTTGTTCTGTAGAATCATCAGGATATAATCCATAGCATAATTGTTTTACTTCATTTAAATATGTATAAAAATCTTTATCTTTAGGTAATAATTCATCAGAAGGCTCTGCAGACCATAATCTAAGTGTATTAACTATTCCATTTTTATAGCCAATCATTGGTACATCATATGGAACAGCATTGACATGCTCAGCATTTGTTAATCTATAATAATTTCTTCCGTTTTCATAGAAAGATTCAACATTTCCATAAAAGGTTATATCTATCTTTCTATGGGGTTTTTTCACTTCCCAAACATTACCATTTTTTAACCATTGATCAGGAACTTCTACTTGCTTTTTATTATCTATTACTTGTTTAAAAAAACCAAATTCATACCTTATTGAATTGCCATGGCCAGCATAACCACATGCAGCTATTGAATCCATATAACATGCGGCTAAACGTCCCAAACCACCATTACCTAAACCCGCTTCTTTTTCAGTATCAATAAGATCTTCAAGATTAATATTTAAATCTTTAAGACCATCTTTTACAACATCATATATTCCTAAATCATACAAGTTATTTTTCAATAATTTACCAATCAAAAATTCCATTGAAAAATATACTACTTGTTTCACCTGTTTCTTTTCTATTTCATCTTTTGTGTGCTTCCATTTTAAAGAAGAATATTCCCGAATCATTGTACCAAGAATATCATAATATTCATCTAAATGAGCATCACATAAAGAACGCCCGTACTTTTCAATTAATTTTTTTTCAAATATTTGACAAAATTCTTTTTTATCTTTAAACATCTTATTCCTGCCTTCCCTTATATTTCAATATTATGGATGCAAAAGGTCCAATTTTCAAGCCCAGTCTTTGATTGCATTTATCTAATGCGTCTCCTCCACTTATTAATATACTATTTTTATTTACTATTCCAGTTCCTCCATAAATTACATCATCGCTATTTAATATTTCCTTATATTCTCCACTATAAGGGACACCAAATTCATAATAATCATAGCGATTTGGAGTCATATTTAAAATTACGATTAGACTTGAAGTCTTTGTTTTTCTTTCATAAACAAAAATGCTTTGATCTTTATTGTCGGCCATAATATAGTTAAAGTTATTAAAATTATATTCATCATAATAAAGAGATTTGTATCTTTTATATATTGAAGTTATTTTTTTGAAAAATACATTAAATTTTTTATGCAAATCATAGTCAAACAAAAACCAATCAAGAGGTTTATCTTCATCCCATTCACGAAAATGAGCAATTTCGTTTCCCATAAAATTCAATTTTTTCCCTGGATGAGTATACATGTATGTATATAAATTTCGTAATTGAGCAAATTTTTCCTCATAATTACCCCACATTTTATTGATAATTGATTTTTTGCCATGAACAACTTCATCGTGTGAAAAAGGCAAAATAAATTTTTCACTAAAAAAATAATACATCGAGAACGTTATCTTAGAATGCTCATGTTTTCGATAAATAGGATCAATAGAATAATATTTCAAAGTATCATTCATCCACCCTAAATCCCATTTATAATCAAATCCTAATCCACCGTTAGAAACAGGTAAAGTTACTTTTTGAAAGTCAGTAGAATCTTCTGCTATCATATATAATGAAGGGTGCTCTTTATGAATTTCTTTATTAATAAATTTCAAAAAACTAATTCCTTCATTATTTAATCCTAATCCCTTATTACCATTATAATAAATTAAATTACTAATGGCATCCAAACGCAGACCATCAAGATGATAGTATTTAGCAAAAAAATTAATTGATGAAGAAACAAAGCTTTTTGTTTGACCTTTTGAAAAATCAAAATTTGCAGTTCCCCAATTATTATTTCTTTTTTTAACATCATCATATTCATAAACAGGACTACCATCAAACATTGATAATCCAAATTCATCTTTTACCATGTGAACTGCTACAAAATCAAAAATAACTCCTATTCCATTTAAGTGAAGTTCATCTATTAAGTGCATAAGTTGATATGGGTTACCATATCTTGATGTAATACTGTAAAAACCAGTTACTTGATAACCCCAAGAACCATCAAGCGGATGCTCCATAAGAGGTAAAAATTCTACATAATTAAAATTATTATCTTTTAAATAATCTATTAAATGCTCTACAAATTCTTGATAAGAAAAGATTCTTCCATCAAAATCTCTTATCCATGAGCCTAAGTGCATTTCATATATATTCATTGGTATATTATAATCTAATTTTCTATTTTTCATATATCCTTCATCATGCCAAAAAAAGTCTTCAATATTAAATATTTTTGAAGCAGAACTAGGTCTTAATTCTGAATAAAAAGCAAAAGGGTCACTTTTATCAATCCAAGTATTATCATTTGTTAAAATATGATACTTATATTGATCATAATTTTCTAAATTAGGAATAAAAAGTTCAAAAACTCCCTGCCATTCTACTTTATTCATTCTGTGACTACTACCTAGCCAATTATTAAAATTTCCAATTATCTCGATCTGTTTTGCAAATGGTGCATACACTCTGAAAATCACACCTTGTTTATTATCATAAGACAAAAAATGTGCTCCAAAATATTCATATGCATTAATATTTTTTCCCATTAAATAATCATCAATGTGTGACATAAATAAATTACCTCCAAACTTTTAAATTAAACTTCAAATATAACAAAGCATTTTTGGGGAATTATTATATCCCCGTCTATAATTGAAATACTTTTTGATGACAAAATTACTTTCGAAAAACTCATTTTTTTAAAATTACTATCATAATTTGTTCCATTGTAAACTATTTTAACTTGATGATTATCTCCCAAAATCTCATATATAATAACTTTATAATACTCACTTATAGTTACATTTTTTTCAATAGTTTCATAATTATCAAAAAACAAATCTGGATTGTTTTTTCGAAAATTTATTAATTCTTTCATAATTTTTATATTACTTAAAGAATCGTTTATTAAATCATAATTAATATTATTGACATTGTTGGGATTCAAATAAGTATTATCATACATATTTTTATCTTTTTTTACTTCTTGTCCCATATGTAAAAAAGGAATCCCTTGAGCTAATAATAACATTGAAAGTGCTAAAATTGCCACATCATCTTTGTACTCTCCGCACTCTTTTACAATTTTATCATGCATTGTTAAACCATCATGAGATTCTAAATAATTAATACTTTGAAGTGGACTTACAAAATCATTACTATGATGACCTTTTAATACATCTATAGCATAGTAAACCTTTGATAAATCACCTAAGGCATAACCAAACATTGAAGAACTGCTCCATGGTTGACCAAGAATATTGTCACGAAAATAATCGTTAAAAAACCCTGTTCTTGATATTTTTTTGGCATTCATAAATGTTGATTTATCTTTACTATCTAGTGATGAACCATTATTCCATCCTTCCCCATATATTAAAAATTTTTCATTTTTACTTTTCACTATTTTAGTTATGGCATTTATTGTTTCTATATCAAGAATTCCCATCAAATCTAAACGAATGCCATCAATCAAAAAATTATCTTGCAAATAATTTATGCTATCAATTATTAATTTACATGCCATTAATCTTCTACTATCAAAATCATTTCCACACATTGAACCATTTGAAAGATTACAATTTTTATCGTAAAGAAAATAGTAATAAGGTACAATCAAATTTAATGAATTTGTTTCTACATTGTAAACATGATTATATACTAAATCTAAAATGACACCAATATTATTTTTGTGGAGCATGTTTATCATTTGCAAAACTTCTAATATTCCACTTTCATAATTTTGAATGTTTTTAATATAACTTCCTTCAAAACAAAAATATTGGACTGGATCATACCCCCAATTATAATACTTATGAGGATTTAATTCATCTTTAGTAGCAAAATCAATTATTGGCATTAATTGAACATGAGTTATTCCAAGATATTTTAAATAATCAATTCCTACTGGTTGATTAAACTTATTTACTAATCCTTCTTCAGTAAATGATACGAATTTCCCTTTATTTTTATGATATTTTTCATTTGAAAAATCATAAACTGACAATTCATAGATTATGCTATTTTGTAAATTGCATTTCAAAGATAAAGGTATTCTATTAATTTTTTTTATAACTTTTTTAACATCAACAACTATCGAAGATGTAGAATTTGCACTTGAAACTTTGGCATATGGATCAACAACTTCACTTATTTGACCATTTACATTTACAACATAGTTATATATTTCACCTTGACAATCTCTATCTATTTTATAATACCAAATTCCTTTATCAATTCTTTTCATATCATGATAAAATCCATTAATTTTTAAAGCTACTTTATTTGCTGTTGGTGCCCATAATTTAAATGACGTCTTGTTATTTTTTATGGTGCTTCCTAAATCATCATCATCATAAAAAAATTCTTTTTCAAATCTTTTTGTCTTGGTAATAAATCTATATTCTACAAGACTTTTTATATTTTTATTATCAGTTATATAGTACTCATCACCAATTATTAATGATTTCAAAACATTTATATAATAGATATGTGAATTATTTTTTATTTCTTCTTTAATAATTTTAGTATCACAATATTTATTTGATAATTTATCGACAATATATAGTTTAGAAGGATTCAAAATAAAGTTATCGGCTTCAATTACCATAACTATATTCATATAATCGTCTAAAAAGGATAAAATGTTCATTAATATATCACCACTAAAATTATACAATATTTATTCATTTCTTAAAATAATAAATAATATTCATATATCTAAATAAAAATAAGGAAGTGAAATTGAATGGAAAGATTATATATAGTAACTGGTGCTAATGGTCATCTTGGAACAGCATTATTAAAATTACTTGATAAAAACAATAGTAAGGTTCGTGCATTAATTTTACAAAATGATATAATTCACGAAAAATATAGCAAAAATATTGAGTTTTATTATGGTGATGTAACAGTAAAAGATACACTTAATAGCATATTTTCTAATATTGAAATGTATGAAACTGTAGTTATACATTGTGCTGGTATTGTATCAATTGCTTCAAAATTTGACACTAATGTATTTAATGTAAATGTCAATGGCACTAAAAACATCGCAGATTTAGCACTAGAAAACAAAGTGAAAAGATTTATTTATATAAGTTCTGTTCATGCATTTGAAGAACTAAAAAAAGGCAAAACGATTAAAGAAGTGAAAAGATTTAATCCTGATAAAGTTGTAGGATTATATGCGAAAACAAAAGCAATTGCCTCAAACTATGTTTTAGATAAAGTAAATGAAGGATTGGATGCAATAATTATTCATCCTTCTGGAATATTTGGACCATACGATTATGGAAAATCGCATTCATCACAATTTTTAATTGACTATGCTAATGGAGATTTAAAAGTATCTTTAAATGGAGGATATGACTTTGTAGATGTTAGAGATGTTGCTAAAGGTGTTTTAAGTGCAGTTGATAAGGGGAAAAAGGGTGAATGTTATATTTTATCAAATGATTTTTTCAAAGTTAATGATCTTATGAATTTAATTGCATCATTCACAAATAAAAAACCAATACGATATATATTCCCAATGTGGATTGCAAAATTAACCGCACCTTTTAGTGAAATATATTATAAATCAAAAAAACAGCCACCTCTTTTTACAACATATTCATTATATACACTAACCAGTAATGCAAAGTTTTCGCATAAAAAAGCTACAAAAACTTTAAATTATGCTCCAAGAAAAATGGTAGATACCTTAAAAGATACAATTATATTTATGAAATCAATTGGAAAAATAAAAAAGAATTTAGTTTTCACAAAATAAAAAGAAGGAATTAATTATATTCCTTCTTTTTTTAAATATTATTCAGCAACTTTTTTAGTTGTTTTTTTAACTGTCTTTTTTGCTGCAGGCTTCTTTTCTTTATCAGTTACTTTTTCTTTAACTTCTTTTTTGACAGTGGTTTTCTTTTTTGTAGTTGTTGTTTTCTTTTCTTTAGCAGTTTCTTCTTCAACCTTTTTTGTTGTCTTCTTAACTGTAGGCTTTTTATCCTCTACAACTATTTCTTTTTCTTTAATTTCTTTTTTAACAACAGGTTTTTTAGGTGCTGTCTTTTCAACAGCCTCTTTTTTTACCACTGCTTTTTTTGTAACTTTCTTTTCCTTAACTGGAGCTTCAACAGCAACTAAAACCTTTCCATCTTCTTTTTCACTTACTTTGATTTTTGGAGCCTTTTCAACTGGTGCTTTTTCAACTGGTTTCTTACCACTTTGTAAAGCTTTTTTTGCAGTTACAACTAAACTTTCAAATGCTTTTGGATCTGTTATCGCGATTTCTGAAAGCATTTTGCGATTGATTTCAATACCTTCAATTCTTAATCCATACATAAACTTTGAATAAGATATTCCTAATTGATTACATGCTGCATTAATTCTTGTAATCCATAATTTACGGAAATCTCTTTTCTTATTACGACGATCCCTATATGAGTAAGCTAATGACTTCATTACTTGTTCATTGGCTGTTTTATATAGACGATGTTTTGAACCAAAATATCCTTTTGCTAATTTTAATACCTTTTTATGATAACGACGAGTGGAGAATCCACCTTGTACTCTTGCCATTTGTATTTACCTCCCTTTATCCTTGAAATAATTCTTTAATACGCTTTAAGTCACTTTCATGAACCATAGCAGGTTTACTTAAATGGCGTCTTTGTTTTTTTGTTAAACCATGAGCAATATGTTGACGATAAGCATGTTTTCTTTTTAATCCGCCATTAGCGGTTTTTTTAAAACGCTTTGCTGCAGACTTTTTTGTTTTCATTTTTGGCATATAAACTCCTCCTAATAATATGACAAATTAACTTTTCTTTTTACTTGAAAGAATGGTGAATAATTGTCTTCCCTCCATTTGTGGAGCTTTTTCAACAATACAATATTCTGAAATAAGTTCTAAAAATTTTCGCATTGTTTCTTTACCAACTTCAATGTGAGACATTTGTCGACCTCTAAATCTTACTGTCACCTTTACCTTACAATCATCTTGTAACCACTTTATAGTAGCTTTTGCTTTCACTTCTAAATCATGCATATCAGTTTGTGGAGTAAAGCGAACTTCTTTTGTTTCAATTATTTTTTGATTCTTTTTTATTTCTTTCGCTTTCTTTTGTTGTTCAAAACGATATTTACCATAATCTAAAATCTTACAAACTGGTGGTTTTGCCATTGGGGCAACGCAAAGTAAATCTAAATTAGCTTCTTCAGCTATTTTTAGAGCTTCTCTACGTGATTTAACTCCAAGAGATTGACCATTTTCATCGATTACTAAGACTTCTGCAAATCTAATTAATCCATTTACTAAGTCTTCGTTTTCCTTAACTGGCATTCTATTACCGCCATAAGGATTATTGCTTGCTGCTGTTATAAGCTGACACCTCCAAACTCAAATAAAAACGAGTGCAAACGCACCCGTTAAAAATCATTTATTTCTAAATTTTTGTGACATTTTACCCAAAGTTATAAACAATCAGGTGAGAAGCGGGTGCCTCTTCTTTTCACGTATTCGTTTTTGCTAATTAATAATACCATTTAACATTAAACATGTCAACTAATATCTTTATAGAATTTTAAAACACGGAACTTCAATATGACTTGGTCCACTATAATTCTTTCTTGAAATAATTTCTTTTGAAAAGAACATATTTTCTTTGATTTTTTCCAAATCACCACTTATTGATAATCCAGTAACAGGATATGTTTTTTCACCATCAAAATAATATGCTAATCTAACTTCTCCTCCAACATAACCAGTAAATGGATCTACTTGAAGTCCTGAATAGGAGACACATTCTAAATATGGCTCTTTTTTCATTTCTGATAAAGATTTTGTTCCACCATCTACTATCATATTCGGAATCATTCCTGTTGGCTTTTCTTGCTTCAAGTAATAACCAAATCTTTGATTTCCCCAATATTTTTGACATATACCATCTTTAATTATTTGCTCGTTTTTCAAAACTATTCCGTCAAAATCAACTGGTGAAGATGATGAACTTTCAAGAACAAATGGTGACATCGTCAATGTTAACTTATCACCTTTTAAAGATTTTCCTTGACAAGATTTATTAAGTTCAAACATTGACATTTTTTGATAAACTGTGGCATATTGAAGTTGATTTGCAAAATAACTAAAAAATGAATTAATATCTCTTCCACTCAATAAAACTTTAACATCAACATTTTTTGGTAATTTTACTGCTTCACTTCTATCTCTAGATTGAAGAAGAATCTCATTAACTTCAGCCGTTATTCTTTTTAAATCAATAGAAGAAAATTCATAATTTTTATATAACTCAAATTCTTCTTTATTTTTACTCCATGTAGGGATTACCTCAATCATTCCACTATATTTTTTGTATTCATGAAATACACCATTAGAATTTATAAAAATATTTTTTGTATCATATAAAAATATTTCTGTAGAGTTAATCCAACCATTTTTATAAACATCGGCCTCAAAAACAGCATCTGTAATTAATTGTGCCCATTCATTCAAACTTTTATCAGAAAAATTGCTACTGATATTTATCATTTCATCATCAGATTTTGAAGGTATGTCATAATACTCATCTTTTACAAATGAGGCACGATAGACTGCCTTATCAATTTCTTTTACCATTTCATTTTCGTCCATAAATGGCTCAATTACTATAGTTGATGAACCTCTATACTTATCAAAATCATGATAAATTGTTACATCACACCTAACATCTTGTGTTGCTCTATTTATTTCAAGTTTTTTTAAGACATAGAATAATTCACAACTTTTTATTTCACTATAATTAATTTTCCAAGCATTAATTTTCTTGTTATTATTTAGTATTTTCTTAATTTTTTCTATCATCCTAATTTCACCCTAGCTTTCAAATATGGACCTCCATCACTGACTCTAACCCATTCTTTATATCCTTTGCCACATTGACCAGCACCAATAACTTCTAAATCATCAGAAACCATGGAAATAGACTTTAATAAATCTGGAACATATCCACTCATAACAACTGGTGAAACATAGTTTTCAGTTAATTTTCCATCAATAATTTCTATTCCATATTCAGCAACACATTGAATTCCCCAATTTTTTGGGTCCTCCATTCCGTTATTAGTTTCAAAAAGCATATAACCATGCTTTATTGATTTTATCATATCATCTAGTTTATCACTACCAGGAGCAAAAAATGTATTAGTCATTCTTGAATATGCTTTTCTTTTATAAGATTCTCTTCTTCCATTACCTGTAGGAATTGTCCCTAATTGCAAGGCAGAAAGGCTATCACTAATACCCTTTTTTAGTATTCCTTTTTCAATAATAACTGTGTCTTTTGCTAAAATACCATCATCATCAAAAAAGTAAGAAGCAACACTATTATATGCTTTACCTCCATCATGCATTGTTACAAGTGGGCTTGCAACATATTGACCAATGAAGTTTTTTGCTTGGGCTCTATTTTTTACAAACATATCCATCTCAACACCATGTCCAAAGGCTTCATGAGCAATTAAGCCTGAAATTGAAGGTGTACAAATAATATCATATTCACCAGGAGTAATATGTTTTGCATTAAGCATTTTCTTTGTTATATCAATAGTGTGCTTAACTTTTGATGGAAGTTCATTTATGACCTTTTCCATATTGTCATAACACACTCCCGATCTTTCCATTGACATCTTATCTTTATCGCGCATAACACACATCAAATAGCCATTAGTCCAAGTATAGTATTGTTCTAAATCTTTATGCTCTGAGATAAACATTTTTGAAACGATTACCTGACCAATAACTGATACTGCATTAATTACTAATTTGTCCCCTGCTAACATTTCATCTCTTAGTGAAGTACAAACTTTAACTAATTCTTCAGTAGTATATTTTTTACCAGTATCTGGTCTTGAAAATTTTTCAATATGTGGTTTATCTTCCATGATTCCAACATTTACCATTTTTTTGCTCAAATATGTTGATAATGTGATTTCTTTTTTAATTTTTTCAGCAAAATCTTTTACATTACTATCAATATCTTTGAAAGAATACTCGGAGTAACTAGCTCCATTATAAATTTTCAAAACAAATCCACACTGAGCATCAAAAGAGCTACCAATCGCAGTAGAAACTTTATTAACCATAACAGTTTCTCCTTCAATATGGCTTCCTAGTAAAGAAACATATTTATAATCATGTAATAACTCTTTAACTAATTCCTTTGCAAGTTCTTTTCTGCTTTTTAAAAAACTTGAATATCCCATACTATCATCCTTTCTTAATAATAAATAGATTATATAACTTTTAACCTTAGATTTAAACAAAAAACAGAGATTAACTCTGTTTTATTGCTTAGAAGCGATTTCATCTTTCAACAATTTTATGAAATCTTTATAATTTACGGTAATTTGTTCTTGATCTCCATGTCGACGGTAAGTTACTAAATCATTACTAACCTCATTTTCACCTACAACAACAATATATGAAACCTTTTTAAGTTGTGAACTACGTAAACGATAGCCTAGTTTTTCGTTTCTATCATCAATACTTACTCTGATTTCATCTTTCAAGAATTTATCATATAACTTATGTGCATATTCACCATGAGCTTCTCCGTTTACAGGTAAAATTTCTACTTGAATTGGAGCAAGCCATAATGGGAAATTACCAGCATAGTGTTCTGTCAATATACCAATAAAGCGTTCAATTGAGCCAAATATTACTCTATGTAGCATTATTGGTCTTTTCTTTGAACCATCAGCATCAATATATGTTAAATCAAATCTTTCAGGCATTTGCATATCTAATTGAATAGTTCCACATTGCCATACTCTTCCTAAAGAATCTTTTATTTTAAAATCTAGTTTTGGACCATAAAAAGCCCCGTCTCCTGGATTAATTTTTAAATCCTTACCTGCTTTTTCACAAGCAGATGCCAAAACGCTTTCAGCTTTATCCCATACAGAGATGTCTCCTATGTATTTATCAAGAGGTCTTGTTGATAGTTCAACCTCATATGTTAAACCAAATACTTTATAAATTCTTTCAATAAAATTTATTAAACGAACAACTTCACTTTCAATTTGATCATCTCTCATGTATATATGAGCATCATCTTGAGTAAAAGTCCTTACACGGAACAAGCCATTCAATGCCCCACTTGCTTCATGACGATGTACTAATCCTAATTCTCCCACTCTTAATGGTAATTCTTTATATGAATGTAAATTATTTTTATAAACAAGCATGCCACCAGGACAATTCATAGGTTTAATGGCAAATAGATGATTATCTATTTCAGATGTGTACATATTTTCTCGATAATTTTGCCAATGACCAGAAATTTGCCATAACTCTTGATTAAGCATTATTGGAGTTTGAATAAATTGATATCCTTCAAGAGTATGTTCTTTATACCAAAAATTTTCTAATTGTTTACGCAATACTAACCCATTAGGTAACCAAAAAGGAAATCCTGGCCCATATTCACTTATCATGAATAATTCCATTTCTTTACCAATTTTTTTATGATCTCTTTTTTTAGCTTCTTCTAGCATATTTAAATGATTTTCTAACTGTTCTTTAGATGAAAAGCAAACTCCATAAATTCTTTGCAGCATCTTGTTTTTAGAATCACCCTTATAATAAGCTCCCGAAGCTTTTAATAATTTAAAGTTTTTTAATTCTTTAACATTATCTACATGAGGTCCTCTACATAAATCAATAAATTCACCTTGCTCATAAACACTTATTTTTTCATTTTCTGGAAGATTTTCGATTAGTTCTACTTTATAAGGATTATCTTTGAAAATTAAAAGAGCTTCTTTTTTGGATAATACTCTATGAGTGATTTTTTCACCATTTTTAACTATTAATCGCATTTCTTTTTCTATTTCTTGTAAATTTTCTTCATTTATTGATTCATTTTGTAGATCAATATCATAGTAAAACCCCTCTTCAATTGCTGGCCCAACCCAAAAAAGAGCATTCGGATATAATCTTTTAACTGCCTGTGCCAATAAATGAGCACATGAATGATTAAGAAGTTCATATGCTTCTTTATCTTGAAGTGTTATGAACTTAACTTTTGAATCTTTTTCAATAATTTCTGATAAATCCGTAATTTTATCATCTACTATGGCTGCCAAAGTTTTCTTTCTTAAAGATGGTGATATACTAGAACATAAATCACCATAACTTTTGTTTTCTTCTACTTCTATAATTTTCCCATCTGGTAATGTAATTTTGTACATAATTCTTTCCTCCAATTTTTACTAATAAAATAAAAAACGCCCTAGAAAATACATTTTCTAAGGACGAAATCCGCGGTACCACCTTAATTCACACCATACGATAATATTGTGTGCACTTAATTCCTGTTAACGCCAGCAACGTCATTGTTCACAATGATTCTCAAAAGCGGTAAGTAATAAATAATTTATAAAGTATTTCACCAATTTACTTCTCTCTATAATAAATTAAACATACTCTTGTCTTTTTCAAAGAATTTAAACTATATAATATTTATAATACTTTTTATTATTAATGTCAATATCTTTACAACATTCGTTTATATTGACTTAAATATTGAAATTGACTTTAGATATCAATGTCATTATGATGTTTTTGAGGGATGTAAAATGCAGCAAAGAAAATTAGATAAAATTTCTACATATTTCTTAAACCATATATATATTTGTATATCAATCTTAATTACTGGATTAACATTTAATGGTCTAATGAGTCTTGTACCAATTATTCAAGGAAAATTAGTTGATGCCTTTTTTTTGCGGGATTCTTTGGAATTAATTTTAAAATTATCAGTAACATTTATTTCTTTTGTAATTTTTGTCCAAATTAATCGTTTTTTTAAAAGATATTTTGTAAGATTATTAGCAAATAAAATAATAATTACAATGCGTTCTCAAAGCATGAAAAATTTGATGAACATGGACATTAATAATATAAACGCTGAAAACAAAGGCGATATAATGAACAAAAATTTAGGTGATATTGCTGATACTGCAGAGGGAATTAGAAAAGTAACCACCGAAATTTTTGATACAATTGTCTTGATGCTAAGTTATTCAATTTCAATGCTAATAATGGACCTAAAAACTACAATTATTGTTTTTATTTTTATTGCATTGGCAATATTTTCTTCTTCTATTCTTAAAAAAATTATTTATAAAGCAACACTTGACTACAAAAAAGAATTTGGCAATAATAAATTAAAAACCTTAACAATGATTAAAAATGAATTGTATTATAGGAGTTTAGGGGCTAGTGAAAACTATCAAAATAATTACGAAAACAATTTAAATAATCTTAGAAAAAAGTCAATAAAAGCCATGGTATTCCAAGGTTCAATGGAACCTATTTATAATATAATAGCAATGATTGGTGTTATTTTTGTAATATATCTTACTGGTCAAAAAGTAATTAATGGGGTTTGGCAAATTGGAACTTTCAGTGCTTATCTAACAACTTTTATTCTTGTTGCTAACAAAGCAAGTAAAACAGGCAAAGTTTTTAATGCTTATCAAAAGGCAAAAGTATCCTGGGAAAGGTGTAAACCATTTCTAAAACAAATAGATATGAAAGAAAAATATAATATTTCAGGAAACTTGAAATTAGAGTTAAATAATGTTAATTTTGGCTTTAATGATAACTGTATTTTAAAAAATTTAAACTATTGTTTTGAAGAAGGAGAAATTATTGGAATATCTGGCAAAGTCCATATGGGAAAATCTACTTTTGCTTCTTTACTAACTGGATTATATGACTATACTGGGAATATTTATGTAAATGGAGTTGAACTTAAAAATATTCAAAAGAACGAAACAGAAAATTTAATTGGTTATGCACCAAGTAATATTGATATTTTTAATTCATCAATAAAAGAAAATATTTCTTTGGGAAAAAATGGCGACTATGTGCAAGCAGCTATAGATAGCCAACTAAGCGTTGATATTGAAAATTTCCCTCAAAAGTATAATCAAATAATTTCTCATTCAACAGCAAATCTTTCTGGCGGTCAACAAAAGCGCTTAGCAATAGCTAGAGCCATATTCAACTATCCTAAAATAATCATACTAGATGATCCATTTAATTCTATTGACTCTTTAATGGCAAAAAAAATATTCAAGAATTTAAAAACAAACTATAAAAATTGCTTGATTTTCATAGTTTGTAATCAAAAAGATATTTTGGAGTTGACTGATAAAGTTATTTATTTTGAAAAAAATAAACATTGCCTAGAAAATTATAAATTACTAATTAACAAATGTAATAGTTTCAAACTATTGATGCAAGGAGTTAATGAGTAATATGAGTGTAAAGAAAAGTTTAATTAATTATTTCAAAAAACATTTATTACTTCTTTTTGTTATTATTTTAGTAATAATTTTTGTGACTCTTTTAGCATTAGTACCCCCACAAATTTTAAGAATAATTGTTGATAATATTATTTTGAAAGGTGAAACTGAAAAACTTTTGTCATTCTCAATACTTTATTTAGCCACTTACCTTTTAATTGGAATAACTAATTTCATAAAAGAATTGGTATTAATTATACTAAGTCAAGGAATATCAACTAATCTAAGAAAAGAAATGATGCTTCATGTCCATAAAATGAATTATATAAATTTTATAAAAAATGATGCTGGAACACTAGAGTCTTATTTTAGTAACGATGTAGATGCAATTGATGCTCTTATCACTAGTGGTGTTATTTCAATGATAATTGACTCATTAAAAATGATTGGAATAATTATTTCAATATTTGTTTTTTCTACAATGTTTGGATTTTTAAGCATTGCTATATTACCATTAATAATTTTTATAACATTTGGATTTAAAAAATTAATGTTTAAGGCCCAAATCAATAATAGAAAAATTGAAGGAAATGTCAATAATCTTGTTTTAGAAGGACTTGATAACATAATTTCAATAAAAGCATTTCAAGCTTACAATTATTTTCAAAATAAATATATTAGTGTTTTAAAAAATCACTATCAAACAATAAAAAAATCCAACTTTTATGACTCAATATTTTCTCCAATTATGCAAATAATTAAAACTATAGTAATTGTCTTGATTATTTTAATATCAAGTTATAACTATAATCTATTTGGTATATCTGTTGGAGTTTTAGTTAGTATAATTGACTTGATAACAGATTTATTTAAGCCAATTGAAAATTTAGGAATGGAATTACAAACTATTCAAAAATCAATGGCAGGAATTAAAAGAATAAACCAATTTTTCGAATTTGAGGCATCAAAATGTCAAGAAAATAATGTAAATATTGAAAATTTCGAAAAAAACATAAGAATAGAATTTAAAAATGTAGATTTTGAATATGAAAAAAATACTCCAATAATTAAAAACTTTAATTTAATTATAGAAAATAATGACAAAATTGTATTAAAAGGAAGAAGTGGTGCTGGGAAATCTACAATATTTAAACTAATTAGTGGAATTATATTTCCAACTTATGGTGATATTTTTATAAATGATATCTCGACACGCTCTTTACCTTGTGAAATAAAATCAACACTATTTTCAATTTTATTTCAAGATACATTTTTTAGTAATGGTACTATAAAAGAAGAACTTACTCTTTTAAAGCAAAATATTCCTGATGAGGTTATCTGGAATGCATTAGAAAAAATAGGATTGAAACATAGAGTAAATAGTTTAGATGAAAAACTAAATTATTTTGATTTTTCAACCGGAGAACAAGTTTTATTAAATCTTGCTAGAGTAATAATTAGAAATTCAAAAATTATTTTACTTGATGAAATGAATGCAAAAATAGATCCATTAACAGCCAATAAAATAATTAAATTAATAAATGAATTTGCAAAAGACAAAATAATATTATCTATTAATCACTATGGTGAAAACATTAAAAATGCAAAAATAATAAAATTATAAAAAAACTAGGAATATCCTAGCTTAATGAGAAATGTAAAAAGCTTGAAGGGCTGCTCCAATTATTCCCGAATCCGGGCCAAGTTTTGCTTGAACTAAAACTGTTTTCCCTTTGCAACCTTCAAAGACATATTTATCTACTTCTTCTTTTATTTTATCAAAATAAAATTTTGCAGAATTGGAAACTCCACCTCCAATTATATAAATGTTTGGTTCAATATATAAATTTATATTAGCTATTGCTATTCCCATATCTTTTATCCAATCACTAATAATCTTTTGAGCAATTGGATTTTCTTTTTTTTCTAATTCAAAAACATCTCTTGTATTTTTAACTTTTAATCCTTCTTCAATTGCACGATTATATATTGCTGTTCCTGAGCATTGAGATTCCCAAGAACCATAATTTGTTGTTTTGCTTTGCTTTCTTTTTGAAGAAGAAATAATCATATGTCCTATTTCTTGGGCAAATCCATCTCTTCCTTCAATAACCTTACCATTTATAATAAGGGCTCCACCAATACCTGTTGAAACAGTTATATACTGAACAATTTTATGATTAATCCCTGAACCTAGTTTTGCCTCAGCAAGACCAGCCATATTTGCATCATTCCCAACAAAAATTGGGATATCTATTTTTTCTTGAACTAATTTTTTTAAATTAAAATTTCCTATACCTAAATTAGGAAGAACATAAACATATCCTGTTTTTTGATAAACTGGCCCACAAATTCCTATTCCTACTCCCACAGGGTTATATTCTTTAGCATTAATTTTTTGATATAGTGCAACTATTTTATCTCTTAAATCTTCGCCATTTCTTAGTTTCCCAGTTTCTTCTTTAATAATTTTTATAATACTCCCGTACTCAGAAATAATTGCTACTCTAATATATGTTCCACCAATATCATAACCAACACCATACTCCATTATTTTTCCCCACCTTATTTATTCTACAATTAAAATTTTCATAAAATTAGTACTTCCAAATCCATTGCCTCCAGTTAATAAAAATGTATCCCCTTTTATTAACCCTGCATTCTTAGCAATATTCATTGCCTGATTATCTAATTCTTCGCGATTTGTCTCAATAGCCGACATTGTAACACCATAAACTCCCCAATTAAGACATAATTCTTTTGCTTTTCTAGGGTTGGTACTTACTGATATTATAGGACATTTTGGTCTATATTTAGCAATTCTTTTTGAAGTAGCTCCAGATTCACTAAAAGCTATAATTAATTTTGATGATGTAATAATTGCTGAATTAGCAACTGAAAATGCTATTGCATCATTATTTGCTTGAGTAGATGTACTAAATGCTTCCTCTGCTAATTTATGATATTCCAATATACTTTCAATTCTTTTTGCAATTTTTGCTTCCATCATTACAGATTCAACTGGATAATCTCCACTTGCAGACTCCCCAGAAAGCATTATTGCATCGCATACTTCAAAAATAGCATTAGCAACATCGCTAACCTCTGCTCTTGTTGGATTTGGATTTTTTTGCATAGAATCTAACATTTGTGTAGCAACAATAACTGGTTTACCAATTTTTCTACATTTATTTATTAACATTCTTTGAACAACAGGCACATCCTCAGGAGGTATTTCAACTCCTAAATCTCCTCTTGCTACCATTACTCCATCGCATACATCAAGAATTTCATCGATATTATCTACACCTTCTTGATTTTCTATTTTAGCAATTATTTGAATAAATTCTTTATCTTCTTGTTTTAATATTCTTTTTATATCAAGTATATCTTGCTTTCTTCTAGTAAATGAAGCAGCAATATAATTAATATTATTCTTACATCCAAAAACAATATCATCGTAATCACTATTAGAAATAAATGGGGCACTTATTCTAGCAAATGGGGCAATGCAATTTCTTCTGCTTCTTATTGTGTGACTATTTAATGCTTGACACCTTAGTAATTGTTTTTGATAATCTTTTTCTAATACTTTAAAACTTATTTTACCATCATCAAATCTAATTAAATTTCCTACTTCAACATCGTGAATCAATCCTGGATATGAAACACTAAACTTTTTATTATCTCCAAGTTGAGGAATCATGGAAATCTCTACTATGTCATTTTCTTGAAAATGAGCTTCATCATTTAAAAAATCACCACTTCTAATTTCTGGCCCTTTTGTATCTAACATAATAGAAATATTATGTCCTTCTTTTATTAAATCTTTAAGAATATTTATTTTTTCCTGATGAGTTTCATGGTTCCCGTGAGAAAAATTTAATCTTGCAACATTCATTCCTGCATCAATTAAACGCAAAATAATTTCTTTTTTATCAGAAGATGGACCAATGGTCGCAATTATTTTTGTTTTCTTATTTATAATCATCTTATTTCAACCTTTCAGAGTCTGTGTATAACCTTAAATCAACCATTCTTGGCATTTTTAAACTCGTCTCTAAGTCCATAACAACGACCTGATTGTTTTTTACACCAATACAGCAAGATGAATAACATGACTCAAATGCTTCTACTGCACGAGATCCCATTCTTGATGCAAGAACCCTATCAAAAGCTGATGGTTTTCCACCTCTTTGAAGATGTCCTAAAATTGTTGCTCGTGCTTCCATTCCAACTTTTTGCTGTATTTCTTCGGCTAATTTATTAACATCAAACAATTTCTCACTAACTATAACAATTTCATGCCTTTTGCCTTCGGATTTTGCCTGAATAAGTTCATTTAAAATCATTTCTTTGGTCATTACTCTTTCACTTGATAATATTAATTCTGCTCCTGCTGCAATACCAGAATATAAAGCCAAATCGCCACAGTTTCTCCCCATAACTTCTATTATTGAGCATCTTTGATGAGAACTTGAAGTATCTCTAAGTTTATCAACTGCCTCAATTATTGTATTTAAGGCCGTATCAAATCCAATTGTAAAATCTGTACTACTTAAATCATTATCAATAGTTCCTGGTAGACAAACACACTTAATTCCAAATTTTGATAAAGCTAATGCACCTCTATATGACCCATCTCCACCTATAACAACAAGATTTTTTATTCCTAAATCCTTCAAATTATTCGCGGATTTTTCTTGGACATCGACATTCACAAATTGAGGTAATCTTGCTGTACCAATTATAGTTCCACCTCTATTAATTATTTCACTAACAAAATATCGTTCAACTTGTTTTATTTTTCCTTCGTATAATCCTTTATATCCATCATAAACTACATAAGTTTCAAAACCTTCTACTAATGCTGAACGCACTACTGCACGAATAGCAGCATTCATTCCTGGAGCATCACCTCCAGATGTCAAGATTGCGATTTTTGCCATAAATACTCCCCCTTGTTATTTGACTTGGATACCTAGAAGTTCAATCTCGGTACAATAACTTTCTAATCGTGAAAACAACTTTCTGTTTTTTAAATCTCTTTTACCATATAATTCTTTTAATTCATCTATAGAATAATCCGATGTAAATATTGTTAATAATCCTTTTTGATAACGAGTATCAACAATATCGTATATTTCTTCTTTTGACCAATCAGTAATTTTTTCATTACCAAGATCATCAATAACTAAAAACGCTACTTCAAATAAATCTTTTTTAATAATATTATAATCATCATTTAATTTTTCATATAAAAGGCTTCTCAAATTATCAATAATTTTTTTAGCATTAACAAAAGCAACTTTATTATTTGTAACATAAGTATACTCATTTAATGTAGCCGCAGAAATATATGATTTACCTACTCCAGTTTTGCCATGTATATACAATGACTTTATTTTGCCCCCTATCAAATCAATACACTTTTTTATAACTAATTTCCTATAATTATTTGTTACTAATCCATCAAGTTTTGCATCTACCCAATAATCTTCAAAATCATGGTATAGATAATTATTTATTTTCCTTGTAAATTCAAGTTGATATTTACATGGAACATACTCAATTTCGAAAAATCTACCATATGATATATTTAAATTTGCTTGATATCCTTTTACATCTTTTGGACATTCATATATTGATTTGCAATTTAAACAACACTCATTTTCATCAGCAAAGCGCAATAAAACTGCTAAATTTACATCAACAATACTTTCATCAAGATTATTTTCTTTAATAAATTGTTGAACAACTTTACTATCTAAAACTTTTTTGATGATTTCTTTTCTATAATCACTATTTTCTTCACTTTTATGTAAATCAAAACTTACCTTTTTAAATTCCATATAACTACCTCTTATTCAATGCACTTTCACGTAATTTTTTTAAATCATCAAGTGCCTTATTATAATCTGCATCATCTAATTCATTATCAATAACTTTAACTTCATCTTCTGTGATTTTCTTTTTACTACTAGATTTCTTAGGTGTTTTGCTATTATTTAAAAATAGCATAGCCTCATAAGGATCATCAACACCTTCACGCATCAAAGAACCCGCTATTCTATATATATATGCACTACTTAATTTATTATTTGATTGTAATAACGCATAATCTAGTAAAACATTTATTATTGAATCATTCAAATCTGTTGCCTTTTTTAAATCATTTAATAATTTAATATCTGTATATAAAGGAGTTTTACCATTATATTTTATTTGTAAGAATTCTAATGGGGTTATTGTAGAAAATAATTTTATTTTTTCATCTAAAGTAATATTCCCAGAAAAAGAAATTTTTGATTCTTTTTTAGTGTTTTTTGAAGTGTAATCAACATTAATGTGTTCTTTGCATCTATTTTTTAATTTTGATAAATCAATTTTTCTATTTTTAGTATCAATGGAAGCAATAACAATATTTCTCATATCAAAAACACCTATATTATAGGCATTAGCAAGAATTTTTATCTCTTCTTCTATTTCTGGAGTTATTGAATTTTTAGGTATTTGGTATTCTTGAAGACTTCTATAAAATTGAGGAAAATCAAAAGATAATAATGGTTTTCCCTCTACTCTAGTTATAGAGTTATTCTTAAAATTCATAATTTTTTTGAAATCATGTTGAGCATCAATATCACTAAACACCTCGTTAAAATTAGCACTTATTTCTTCGTATTCTTTTGGTAAAGTGTTTTGCTTTTGAAAATACAATCTAGTTCTTTCATATTCATCATTACTTAAAGATTTTTTGAATAAAATATGTAATATTTCATTAGCAAAAAAATTACTTGGATATAAAGGAGAATTTAATTTATATATGTAATTAACTTCTTTATTAATCTCTTTTTTATAAGTTTTTAACAATCCAATTGCTTCTAATAAACAAGAAAACTGTCTTATTAATGGAAGGTTACATCCCATTATATCAACTAAACGCGAATGATTTTTTTCATAAGTAGTTATTGTTTGCTCTCCTTCTAGCTCTGCCCATAAAGTAAAGAAAAAACTTAGAGCACCAAATCCAATTATTGGTTGATATAAACGCGTTAAAATCTTGCGATCATAATCAGTTAAAAAACTATCCGCAATTACTTCATATTTATCATTTACTTTTAAAACAATATCTCTCACAAAGAACTCTCCTAACCTTCAACTGATTATATCATATACGCATTATTTTTTATAGATTAAATCATCCTTGATAAATATAATTACTTAATTTTATTTATCAAATATTTAACCTGATTTTTAGTGTTTTCAATAGATAGAGAATTATCAATGATATAGTCAGCCATTTTTATTTTTTCGGTATCACTGATTACTCTTTTATTTAAATCTTTTGCGTGTTTTAATGGCATTGTATCTCTTTGAATTAAACGTTTTTTCCTTATTTTTTCATCTATATTTACAAAAACAACAAAATCACATAACTTATCCATTTTTGATTCATACAATAATGGCACATCTAATATTATATATTTATCTATATTATTTTTTATTTCATTTTTTGTTTTTTCAATTACATATGGATGAATAATATTTTCTAAATCAATTATATTTTGTTTATCCTTGATTACAATTTCACGTAAAACTGAACGATTTATAGTTTTATCATCATTTAAAATCGCACTAGAAAATCTTTCAATAGATTGATTATAACTTTTTGTTCCAATATTCAAAGCCTCTTTAGAATAAATATCAGAATCCAAAATTATAAACCCCTCATTTTTAAATAGATTACTAACACTACTTTTACCGCTACCAATTAAACCAGTTATACCAATTATTCTTATATTTTTACTATTAATCTTTTTGGCCTGACATTGTGGGCAAAAATGAGTTCCCCTTCCTCCTAAAGATGTTTTTACAATTGGAGTATTACAATTATAACATTCTTCTCCTTCTCTACCATATACTTTTATTTGCAGTTGAAATTTTCCATCAACACCATTTGCAGCATGGTATGTCCTTATCGTCGAACCACCACTTTCAATCGCTTTATTCAAGATTTTTCTAGCGGAAAAAATAATGTTTTCACAATCAAATTTAGATAAACTATTGGTTAAAGAAAAAGGTGATAATTTACAGTCAAAACATATTTCATCTGCATAGATATTACCAATTCCAGAAATTATTTTTTGATTTAGTAATACTTGTTTTAATGGCTTTTTAGTATTTTGCAACTTTTTAAAAAGATAATCAGAATTTGCTTCAAAAGGATCTGGTCCCAAATTTATTAATGGTTCTTCTTTTAAATAATTATCAGTACCTTTTAAATACATTCTTCCAAATTTTCTAACATCATGGTACATCAATATACTACCATCTTCAAATTCAAATATTACATGAACATGTTTTAGATTTTTATCATTTTTTGCAGTTTCTTTATCATAAATTATTCCTGAAGTAAATTTTTTATTATTACTATAATGTCCATAATGATATTTACCTTCCATTCTTAAATGAGAAATTATAACATTTTTTTCTAAAATGAAAATCAAAAATTTACCTTTTCTTGAGATTTCTTTAATTTTTTGCCCTATTAATTTGCTTTCAAAAACACTAGGAGTAACATTAGAAATTATTGGAGGATAAATAATGTTTATACCTGTAATTTTTTTATTAACTATCCAACTTTCTAGTACCTTTCGTACAGTTTCTACTTCTGGTAATTCTGGCATATTATCACTTCCTAACTATACCAATTATATCCATATTCATATTCAACTTTTAATTTTACTTTTAATTCTATTGCATCATTCATGGACTTTTCTATTATAGGTATTACTTGCATTAATTCATCAAAGGGAACTTCAAATACTAGTTCATCATGAACTTGCATTATCATTTTTGTTTTATAGTTTCCTTTTTTTAACGATTCATAAACTTTAATCATTGCTAGTTTTATAATATCAGCAGCACTACCTTGTATTGGAGTATTCATTGCTACTCTTTTGCCAAATTCTCGTACATTATAATTAGGATCATTAATTTCTCTAACATATCTATAGCGACCTAAAATAGTTCTAACATAACCGCAACTCTCGCATTCTTTTACAGCCTGTTTTAAATAATCTTGTATTTCTGGAAAACTTGAAAAATATTTTGCAATAAAATCTTTTGCATATTTAACATCAACATCAAGTTCTTCTGCTAGACCCCAATCACTCATCCCATAAATTATACCAAAATTGACTACTTTTGCCTGTCTACGCATTTCTGGAGTCACATCTTTTGATGATACATTAAAAATACGAGTAGCTGTAATATTATGAATATCTAAATCATTATTAAAAGCTTTTATTAAAGATGCTGAATTAGCCATATGTGCCAATACTCTTAGTTCAATTTGTGAGTAGTCAAAAGATAAAATATAATTATTTAATTTTGAAGCAATAAATGCTTTCCTTACTTCTTTTAATTCTTCATCTCTAGCAGTAATATTTTGAAGATTTGGATCTTTTGAAGAAAGCCTTCCTGTTTGAGTAAGCATGTTATTATATATAGTATGTATTTTCCCATCATCCAAAATATAATTTTGAAGTCCTTGCAAATAAACACTTTGTAATTTTGAATATTTTCTATAATCCATTATTAGTGGAATAATTGGATGCATATCTTTTAAATATTTTAAATTACCAGCACTAGTAGAGCGTTTTTTAGTCTTAGGAAGAGCTAGTTTATCAAAAATAATGCATCCCATTTGAGATGGAGAATTTATATTAAATTCTTCTTCAGAATGCTTATAAATCTCATTAGTTAAATTCTCTAACTTTTTAGCTACTATATTACTTTTATTCTTTAAGAATTCTATATCTAATTTCACACCATTTTCTTCCATATCAGCTAAAATTTTTGCTAATGGTAGTTCAACATTATAAAACAAATAATTCAAATCTAAATTCTTCAGCTTTTCTTTAACATTCGGCAATAAATCATACAAAATTTTTGCTTTACTGCATGAATATTTGACAACATTAGTAATTTCATAACTCTTCTTCACGTAAATATTACTTAAAAAATCAATGTTTTTATCATAATAAGCATAAATATTTGCAGGATCTTCTTTTAATGATGGCTCCATTAAATAAGTTGCAAGTGGTAAATCAAAAGTTAAATTATTTATTAAAACATCAAATCTATTTAATGCAACAATTGTTCTTTTGGCATCATAACAATATTTTTCATATTTATCACTGGCAAGGTAATTTAAAAATTCTTTATCTTTTAGTAAATTAGGTAAAGTTATAAAACAGGTTTTTGTTCCTTTTGAGACTGCAACTCCTATTACATTTCCAAGATGATAATTATCTTCCATCATCTCCATTATAATAGCCAAATCAGCATTAAGATATTCAGAAGGAACTTTTTCCACTACTCCATAATCAAAATCAAAAACCAACTCTGGTGAAGGCAATTTTTTTAAAAGAGAATTTAAATCATATTTCTTGTAAAAATCTCTTAATTTATCACATTCAAAATTACGAAATTTGGTATCTTCAATACTAAAAGGAAATTCCATTTTTGTAAAAATTGTCGCAAGATTTCTAGATTCAAGTGCAATTTCTTTAGAACTCTTTATTTTATCACCGAGTTTACCATCTATTTCAGCATTCAAAATAATATCAAGATTATCATACTCTTTAATAAGTTTTAATGCTGTTTTTTCTCCTATTCCTTTAATGCCTGGAATATTATCACTGCTATCACCCATTAACCCTTTCAAATCAATAATTTGTCGTGGAAAAATTCCAAGTTCCTCATATAATTCTTTTTCATCCATTTTTTTAATATCAGATAAGCCTTTTTTAGTTAAATTAACAACAATATTTTTATCAATTAATTGTAATAAATCTCTATCTCCTGAATATATTTCTACTTCATAACCTTCTTCTTGAGCTTTTTTTGCTAAACTACCGATAATATCATCTGCTTCATATCCATCACTTTTGTATGTATTAAATCCAAGACATTCTAATAGTTCTTCTGCAAGAGGAAATTGAGCTATTAAATCAACTGGAGTTTCTTTACGACCAGCTTTATAATCGGGATATTTATCATGTCTAAAAGTTTTAGCCCCCGTATCAAATGCCACAAGTGCATAATCTGGTTTATTCTCTTGTGTAATTTTATTTAACATATTTGCTAGAGCATAAATAGCATTTGTTGCTGAACCATTTTTAGCACGCATAATAGAAGTAGAATCACCTCTAAAAGTCCCATAAAATGCCCGGAATAGTAATGAATTACCATCTATTAACATTAATTTTTTACTCATCATTACTACCTCCATTTTTGAATATCTTTAAATCATTTACTATAAAAGAAATGTCTTGATTTTTTGATTTTATATCTCCTGCAACATAAAAATAATTATTTTTTGATAAAATATTTTTATATTTTTTATAAACATTGGGGAAAATAATCAATGATATTTTAGCAGTTTCATCGAATCCATTAATTATTGCCATTTCTTCACCATTTTTTGTCTTCATAAAACGAATATCTTGAGCATAAATAAAACTTTTAACACTTATTTTTTTCTTTTTGCACTCTTTTAAACTAATGCATCCTTGTTCATATAATTTTTTGCGATATTTTGTAAAAATTGAAGAACTAAATACCATACCTAAAGAGGAGAATTCTTTCCTTATAATATCTTCTTCATCATCACTATATTCATGAACTATTGGACGATCACTCAAAAGAGTATTTATTTGAATATTACTATCTTTACGAACTAATATTATTGAGATATATTGCGCAATATTGTCAAGATTACTTGCAAGCGTAGTTCTATTGATTTTAAACTCATCAAAACAACCAGAATATATTAAATTAAGAACTTGATCTTTAGTTACTCCTCTTAAATAAACTCTTTCCATAAAATCTAGAAAATCATTAAATTTTTTTTCTTTTCTAGCTTCTAATATCGAAGAAATGGCTACTTCTCCAATTCCTTGTATATTATTGAAAGAAAGTCTAATCTGTTTGCTATCTTCTATACTCAAATCTACCATACTCTTATTTATTGATGGTGGTAATATTCTAATTTCTTGCTCTTTTAATTCATCAATAAATTTAAAAATATTAGATTGACTCATACAAGAACAATAGAACTCTTCTTGATAATGCAACTTTAGATAAGCCATCTGAACAGCAATCATAGCATAAGCGACAGAATGTGAACGATTAAATCCATAATTTGCAAATTTTAATATTAATTCAAATACTTTATCTATTGATTGCAATGAATGACCTTTTTTCATTGCTCTTGAAGTAAAACTTTCTTTTTGTCTTAGTAATTCTTTTTCATCTTTTTTTGCTATGGCTCTCCTTATAATATCTGCCTCTCCTAAAGAAAAACCCGCAAACATTTGTAATACTTGCATTATTTGTTCTTGATATATCATAATTCCGTATGTTGGTTCTAATATTGACTTTAAACACTCATCTATATAATCTATTTTTGCATTATAATTTTTCCTTCTTGCATAAGTATCAATAAAATCCATTGGTCCTGGTCTAAATAAGGCTAGTATTGCCACTAAATCCTCAAATGAATTAGGCTTTACAGTTTTTATTGCTCTTTTCATTCCTGGACTTTCGAGTTGAAATATCCCATTTGTATTAGTAGTGTTAATTAACTCATATATTTTTTTATCATTTAAATTAATATTATTAATATCTATATCTATACCATGTCTTTTTTTTATGTTAAATAAACAATCCTCAATAATAACTAGAGTTTGTAATTTCAATAGATCCATTTTTAATAATCCTATATCTTCTAAATAATTCATATTATATTGGGTAGATATAACACCATTATTAATATAAATAGGCATTACATCACTTAATTTCTCTTTTGATAAAACTATTGCTGAAGCATGATAAGAACTTTGTCGTGGTAATCCCAAAAGTTTTAAAGCAACATCATATACTTGATGATACTTGTTTCTACTATTAATAAACTTTTGAAAATCTAAATTGTTTTCATATATCTTTCCAAGTTCTGTATCCTTACCACTTCTTTCGCGAATATTCAAAGGTAGATGCTTACTTATTATATTTCCTTCTTTTTCACTTAATCCCATTACTTTTGAAGCATCCATTATAGCTTGCTTTGTTCCAAATGTTGCAAAGGTAATTACTTTTGCAGAATGATCTTTTCCATATTTTTGAAAAATATAGTCAATTACTTCATCAATACGATTATTGGCAATATCAATGTCGATATCAGGCATAGTTACTCTTTGAGGATTCAAAAATCTTTCAAACAAAAGCTTGTATTTAATAGGATCAACATTTGTAATTCCAAGCACATAGGAAACTAAACTACCAGCTGCACTTCCTCTACCTGGTCCAACAAGAATATTTTTTTTCTTAGCAAATTTTATATAATCCCAAACAATTAAAAAATAATCTATAAAACCCATTTTTTCAATCACTGATATTTCATATTCAAGACGCAATTGATACTCTTCATACATTTTGTTATTAAGTCTTTTTTGTAATCCTTTATAACATAAGGCCTTAAAATAATCTTTATTACTAACATCATCTAATGAATTTTGATATTTTATTAAATTTGTTTTCAATTCAAATATATTTAGATTTATCATGTTAGCAATATTCTCATTCATTTTTATTTCATCTTCATTAAAATTTGAAAAAATGAACTGGTCATTATCAAGAGCATAATTATATTTTTTAGTATAATTTAATGTTGTATGATTTTCTATTGAAAAAAGAACATCTAACATATTCTCATCACTATTTTTTAAATAGCGGACTTCATTTATAACACATTTTTCAAAATCTAAACTTCTTAAATAATTTAAAAAATCTAAATTTTCAATACCATAATATTCTAATCCTAAAAAAGTTTCCTTATTTATGGCCTTAAAAAAATTAAGAAATTCTAGAATTTTATTACTATCATTTTTTAAATACATTTCATATATTATACTTCTTAATGAAGGAATGATTATTATTATTCCTTCTAAATAATCTTCTAATTGTTCTATTGGTATAATATATTCTTTATTATCTTTACTAACAAAAGAACTCAACCGACATAAGTTTTTGTAGCCTAATATATTTTTAGCATACAAAATTAATGAAGATACTTGGTCATCTTTTAAAATTTTTATTTCAATTCCAATTATATACTTAATATTTTTAGACAAACAATAATGTGCAAAAGGCATTACTCCAAACATAACATTTTTATCTGTTAAACAAAGGATATTAATTTTATTTTGAGATGCGTAACTGATAATATCCTCAATTTTCAAACAACTATGAAAAAAAGAATACCCACTTTTTATATTTAATGGAATATATTTCATAGCGCATCTCCTTTCTTAAATTACTACTTTCCTTGATTAATTATTTCTTTATCCAAATCTACAATTATATTTAAAGTTTCTTGATAATTTTTAGCTCTTGCACCTGAGGCAAACTTATGACCTCCTCCAGCATATTTATTAGCAACTTTGTTTACTACTATATCACGAGATCTAATACTCACTCGATAATTATTTTTGCGAGAATCATAAGCAAAACATACCCAAACTTTTATTTCATCACAAAAAGTAAAAAGACTTAAGTATTTTTTTGCTTCATCGCTATCAATATTAAACTCTTGCAAATCTTCTTTTTCAAGATGATAATAAGCAACGTTTCCCCCATTAGAAATTTTGTATTTGCTCATAACTCTTTTTTCAATTTCTAAATCTTTGATAGTTCTATTGTACATTGGCATATAAACATCATTCATCAAATTAAAATCATATTTTAATAATCCAGCTGCTGCTACAAATGTATAATATGTCGTGTTTGAATTTTGAAATCTTGAGGTATCTCCTGCTATTGCAACATACAAATATTTTGCGCATTCTGAATTAAATTTATATTTTTTAGAAATAATTCTATTTGATAAAATTGCATACAACAGTTCACCCACTGCAGAAAAACTTGTATTTATTATTTCTAAATCCGCAAAATGCTCATCAGCAGGATGATGATCTATTTTAATTTTGTAATCCGCTTTTAAAAACCTTCTATCGCTTATTCTTTTTTGATCAGAAGTATCTAATAATATTCCTAAAAATGGTTTAGAAAATAACTCGTCATCGCTAATTGATGGGTACTCTGGAAAAAGATTTTTTCCAACCTCAGTATTTGAATCGCCCAAAACAAAGAAATTCTTTTCTGGAAAATTGTTTTTTAGCCAAAAATATAGGCCATTTTGTGAACCAAGAGCATCAAAATCAGGAGCTTCATGGCGAAAAATTGCAATATAATCATATTGTTCAATTTTATTTATTAATTCTTCTATCTTATTTTTTTGTAATCTCATTTAAATCACCAATAACATTATAACAAAAAAGATTATCATTAGTAAAAATTATTAATAAAAAAAAGCAGCAATGCTGCTTTTTATAATTTTATAACTTTAATAACTTTACTGTATCTCTTGCAATAACAATTTCTTCATTAGTTGGTATTACAAATACTTTTACTTTAGAATCTGGAGTTGAAATCAAAGTTTCTTGACAACGAACATTATTTTTCTCTTTATCTAGTTTAATTCCAAATGATTCAGAAATTTTATCAATAATTAATTCTCTAAATTTAATATCATTTTCTCCTAAACCAGCAGTAAAGACTATGGCATCGCATCCTCCAAGTTCAATATAATATGAACCTAAGAAATTACATACTGTGTTAACATGAATTTTCCTTGCTAACAAAGCTCTTTGATTTCCTTGATCAATACCAACTTGAATATCTCTAGCATCACTTGATAAACCACTAACTCCAAGTAATCCAGATTTTTTATTCAATATATTAACAATATCTTCTGCTGTTTTTCCTAATTTACCTGACAAGAAAGTAACAATTGCTGGATCAATATCCCCACTTCTTGTACCCATCATTACTCCGGCAAGTGGTGTAAATCCCATAGATGTATCAACACATTTACCATCTTTTATAGCTGCAAGTGATGCTCCATTTCCAATGTGACAAGTAATAATTCTTGAATGCACTGGATTTCCTAACAATTCTTGACAACGTTGAGAAACATAAAGATGACTTGTTCCATGAAATCCATATCTACGAACTTTAAAATTCTCATAATATTCATAAGGAATAGGATAAATAAAACGATCTGATTCCATTGTTTGATGAAATGCTGTATCAAAAACAGCAACATGTTGAACTTTTGGTAAAGCATTTTTAAAGGCTTTATAACCTGTCAAATTTGCTGGATTATGTAATGGTGCTAAATCAGATAAATCACTAATTACTTTAGCTACTTTATCTGTAATAATAACTGATTTATTGAACTCTTCACCACCATGTACAACACGATGACCTACTCCATTTATTTCTTCAAGACTTTTTACTATTTTTTCATCAACTAACTCGTGAAGCAAAATATCTACTGCTTCAGTATGATTTTTAATAGGAATAGTATAATTTTTCTTTTTACCATTGAATTTTAATGTAACAATAGCATCCTCCATACCTATTCTTTCGATTGTACCTGCTAATTTAACTTCTTCACTTGGCATTTCAAACAACTGAAACTTTAAAGATGAACTTCCAGCGTTAACAGCCATAATTTTTGACATATTAATACCCCCTAGTTTTATAACTATATATTATAATACATCAAAAACTTTCCCTTATCAACTTTATATTATTCCTTTGGAATAAACTATTATAAAAATTGATTATCTAGTGAACTATCAATATACAAAGTTTCAATATTTTCAATGCATTCTTGAAGCAAATCCTCATAATTAAATCTTTTTTCTAATTCCTCTGCTCGATATAATGTTGGTTTAATTATTGGATTTACTGGATTAAAGATGGTACAGCAATCAATATATGGTCGAATCGAAATATCATATGTATTAATTCTTTTAGATATCTCAATTATTTCATTCTTATCCATTGTTGCTAATGGTCTTATCATTGGTAGACTAATAACATTATTTATTACTAACATGCTATTTAAGGTTTGCGAAGCAACTTGTCCAATACTTTCCCCACTAACAAGAGCTAAACATTTTCTTTTTATTGCCACTCCTTCAGCAATTCTATACATCATTCTACGCATTATAGTTATAGCATAAGATTCATCACCCATATCATATATTGCTTCTTGAAGTTTAGTAAATGGAACTATATGCAAAGTAATTGCTCCGCCTTTTATGTTTGAAATAATACGTAATAAGTCTATAACTTTTTGTTTTGCATTTTGGCTTGTATAAGGAGGTGATGCAAAATGAATTGCTTCTATATTTACACCCCTTTTCATCATCAAATAAATCGCTACTGGAGAATCTATTCCTCCAGAAATCAAAGCTAAGGCTTTACCTCCAACACCTAATGGATAGCCTCCAGCTCCTTTTATTACATTAGAAAATATAAAAGCACCCTCATTCCTAATCTCAATTTTTACATAAAAATCCGGATTATGAACATCTACATGATGTTTTGTATTGTTAAGTATTTCATTTGCCACTGACCTATTTATCTCGTCTGAATGATACGGAAATGATTTATCTGATCTAGTTGTTTTTACTTTAAAAGTACCAACTTCTTGTTGAAGCGCTAAATCTAACGCTACATTTATTATTGAAGTAATATCCTTACTTGTTTTTGTAACCAAAGACATATTAGCAATACCTGATACTTCTTTTAAAATTTTGATTACTTCATTTTCATCTTCACCATTCAAGTGTATATATATTCTATCATGAGCTCTTAAAAACTCTAATTTTTCAAATTTCTTTAGTACTTTTTTAATATTATGGAAAAGTGCAATAATAAAATCTTTTTTATTTTTTCCCTTAGTATTTAGTTCTCCAAAACGTATTAGTATATGTTCATATTTCATTTTTTTACCCCTTTATCGAAACTACTATTTCATCTAAAACTTTTAAAAATTGTTTTATTTCTTCTAATGTTGTAAATTTTGATAAACTTACTCTTATTGATGATTCTGCCCTTTTAATATCTTTAAAAGTCTCAAATACAACATGTGATGGCATCTCTGTTTTAGTACTACAAGCACTTATAGTTGATAAACATATGCCTTGGTCATCAAATGCTTGAGCAACTACTGCTGCTTTTTTATTTTTAATTGAAAAGTTAATTATATATGGAGATGAATCTTCTATTGGGCTGTTAATTTGTATGCTTTCCATCTTTTTTAAATGTTCAATTATTATTTTTTTAAATTGTAAAACGTGTTCATAATTTCCCATTTGACTATTTGTTGCCAATCGTAATGTTTTGGCAAACATAACATTTACTGGCCAGTTTGATGTTCCACTACGATATCCATATTCTTGACCCCCACCTGCAATTAAAGGAAGAATTTCAATGTTTTTTTTCTTAACAAGAATTCCGCTTCCTTTTAATCCATAAATTTTATGAGCAGAAATACTAACTAAATCGACATTTTTTAAATCAATTGGTATTTTACCAATCGCTTGAGTAGCATCGCAATGAAATATAATTGTTGGTTTTTCCAATAAAAAAGACCCAATTTCTGGAATAGGATTTATTGTACCAATTTCATTATTTACATACATTATACTAACAAGAATTGTATCTTTTCTTATATGCTTTTTAAGTGTTTCAAGAGTAATTTTTCCATTTTCATCTGGTTGCAAGTATGTTATTTCAAAACCAAATTCCTTTTCTAATTGTTTGCAGCACTCTAAAACACTTTTATGCTCTATTGATGAAGTTATAATGTGCTTGCCTCTATTTTTGTATTTAAAAGCCACTCCTTTAATTGCAAAATTGTTTGCTTCACTAGAACCACTAGTAAATATTACTTCATCCATTTTAACTTTTAATATATTGGCAATCTGATTTCTTGCCTGATTTTGCAAAGAATCTACTTCAAGTCCTAATTGATGATTTGATGCACTATTTGCATAATATTTGTTTAATAATTCCCAATAAGACTTCAAAACTTCTTTATCAATTGGTGTTGTTGATGCATAATCTAAAAAAATCATTATAATGCCTCTTCCATATTATCAATTTTAGTTAATTGCTCTGGTATATAAAATCTAGAAGTGGCTTCAATAGTTAAATCTATTGCATCTTTAAAACGTCCTTCAAAATAAAACATTTCTGCTTTTGCTAGATTTCTTGCTACATCGCTGAAACTTGATCTATAACTATTAGCATGCATTAGTAATTTTTCGGCTATTTTTAGCAAAAGAATGTCTTCATTAACATTGTTAATAACTTCATTACAATTACTACTTAATTCCTTAGAATATTTGTTTACACTTTGAGTATCTATTGGAGCTTTACTAATTAATGAACTTAATTTTTCTATTAATGAATATGAATAATTGAAATTATCAACATATTTATCTTGTAAAAATTCATGTTTTGAATTTCTAATTGCGATTTGAGCATTTTTTAGTTTATAAGATGAATCATAAACTAAATCGTAAGCATATTCTGCATTATCGCGCATATTTGCAATAGAATCCTTATACTCTTTTATACCTCTTTCTACAGCTTCTACTTGAATTACCATTTCTCTCATTTTTTCTACTCTTAATGAATAAGGTTGTTGTCCATAATTTAGACTATCTAAAGTTTTGCGAATTATTGACAATTTATTAACTTCATTTTTTACATAGAGTGATTTTTGTTCCAAATCTTTATCTATTTGATAGATAGTTCCTAATTGGGAGGCTTCTCTCATATATTTTATATATGCTCTTTCAAGATCTTCAGCTTGGTCATAACATAATTTATTTTTTTCATCAAACTCAATTCTACTATTTTTTTCATTATCTAATTTACTATGCAAATCAGCAATTTTATTATCAACTTCACTTATTGCTTCATCTATTCCATCAAAAGAAAAATTTCTTAATAAAGAAACAATGTCACTAACTGAATCTTTTATGGAATTTATGGTTGTGACAGCCACTATATGATATAATGGATAATCTTGTCCTTGCATCTCATTATATAAATCAATTACTTCATTAAGATGCTGTGGAATTATTTTAGTTGCTCTTTTTATTGGGTTTTGTCCTTGCAATAATTTATTTTTTAAATCAATTACTTCCTTTTCAATTATTTCAAGAATATCTTTAGCATCAGTGTAATTACCACTTTTCACATCATTATCGTATAAGTCAAATTTATTGTTGATATTTTCAAAAATACTTAAATACTCTACTTCTAACACTTCTAAATCGCTTTTTATATCATCATAATTTTTCTTGCAATCTACATACAAAGAGCGAACTTTTTCTTCATATGATTTTGTATCTATCTCATCTTTCATTATCTCTTGGAGTTGACTATCTAATTGATTAACTTTTTGCATATACGATGATACACTTACCTCAATAGATTTTATTGTATTACTAAAAGAAGTGTATTCTTTATTAGATACTTGAGCTTTTGCAATATCAAATTGTTTTTTCAATTCTTCATCATAATAGTCACATGTATCTTTATAATTTTTACTATATTCAGCAAAAACAGATGCATAAACAACATTATTTTTACCAATGACTTCAAGTTTTGTTAATTTACTTTGAACTGGAATATTGTTAATATCCAAAACTTGATGCTCATAATTAAATATAATACTTGCTAATCTTTTTTGTTTTGTTTTCAAGCGAAACAATATAATAACAACTGCAAAAACAACTAATAATGCTACTACAATTATTACAATACCTTGTGTTGATGAAATAAATTCTTGCCAACCCACAAATATACACCTCATTTTTCTTATTCACATAATTAATACTACATCTAATATAGATTATAATATAATAACAAGCATTTATCACTAATAACTTTGATTTATAAGGCAAAAAAACATAAAAATTATATATTTTCATTGACTTTATTACTAATAAAAAGTAAAATTATATAGCATGAATGATAGCAGCTCATAAATACTACTTGACTGGAGTTAGCAACATTGGAATAAAGTAACCTTGCTGAATGGTGAAATATATTATGCTAACAGCCGAAGTTTTTGGAATTTATGCCAAGTTATTGTTTTAGCAATTAAAACGTAATTAGGAGGAAAAAATTATGTCACGTTATACAGGACCCGCTTGGAAAGTATCACGCCGTTTAGGTTTTTCAACATTAGAAACTGGCCGTGAACTTGCAAAGCGTAATTATGCACCTGGTAAACCAAAACCAGATCGCAAAAAGAAAGTAACAGAATATGGTAAACAACTTCAAGAAAAGCAAAAAGTTAGAGTTATGTATGGAGTTAACGAAAGACAATTCCGTCGTCTATTTGTAATTGCTAGAAATTCAAAAGAAGTAACTGGAACAGAATTCTTAGGAATTCTAGAATCACGTCTAGATAATGTCGTCTACCGTCTAGGACTAGCAAGAACTCGTCGTGGTGCTCGCCAATTAGTTAATCATGGACATGTATTAGTAAATGGAAATAAGGTAGATATTCCATCATATCTAGTTAACCCAGGTTCAAAAATTTCTTTGAAAGAATCATCAAAATCTTTAAAAATCATTCAAGAAGCATTACAAGTTGCTCCTACTCTAGTTCCATTTGTTACTTTTGATAAAGAGAAACTTGAGGGTGTATTTGTTAGAAAACCTGAAAGAAGTGAACTAAATCAAGAAATTGATGAATCACTAATTGTTGAATACTATAACCGCTTAGTATAATAGAAAAATTAAAAAGAACTTATAAATTAAGTTCTTTTTTTTTATTAAATATTACTTTTTTGACTCAAGTTGATGTTGCTGATTGTACTTTTTAACATAATCAATAAATAACCTTGTTGCTTTCGATAAATATTGACCTTTCTTTGTAATAAGTCCAATTGTCCACTCATTTTGTGAGCCTTCAATATCAAGCAACTTTAATACTGGATTCCTATACTTTTCCATTAATGGTCTTGGCAACATACAAATACATTGATTATTTGCGACTAAAGTAGCCATAAAATCCCATTGAGATGTATAGACCAATACTTCTGGAGTAAAACCAGCCTTTTCACAATTACTAATAAAAATATGGTTAGTTGTGTAAGTTTTAGTTAAAGTAGTAAAAACTTCGTTTTTCAACATTTCAAATGTGACTTTATCATATTTAGCAAGAGGATT
>JAQUUH010000020.1 GCA_028693955.1 Bacilli bacterium
TCTGCTTCTGCTAAAGGATCTAAAGCACTTGTTGGCTCATCTAAAATAACTAAAGAAGATTTTTTATATAGTGCTCTAGCAATGGCAACTTTTTGAGCTTCTCCTCCAGATAATTCTATTCCTTCTTGATCATATGCTTTAGAATATTTTGATTTTATACCATTTTTTAAAGATTCTATTTTTTCTTTTAATCCAACATCAACGGCGTATTTAAAGGCCATTTCATCTTGATTATTTTCATTAGTAATATTTTCACTAATACTATATGCAAATAATTTAAAATCTTGGAAGACTGCTGATATTTGTTTAATATAACTTTTGTATTCATAATCTATTATATTGACATTATTAATTAAAATCTCTCCACTACTAGGTTTATATAATCTGCAAAGTAATTTTATTAGTGTCGTCTTACCAGCACCATTTAAACCAACAATGCTTATTTTTTGACCTTTATCTATTTTAAAAGAAATGTTTTTGAGTATTAAATTTTCAGTTTTAGGATATTTAAAAGATACATCTTTAAATTCTATTGTTTCAATTTCTCCTTCAAAAGGTATTTTACTTCCTTCATCTTTTTCTTCTTTTAAATCCATTAATTCAACAAAAGGATTTAAATATTCACAATATTGTCTAAGACTTACAATAGAATTAACTAAATCATTCATTACTTTGGAAAATGTAATAGCACTTGTTATGTAGAAAGTGAAATTACCTGCTCCTAGTTTCTCATTAAAAGATTTTATTGCTATTATAAGATATATTAGAAACACTTGAATATAATTAACAATACTATTTAAAGATTCATATTTATTTAATTGAAGATGCAATTTTTTAAAATACTGACTAGTTTTATCCTTGAAACTAGTAAAACGCTCCATCATTAAACTCCCAACACTATATAATCTTGAATCTTTAGAATATTTTGTTTCATATATCAATGACAATAAATAAGTAAATCTTCTATTTATTGGTATTAATTCTTTAAAGAATTTAACCATAAATTTCATGGAATTAACATTAATTAATAAATTTAAAATGACAACTACAATAAGAATTATCATAATCCAAAAATCAAATGAAATTATTATTATTGCTAAACTTATTAAAGTAAATGAATATTGCAATAAATTTGTAAAAAATCTTAAAAACTGCGAAACGGCCCCTTGATTTTCACAAGCAAATTTGGCTCTTTCTTTTAAATCTAGATAATACGGATCTTCTAAATATCTATATGGTATGGCCATTAATTTTTTACCAATGACTAAATTTAGTTTTTTAGCTAATCTTATTCTTCCAACATCAACAAGTCTTGTCGATAATTTACTCAAAAAATTTAGCAATAAATTAACTATTACAACAAATCCTCCAATTATCAAAGAATCTTGATAGGATTTTGCCACAACACTATCCAAAATTAATTTTAATGAATAGACATTAAATAGTGTGAGTCCCATAGCATATAATGACTGAAATATTATTGCAAAAAAGTAGGCTTTATCTTCTTTAAAAGATATTTTTATAAACCTTTTAAATACTTGAAAATTAGTCATTATTATCACCACTTTCTTGATAGTATTTACCCTGAATTGTAAACATGTGATAATATTCACCTTTTTGTTTCATAAGTTCATTATGAGTCCCATATTCTATTAGTCCTTCTTTAGAAAACAAAGCAATATGATCACAAAATTTTGTGCTTGATAATCTATGAGAAATATATATTGCTGTTTTATCTCCAACTAAATCTGAAAATTTTTGATATATTTCAGCTTCAGCCAAAGCATCTAATGCTGCTGTAGGTTCATCTAAAATTACTATTTGTCCATTTTTATATAATGCTCTTGCAATAGCTAATTTTTGCGATTCTCCACCTGATAATTCAATTCCATCTTCTTCCATAACTTTTAAAAGTGGGTGGTTATATCCTTTGGGTAAACTTTCAATTTTATTTTTTAAACCAACCTTTTCAATGCATAATTGTGCTATTTTTTTGTTTTCTTCACCGCTATCTTTACCCATAACATTTTCAATAACACTACTTGCATAAATATTTATATCTTGGAAAACTACACTAAACATTTTAAAATATTCATCTTGAGCAAATTCTTGAGAATCAATTCCGTTAACTAGTATTTTCCCTGATGTTGGCCTAAATAAACCCGTTATTAATTTAACAATAGTAGATTTACCAGCACCATTCATTCCAACAATTGCTAACTTTTCACCTTTGTTAATTTTAAAATTAAAATCTTTAAGTATGTAATTGTCTGTTCCTGGATATTTGAAAGATACATTTTTAAACTCAATACCAAAAGTCTCTTTTAATGCTTTTTTAGATCCTTGAAATGAAAATAAAGACTTATCATCAATAAACTTAAAATAATCTTTCGTATATCTTGTAGCATCTTTTAATTCCGAAAATTTAATCCCAATATCTCTAAAGGCTGTGTTTAATGCAATGATGGCTCCAATATACAAAGTCATATCTCCTAAACTAATTAAGCCATCATAATAGCCCTTTATAACAAGAAAATATGCTAACCCATCTTGAATTAAAAGCAAAAGCAATTGCCACATACCTAACTTGAATTCATGATTTTTGATGTTTTTTATGACAGATATATAACTATAATTTTTTTCTCTAAAATCTTGCTTTATTTTATCATTTAAATCATAAATTCTAATATCTTTACCATATGTAAAATCATGAGTTGTATTATAAAAATATGTTGATTGTCTATTTGCGTGAGCTTCTTCTTCTTTTTTTGTATAAGCATATTTTTTTGCCATACTATTTATCAACATTATTAAAATAGAAGATAATATACAAACAATAATTAAATAAATATTAAATGTACTTATAATTATTACATACAATATAGAAGAAAGTAACAATGGTAATATTTGATATATCAAAGTAAATGTATATTGATATCCCATACCATCTCCTGATAAAGTTTCTGTCGATATTTCAGTTCTATCCATAAATTTGGAATCTTCTAAATATTTATAATCTAACCTGTACATTAGGTTCGCTAACCTATCAAATTCATCTAATCTTAATATTAAAAACTCTGCTGTTGTAATATTTGTTATGATAACAACTATTACCGATAAAACCAAAGAAACTCCAGCAAAAACTCCTATATATAAATAAATGCTATCTAGTGAAGATCCACCAAATGCATCAATAATCAATTTGGGAATAATTACTGCAACGGCAGGAAGAGTGCCTGCACATATCATATTTACTATGTATAAAATATATAAGTAGCTTTTTTTACTCTCTTTAATTGTTTTAAATTGTCTTTTTAAAACTTGAAAAGTAGAAATATTCTTTTCCATATCGGCTCACCTCCTAATAAACAAGTAAATCTTAGCATTAAGATATTTGCTACACTACCAATTATAGTTAGAATTTTGTCAACTATTGGTTTCATTTTTTAATTTTAAAAAGAAGTCCCCCATTAAAAGGTGACTTCTTTTAATAAAACACCTAATCAAAATAAATTCTTACTTTCTCTCCATTTTTTCCCACAACATCGACAAGAGTTGCATCTTCTTCGCTTTCAATTAGCTCTAGAACTTCATCAATGTCTATTTCATTTAAAATATCAACTCCATCAATATTAAAATTACCACGAGCCCCAAATTTCTTTGCTAATTTTATGACACTAACTGGAACTTTTACCTGAACTTTATCGCCATCCTCTTTATCTTCAACTTCAATACGCAAAAACTTTTTCTTGCCTTTTTTAAAAAGCGAACGCTTTTCCTCGTTTTTAGAAATTTTTTCATCCACTACTTCTATATCTTCTGTACCTTCTTCTTCAACACCTTCTAAAAGTTTCATTGCTTCTTCAACTGTTATTTCTTTATCTTCCAATTTTTTTAATATTTCCTTCTTTGTCATATAAATCCCCCCTATTATAAAAATGGTTCAGCTTCGTCAGCACTTATTTCTCCACGAGCAAGTTTTTCGAGAATTTCGCGTCTTTTATTGTTTTCTTTTGCACTAAGACCTAATTTTTCTAGTATTTGTTCAAGATATTTTTTAACAGTAGGATATGAGATACCTAATTCTTTTTCCATCAGTTTTATATTGCCCTGATTAACTAAAAATAATTCGATAAACTTTAATTCATTTTTTTCAAGATAAGTAAATTTTGACATTTCAAAATCACCACTTATCTCAATTCCACAATTATCACATTTTAGTTTAGTTGCCTTTAGTCTACTAGAACATACAGGACACTTTCCAATCGCTTCCATATTTATCTCCTCCTTACATCTTTCTTATAACAAAAGACCAATTGTTAACATTAACATCTGCTATCAACCCGCGCGGTATTTCATCTATAATAGCTATCAATTCATTTTTTGAAGGATTTGTAACTTCAAATTTATGATTACCAATTTCTTTTCTATCTTTCATTAATGATTTAATCATAAAATTTGGTAGAAAAAGAAAGAGAAAAGGAAATCCTTTATATTTTATACAAAATCCTAGCATTTAAATCAACCTCCTTGGTCTTTATATCAAGATAATAAAACACAAAATTAATTTTGTCAATATTAAAATTAATTATTTTAATTTTTGCTTTAAAAATATTAAAAAAGCGACCCCGAGGCCGCTTAGACAATAAATGATTGATGCAATCTTTCATAGAAAGAATATTTTCTATATCTAACAAAATTTACTTTCTTATTAGAAAGAGAAATATTTATTTGTCTAAAATTTTTAAATTCTAAACATAGATAATCAATTCCAAGAATTACATTTTCTGTCTCTTTAGGAACTATTTTAATTAGTGAATCTTTGGAAACTATTAAGGAGTTATACAATGAAGAATATTTATTATTATGAATTCCTGCAATTTCTGTTATTTGCATTATTTCTACATTTGGTGCAACAATAGCCCCCATTAATGATCTATTATATGCTGAAGATCCAAATTGAGTTGATATACAAAGTCCATTACCACTAAATTCTTCAAAAAAATCATTATCTACATAAACATCAACTACCAAAGTCCTCATCGGATTTTCAATTCTAAATTCATTTAGGGCATACTCAATATGCGATTCTCCTTTTTCATCTACTATCTCAGTTTTTATAAGATTGCAACTTTCAACTTTATAATTACCTTCAATTATGGATTTGATTAAGACATCTACTTCATCACTTTCAAAGTCACTTGCAAATCCTAAGGTTCCTGTGTTAATGACTACGTAATTTATATTCTCAATATTTTCGATATGTTCATGAACAGAACGCAAAAATTTGCCATCTCCACCAACAACAATAATCAACTCAGGATGCTTTTCATCATAACGAAAATTATAATCTATTAAAGCATTAGAAATTCTTTCAGCAATTTCATTAGAAATCTCATCAGCTTTATTAATTATGCAAAAATACTTCAATGCAATCACCCTTTCCAATATGTCTATAATATTGTATCATATAGATGTCATTAGGAGGAAACAAAAATGAGTAATAATATTGAGATAGAAGCAAAATATTTAGTTGGAAAAAAAGATTATGATTTGTTATTAAAATATTTCAACATTAAACAAGAAGATATAAAAGAACAAACTAATTATTACTTTGATACCTCGAATTTAGATATTATCTACAAATATAGAAGTGCTCTAAGAATTAGAAAGTATGCAAGTGGCGAATATGAACTAACTCTCAAATCACCACATCAAAAAGGAATAATGGAGTTAAATGTTCCCATATCTATTACTGAACTGAAACAATTAAAAAATCATATTATTCCTGATAATTCAATAAAAGAAATACTCAAAAATTATAATATCAATGGAGATAACTTATTTTATATTGGAAAATTAAAAACTAAAAGAAGTTCTATAAAGTATCTTGCAGGAGAAATATTTTTTGATGAATCTATTTATTTTGACAAAATTGACTATGAAATAGAGTATGAAAGTCATTCTCTAGAATATGGCAAAAAGACTTTAGAGGAACTTTTTAATAAACTAGATATAGTAGAGTATAAAAAATCAATTTCAAAAATCAAAAGATTAATAAAACAAATAAAAGACCCATCTAATCACTAGATGGGTCTTCTTTTTCACAATCCCCTACACAAAATGCTGTATAATTTTTGCATTCTGGTCCACAATTATCATTTATCAAACTACGGAGTTCATGTGGTATAAAAACTCTAATTTCCTCTGAATTATATCCAACCTGAATCATCCTATCATTAACAATAATTGGTCTTTTTAAAACTGTAGGATTAGCACGAATAAATGATATTAGTTCTGGAACCTTCATCTTATCAACATCTACTTTGCTTTCTTTGATGATTTTGGAACGCTTTGATATTATATCATCTGTGCCATTTTCACTTTTTGCCAATATTTCTTTTAATTCCTTTTCATTTAAAACACTGGACATTATATTTTTTTCAATATATTCAATATTTTTATTCTTTAACCACTCTTTTACCTTGCGGCAAGAAGAACAGCTAGGAGAAGTATAAACTTTAAGCATATATATCATCACCAACTTTCTTATATAACAATTCTAACACATTTATTTCTTGACTAACAATATTTTTCTATGTATCATCATATTAGATGTTGAACAAATTATAAGTATTAGAGCAAACTTAGAGAGTTGAAAGCAATGGTGAAATTCAACACGCATCTAAGAAATGGGACTTGGGAATCTATGAATTGCGCATTATCGCAATGTAATAAGGCACTTATGTGTGAAATAGGGTGGCACCACGATTAATTCGTCCCTTAAAATGGTGTTTTTTTATTTAAAGGAGTGATAATATGGAAAGAATGCTAAGCGGAATAAAGCCAACCGGTCAAGTAACTTTAGGCAATTATATAGGAGCTATAAAGAATTTTTTGAAGTATCAAGATGAATATGAATTATTTATATTTATTGCTAATTTACATGCAATTACAGTTTTTCAAGACAAATTAGAATTGAAAAAAAATACTAAAGACATTGCAGCTTTGTATCTTGCTTGTGGTCTAGATCCAAAAAAAGTAACTTTATTCATACAAACAGATATATTAGAACATGCTAACCTTTCTTTTGTCTTGAATTGTTTTACTTATATGGGAGAATTAAATAGGATGACTCAATATAAAGATAAATCTCAAAAATTAGGTGAAAGCAGTATTAATGTAGGACTTTTTACTTATCCTGATTTGATGGCAGCAGATATTTTACTTTATGATCCAAAATATATCCCTGTTGGTGATGATCAAAAACAACACGTAGAGTTAACTCGTGATATTGCCTCTAGAGTTAATAATCGTTTAGGGAATGTTTTTGTCATTCCTGAACCATTAATTCCTGAAAATGGAGCAAGAATTATGTCATTATCTGATCCTTCAAAGAAAATGTCAAAGTCCGATGAATCTAATGATAAAGGTTGTATCTATCTATTAGATGACCCTGATGTCGCTAAAAAGAAAATAATGTCTGCAGTTACTGACTCTGATGCTAAAATCTTTTTTGATAGAGAAAACAAACCTGGAATTTCTAACTTATTAGAAATTTACAGTTCACTTACTGATATATCTATCAAAGATTTAGAAAAAAAATATTCTAATTCAAATTATGGTGAATTTAAAAAAGATTTAGCAAATATAGTAAAGAATTTTTTAATAGATATTCAAAGCAAATATAAAAATGTCTTAGATAGTAAAATAATTGAAGATGTACTAGAAAGTGGTGCTCAAAAAGCTCGTTTAATTGCTTCAAAAAAATTAAACAAAATTTATAAAAAACTAGGATTAGCAAGTTAGCAAAACTTGCTTTTCTTTTCGAAATAAAAAGCCAACATATGTTGGCTAAATAATATCTTTTATTTGTTTTTTAATTGATTCTAATAATGCGTTAGCACTTGTTGAATCTTTTTCAACTAAATTGTAATAAAACTTACATTTTGGTTCTGTCCCGCTTGGACGAATAGCTACAAAACTATCACCTTGCAAAATATAACGCAAAACATTAGATTCCGGCAATTGCAATAATTCTTCACTACCATCGGCATAAATTTTCTTTCCAATGGAATAATCTTCAATAGCAATAACTTTTTTGCCACCTAAAGTTGATAATTTATTACTTCTTAATTTTTCCATTAAAGAGGTAATTTTCTTGCTACCTTCAAGACCTTCATAAGTCAATGAATCAATACTTTCTAAATAATATCCGTGTTCTTTATATAAATTATCTAAAACTTCATCAAGGGTTAAGTTTTGATTTTTATAATAACAAGCCATTTCGCTAATTATTAAACATGCTTGAAGGGCATCTTTATCTCTAACCATTGAATTTAATAAAAATCCATAAGATTCTTCATAACCAAAAAGAAATTTTTCTTTATCTTCTTTAACTAGTTTTCTAATTTGATCACCAATAAATTTAAACCCAGTTAAAGTAGAAAAAACTCTAACTCCATTTAAAGAAGCAATTTTTGCTCCAAGGCCACCAGTAACTATAGTATTATACAAAACATATTTATCATTAAAATCATTATAGTGTTTCTTGGTTTTTATAATATAATCAATTAATAAAGCTCCAACTTGATTACCAGTCAAATAGACTGAATCATTCTCCTTATTTACAACAACACCAAGTCTATCAGCATCAGGATCTGTTGCCAATATAATATCTGCTTTTATTTTTTTTGCTAATTCAATTGCACCTTCATACGCTTTATGGTCTTCAGGGTTTGGAGATAAGGTATTAGTAAAATTCGGATCAGGATTTGCTTGATTTTTAACCACATGTAAATCATAACCTGCTTTTTTCAAAATAAACTTTACTCCATTAAGACCGGTCCCATGTTCAGGTGTATAAACTATTCTTAATTTACTTGTATCTAATCCTTTGTTTAATCTAATTTTTAAGACATCTTCATAATAACAATCTGATACCACATCTGGAAGTATATTTAAAAGTTCTCCAAGTTTCGAATCATCACTAAATATATTAAGTTCATTATCTATTGCCTTAAAATATGTATATAACTTTTCTATTTTTTGAGGTACCAATTGGCAACCTTCATTATCATAAACTTTATAACCATTATATTGCTTAGGATTATGGCTAGCTGTTATTACAACTCCCCCAATTGCATTCAATTTTCTTACTGTATAGGACAATTGAGGAGTAGGTGTCAATTTATCAAACATATAAGTTTTTATGCCTAAACTCGTAAATACCTTTGCAGCTTCAAGACCAAAATCATTGGATTTATTGCGATTATCATAGGCAATTACAATTCCTCTTCTTTTTGTGTGTTCACATAAGTCTAGTAAATAACTACCAAATGCAAAAGATGCTTTTCTTATTGTAATAATATTCATTCTATTGGTCCCTGGTCCCATTATACCTCTTAAACCAGCTGTACCAAATTCAATATCTTTTGAAAAAGAATCAATAATATCTTCTTCAGACATTTCACGCATTTGTGATTTTAGTTCATTACTTACTGCTGTGCTTTTGAGCCATAGATCAAACTTTTGTGGTCTCATTTTCCGTCCTCTCCTCTTTAAATATTTTTTCTTTTTCTTCAGTATCTTCAACTATATTATTCCATTGATCAACAATGCTTTTGTTACCTAAATAAAATAACCAAGCAAAAAAGACAGGATCTGTTTCTACAATTTTAGAAAAAACATTAATTTTTTTCTTTTTTGATAAATAAGCATATAAATCTATTACTGATTCAAACTTTTGTTTACCATACTTATAATATTTAATATCTCCTAATATATATCCAAGCAAATAATAAGCCACTTCTTTACTTCTATTAACATAATCTTCTGCAAGAAGTATAGCATCAAACATTTTTTCATCAATTGTATCAATTTTTTTAATTCTTAGATAATAACTAATAAGTTTCAATTTAAGAATTTCTTCAACAGCATCCATTTCAATATCTTTATTTAATATTGCATCACCAAGTTGTTTTATATCCCTAAATACAAACTCTTTATAAGAAAAAAGTAGACCTGGATTAAAATCATATTGAAGTCTAAAAACAACCTCTTCTGGAGTTGAATATTTTTTCTTATAATCTTTTATTTTATTAGCAATCTCATCATCAACTTTCTCAAATGTCTCTAATAATTGATTAGATTCATAAAACTCAATTGCATCTTCAAAATTGGTAGAGATACATTCACCTATTTGTTCTTTTGTAAGAACTATGTGATTATCTTTATCGTAACAATAAGATTTTGTTTCTTCAAGTTTACGTAAAATTTCATCTAATGTCCACATAAGTCTAACCTCCCTTTCCTTATATTCCTAGAAAAATAAGGAAGAACAAAGTAATTCCCACAAGAAAACTTATGACAAAGAAAATATTATAGATATGTAATAACGCGCGATAATGACAATAATAATA
>JAQUUH010000007.1 GCA_028693955.1 Bacilli bacterium
TTATTTGCAGGTATGGCTCCTAGAAAATCTGGAGATGAAACATATGCATTTACTCCTAATAGAAATTTCTATTATGCAACAGGAATTGATGAGCAAAAAGATATTCTTTTAATATATAAGATTAATAGTAACAGATTTTTTGAGATGATTTTTGTTAATAGATTTGATGAATTTAAAGCTAAATGGGTTGGGAAATCATTAACAAAAGAGGAAGCAACATCATTAAGTGGAGTAGATACAATAAATTATCTAGATGAGTTTAATGAAGTCTTCTCTAGACTAGCTTCAAGAAGTGAAAGAATATATCTCGATTTAGAAAGACAAGGGTATGAAGAGGCAAATACAGTTTCTCAAGATTTTGCGATCATGATAAAAGAAAAATATCCTTCTATCAAGATAAAAAATATTTATGAAAATATTGCTAAACTTAGAATGGTAAAAAGTAAAGATGAAATTGTTGAAATTGAAAAAGCAATTTCTGTTACTTCAAAAGGCGTAGAAATGTTAATGGAAAATGCAAAATCCGGAATTCTTGAATCATCACTTGAAGCATATTTTGATTTTGCAATCAAACAAAATGGTGCAAAAGATTTTGCTTTTAAAACTATTGCAGCAAGTGGTAAAAATGCTACAGTATTACATTATTCTAGCAATGATTCAATTATTAAAAAGGGTGATTTAATACTTTTTGATTTAGGAGCAGAATTTAATTACTATAAATCCGATATAACAAGAACATTTCCAGTTGAAGGCAAATTTAGTCCAAGACAAAAAGAAATCTATGAAATTGTATTGAAGGGTCAAGAATTAGTTTTTTCTCTTATTAGACCAGGAACAACTTTGATGATTATTAATGAAGAGTTAACAAAATATTATGCTAAAGAGTTGAAAAGAATTGGATTAATAAAAAATGATCAAGAAGTTTCTAAATATTATTATCATAGTGTTTCTCACCATTTAGGGCTTGATACTCATGATGCAAGTATAATTGCATTGCCTCTTGAAGAAGGAAATGTCATAACAGTTGAGCCAGGCTTATATATTGAAGAAGAAAGCATTGGAATTAGAATTGAAGATGATGCTCTTGTAACAAAAGATGGTTGCAAGAATCTATCATCACAAATCATTAAAAGTGTAGAAGAAATAGAGAGGTTTATGAATAATAAATAAAATATTATATGGAAAAAGTAATTGTAATAGGAGTAAGACTAGAAGATGATGTAAATTTTGATGATTCCATTGATGAATTAAAAAACCTATGCTTAGCTTGTAATTATGATGTTGTAGGAGAGATTTTTCAAAATCTCAAGAAAATTGTCACTTCTACATTTGTAGGAGAAGGAAAAGTTGAAGAAATTAAAAATCTTGCCAAAGAATTAGAAGTTCAAAAGCTTATTTTTAATGATGATTTAACCCCTAGTCAAATTAGAAATTTGCAAAAAGCAACCAAATGTCAAATACTAGATAGAAGTGGTCTAATCATTGAAATATTCTCTTCAAGAGCTAAAACTAAAGAAGCAAAAATTCAAGTAGAAATAGCAACACTAAATTATTTGCTTCCAAAATTAGTTTCAAGTGATGCTAATCTTTCACAACAAACTGGTGGAGCAGGTAGTAAAAACAAGGGACTTGGAGAAAAACAAATAGATTTAGATAAAAGAAAAATAAGAAATAGTGTAGCGGTCTTAAAAAAAGAATTAGAAAAAGTAGTAACTGAAAGAAATAATAGAAGAGTAAAAAGAAATAAAAGTGAAATACCTAGTATTGCCATTGTAGGATATACCAATGCTGGTAAATCAACACTTTTAAATTATTTTGTTAATAGATATGGATTTAAACAAGATAAGAATGTTCTTGAAAAAGATATGTTATTTGCAACATTAGATACTTCAATAAGAAAAATTATTTTTGATGATAATAAAAAAGTTTTAATATCAGATACAGTAGGGTTTGTTTCAAAACTTCCCCATGATTTGATTAATGCTTTTAGGTCAACACTTGAAGAAGCAAAAGAAGCAGACTTATTATTAAATGTAGTAGATTTATCAAATAAGAATTATCAAATGCAAATTGATGTAACAAATGATACTTTAAAACATATTGGAGTAGAAGATGTTCCAATAATTAATGTCTTTAATAAGATTGATAAGATTAGTGGTATTGAGACTAAAAATGATAAAGTAAATGTTTATATTTCAGCTTATAGTGGAGAAGGTATTGAGGATTTAATTTCTTTAATAAAAGAATATTTATTTAAGAACAATAAAAAATATAAATTATTGATACCATATAGTAGTAGTAAAGTATTTTCATATTTAAAAGAAGAAGCAAATGTTATTTCTTTTGAAGAAAAAGATAATGGTATCTTAACCGAGATTGACTCTTCAATAGAAATATATGGTAAAGTAAAACAATTTGATATTAATAAAAATTAAATGGAGGATTTATTATGAATGGGAAAAAAGCATATTCGTTATTAAAAAAGCTTGAGTTTGTGCGCACTGGGGGCTCAAAAGAAGAATTAGCAGCAGCAAATATTCTTTTAGATGAGGTAAAATCTATAAAAAAAGAAGCAAAAATAGAAACTTTTGAAGTTCAAGATAGCATAATTAAAGATGTAAAGCTAGAAGTTATAAGCCCAAAATCAAAAGCATATCCAGTTACAGGATATTCTTGCTCTGGAAGTACTCCTAAAGAAGGCTTAGAAGCTCCATTTTATTACTTACAAGCATCTCAAGAAATCGATTTTTTAAAGGCAAAAGATAAAGTAGTACTTGTTAATGGGTATATGAATTATGACTTATATGAAAAGTTAGCAAAAGCTCAGGTTAAAGGATTTATTACTTATAGTGGAGACATTATGCGTGATAGTAAATCTTCTTATATTGATGAAAGAGAATTGCGTGCTCAATTACATCAAAAGTTTGGTAAGATTTTTGGTTTGCACATGAAAACAAAAGATGCAATGGATTTAGTGAAAAGCAATCCTGATAAAGTTAGAATTAAACTTTTACAAGATGAGGTTGTTGGTGAGTCAAGAAATGTAGTTGCTGAAATTTTAGGTAGTGAAATTCAAGATGAAGTAATTGTTTTTACAGCTCATTATGATTCAGTTCCTTTTTCCAAAGGAGTATATGATAATGGTGCTGGTTCAGTTATCTTAATGGAACTTTATCGTCATTTTTCAAATAAAAATCCTAAAAGAACTTTGCGCTTTATTTGGTGTGGAAGTGAAGAAAGAGGACTTCTTGGAAGTAAAGCATATGTAGCAAAACACATAGAACAATTAGATAAAATTGTTTTATGTATTAATGTTGATGTTGGTGGTGTAGTACTAGGGAAAGATATAGCAATGGTTACAGCTGATAATAGCTTATTAAACTATGTTGATTATATGGCAAAAGAAAAAGGGTTTTCTTTAGAAGCAAGACAAGATATCTATTCTAGTGATTGTATGCCTTTTGTGGATGCTGGAATTCCAGCAATAAATTTTGCTCGTTTTGGTTCCGATGGTGCAGCTCATATTCATGACTCTTATGATAAGATGGGATTTATTTCATCTAGTAGTCTTGAAACTACTGGTAATATAGTTGAAGAGTTTGCTAAAAGAATGGCAAATGCATATATGATGCCAATCCCAAGGAAAATACCAGAAAATATTGTTGATAAAGTAAATAAATATTTAAAGAAAAATGTTAAAAAGGATTAAAAATCCTTTTTAATTTATGTATAATATTAATTATTAATGAGGAAATAAGAATGAAAAATAGAATTAAGAAACTTCAAGAATTGATGATAAAAGATGGAATTAAACAAATAGTAGTTTATGATTATATGTCAATATTTTATTTAACGGGCATTAAAACAAAACCAACACTTTTTTTCCAAGCATTATTAGTAAATTCAAATAAAGATGCTGAACTAGTGTATTATTATATTCAAAGATATAATTTAGTTTATAAAAATATTGAAAATGTCAAAATGGTTACATACAGTCAATATGAAGATGGTGTAGATTTTTTTGCAAAAAGAATTTCTTCTAGTAAAGTTTTATTAGACAAGAAAATTCCTTTAGGATTTGCAAGCGCTATACAAAATAAAGTTAACCTAACTTTTGAATTAGATTATCTTGTCGATTCTATAAGAGAAATAAAAGATGAACAAGAAATAAATTATATAAAAGAAGCTTCAAAAATTTCTGATGATACCATATTTTATGCAAAAAGTTTATTAAAACCAGGAATAAGTGAAAAACAACTTCAAGAAGCTATTATAGACTTTATTAAAAAATCCGGTGCTGATGGAGTTTCATTTACTCCATTTGTCATGTTTGATATTGATGTGTCATATAATTCAGGGAATACTGATAGAGTGTTTACAAAAAATTCATATGCAATGATTGATTTAGGAGCAAGATATAAAGGTTATTGTGGAGACACTACAAGGATGTATTTTCATCGCTCTAATGTTGAAGAGGTAAAATTATATAAGCAAGTTTTAGAAGCTAATATGGCAGCAATAGCTTCAATAAAAGAAGGTATAAGTTTTGAAGATGTTGATAAAGAAGATAAGAAGGTTTTAAATAAATATGGAATACTTGATTACAATTATTTTCCAACCGGTCATAGTGTAGGTCTTAGTATTCATGAATTAGATTATGTAATGCTTAATAATAAAAAATTATTAAAAGAAGGTATGGTTTTTAGTGTTGAGCCTGGTGTTTATATACAAGGTAAAATAGGAGCTAGAGTGGAAGACTTAGTTCTTGTTAAGAAAAATGGATGTGAGGTTCTTAATCACACATCCAAAGAAGATATTTTTCTAGACTAGTTATTTACTCATAACTAGTTTTTTTCTATTTTACTTATTTTATATGCAAGAAATGTAGTAATAATTAAAATAATTATTGAAATTATACCTTGAATATCAAGATTAAATCCTGGATAAATAACAAAAATAGATCCAATGACCAGGCCAAGTATTATAGTATATGTTGGAGTAGGAAATCTATTTAAAAGGAATTTAATAAATCTTGAACCAAAAACAATACCTACAATAACACCTAATGCAGCAGGAATTAATATAGGAATATTTAAATCACTTACTGCATTGATAATTGTTTGATATTGTCCAAGAATTAATAAAACAAAAGAGCCACTTATTCCTGGTATAATCATGGCAAAAGAACCAATTATTGCACAAATAAAAAGTATAATAAATAATTTAGGTGTTAAGGAAATCTCAACAATACTAGGCGCTGGATTAATTATTAACATCAAAATCATTGGGAGTAATCCAATTAAAATAAAAAGGATATTTTTAGATGATATTTTTTTTATTTTAGTTTGCCTATATACAAAAGGTATACTACCTATTATAAGTCCCATGAAAGCAAATCCCAAAGGTATAGGATATTTATCAAATAAGACTTCAGAAAGAAGTTTAGAAAACAAAAATAAGCCACCAATCAGTCCTATTCCTATAAAAATAATAAATTTAAAATTCTTTTTTATTGATTTAATACTTAAAGATAAGACATCAATAAGTTCATTATATATACCTAAAATTACGGCAATAGTTCCACCACTAACACCAGGTATTGAATTTGCTATGCCGATTAAAGCTCCTTTTAATAATAATTTTATATTTTTCATACATTTTATAAAAAAGTAGTACAAATGTCCTACTTTTTATGGTTTAAATGTTACTCCAATTCCTATTGTACCAGGACCAGCATGTGCACAGACATTTATTGATAATGGTGTTACATATATAGTAAATTCTGGGAATTCTTTTTTAAGAATTTCATGCACTATTTCTGAAGTTTTTTGGCAATCTACTTGTACAATATGTATTTCATATTCATCTTTCGAATAATTTTTATTTTTAAAATCTTCAATAATTGTAGGTAAAAATTGTCTTACAGCACGAGTTGTGGTTCCTTTTTCTATAGCTCCATCAACAAAGCGTAATACAGGTTTAATACCAAGTAAGTTTCCAACAGCAGCAGCGGCTGGAGAAATTCTACCACCACGTTTTAAAAATACTAAGCTTTCAGGTATGAAGTATATATTTTCAAATCCGATATGTTTTTTAACTTCTAAAACGATTTCTTCTGGAGTTAAATTTTGATTTTTTAATTTAATTGCATGTTTTACAATGCTCCCCATGTAAGAACAAACACTTAAAGAATCAATGATGATTACTTTATCACCATATCTTTCTTTACATCCTATAGTAAACATTGAATAGATACTTGATAACTTTGAAGATATAGTAAAATGAATTACTTTATCATATCCTTGAGCAAGTATTTTATCAAAAAACTCTTCCATTTCATATGGTGTAGGCGTAGATGTTTTAATTTTACTTCCTCCACGCATCATATGTGCTAATTGATCTAATGTTATGTCTACGCCGTCGTGGTATTCTTTTTCATCAACAATGACATTTAAAGGTAACACAAATACCCCAAGTTCAGCGATTTCTTTTTTTGATAAGGCAGCTGTAGTATCACACGATATTGCTATTTTTAACATAATGACCCCCTAATAGATAAATCTAGTATAGCATTTAGTCCTAAAGTTTGGCAAATGGTTAATTTGCTTGTCAATAGTTACTAATAATTTATTGCTTATTATTTAATCTTCTTTTTTCAATTTCTAATTTAATTTCATTGAAACGCTTTCTATTTATGTTAGCTTTTACTCCAAAAAATATAGAAATAACAAAGATTAATCCTGGTAGAATACCAAGAATAATTCTTATTGCCATTAGTGCTTGATTTGGTTGAACAATAATTTCGTTTCCTATTGCTTCTTTATATCCAAAAAGTCCTAGTATGAAAGAAACGATCCCAATGCTTAATCCTGAAGCTAGTTTATACATGAATTGAACAATTCCATAATAAGCTCCTTCTCTTCTAACATTATTATGATATTCATCAATTTCAATTACATCAGGAATACTAGCAAAGGGCAATATTTGTATAGCTGACATTCCAATTCCTACAAGAACAGTTAAAATTATTAATTCAGTATAGTTATGTTCTTTTACAAAAATAGCAAAAAACAAAACTATTGCTAAATATATTGCTGCTCCAGCATAGACTTTGTATTTTTCAAAAATACTTGATAATTTTACCCAAAGTGGGGCAGTAATTATTGCACTTACTAAAGGAATAGCAACAAAAAGCATAGCTTCACTACCACCAGCAAACTTTAAAGCATCATTTACATAAAAAATGAAAATAGACATTATTATATCAAATCCTATCATTGATAATAGGTAATAAATTGAAGTATAGCGAAATTCTTTTAGTTTAAAAAATTGTTTCAAAGTTTTAAATAAACCATAATTATTTGATTCAGAGTTATCAACTCTTTCTTTAACATTTAATGCACTTATTAGCATTATTATAAAGGAAAAAATACCAAATATAGCACTGGCAATTAAATAACTAGTTTTTTCTGAATTAAACAGTCCATATAGAATACTTTCATTTCCATCTGCTAGTAAAGCAAATACTGCAGCACCAAGCAATATTCCGATGTTTGCCATTATTATCCTAATACCATTTAGTGATGTTCTTTCATCATAATCAGATGTCATATTAGCAGTTAGGGAGTTATAAGGAACATATACTACTGTCCAAACTGTATTAAATAAAAGATAAGCAAAACAATAATATAAGAATTTATAAAATTGTGCAGTTTCTGGTCCAAAAGGGACTAGCCATAATAAAATAAAAATTAAACCATATGGTAAACTACCAAAAATCATATAAACTCTTCTTTTACCATATTTTGATTTTGTTTTATCAGAAATTATTCCCATTAAGTAATCACTAATTGCATCCCACAACCTAGCAACTATGAAAACTATTCCTGCCCAAGTTGTATTAAGTCCAGCCACTTTTACTAGAAAATATAGTAAGTAAAAACTGATTGCTGAAAAAACTATATTACTGGATAAATCTCCTAATCCATAACAAAATTTTTCTTTTCTAGAAATTTTTCCCATTATATTGCACCTTCCTTTGTGCTAAACAATGACTTAATATTAGCATATAATTTTGTCCATAGCCACAAAAAACACGATGTTGAATAGGTTGATAATTAAAGATATAATCATATATGAGGTGTAGTTATGAAGAAAATTGCAATTATTGGTGGAGGAGCTTCAGGCTTAATGGTAGCTTTGACACTAAAAAAAGAACTAGATGGTAATGTTGATGTAGAAATTTATGAAAGAAACAATAAAATAGGTAGAAAAATCTTGATGAGTGGGAATGGGAAAGGTAATATATCCAATTTTTTTGTTTCAGAAAAAAATTATAATAATCCTACTTTTGTTAAACCAATAATTGATAATTTTAAGGTAGATTCTCTTATAAAAGAATTTTTTAGTTATGGATTATCTTTAGTAAAAGATGATAGTGGCAGAATGTATCCTCAAAGCGATTCTTCAAACTCAATACTAGATATTTTAAGAATACAGTTAGATAATTATAAAGTTAAGATAAATAATGATATATATATTGATAGTTTTGAATTCAAAGACAAATTTTTTTGGATTGATAATAAAAAATATGATTATTTAGTAATAGCTGCAGGATCAATTGCTTCTAATAAAGAAGTTAAAAATAAAATTCAAGATAGCGTTGAAAAATTAGGACACTCATTTACAAAACTTTATCCTTCTTTATCGCAGATTTTAACCAATTATGATTACATAAAGAGTTTAAGTGGTGTTAGAGTAAAGGCACTAGCAAAGATTGCGATTAATGGGGAGATTATTAAAAAAGAGTATGGGGAAGTTTTATTTAAGGATAAAGCTTTATCGGGAATTGTTATTTTAAACTTATCTGCTGCTCTTGCAAGAAAAACCCAAGATATGAAAATAAATAGTGCTGAAGTTATCTTAGATTTATTACCTAATTTATCTACACAAGAAGTTTTCGATATCTTATTATATAATATTAAAAATAATCCTTGGAAAACTATCGATCAGTTACTGCTTGGCCAATTTAATAAAATGATTTCTTTATCAATATTAAAAGATAGTGGCATAATTGATTTTAAAAAAAGAGTAGATTCATTAAGTGCCAATGATATTAAAAAGATTGTAGATGTAATTAAAAACTGGGAATTTAGAGTATCTATCAGTAAAGATTTAAATAATTGTCAAGTAATTTGTGGGGGAGTGGATTTAAAAGATGTAGAAAGTCCTTCTCTTGAATCAAAAAAAGTAAGCAATCTCTATTTTTGCGGAGAATTTTTGAATATTGATGGAGAATGTGGTGGTTTTAATTTACATTTTGCCTTTGCTAGTGGCTATAATGTAGCTTCATCAATTATTAAAAAAATAAATAGTGATGAAAAATAGAATAATAAAGTATATAATTTATTAGTGTGAAAAGAGGATGTATCAATGGTTTTAGCAAGTTTTATCAATGTTTTTTCAAATCCTAAAATAATTATTTCAATAGTTGTTGCACTAATATCAATTGTGTTAACTATTTTTCTAGCAAGAAAATATAAATTAACAAAATACCAAATATTAGTTTTTATTTTATTGATGCTTTTTTGGTTTTCAATAATTGTTGCAAGAGATTATCGTAAAACTTTTGCAGCAGCAAGTCTTGATGTTGGAGGTTTAGGTCTTGGAGAAGCCATGGCTGCTACTGTTGCAGCTGCTTATGGATTAATATCAATTTTTGCTAGATTACCATTTTTTGTTTTGAGTGATTTTTTCAAAAGCAGGAAGTTTTTTATTGCTTTATCATTAGTATTTACAGCAGTATCTTCATTACTTGTAGTATTTAATCCTAGTTATATCAATTTATTGATATCATCACTTGCTTTTGGGCTAGGAGCCTCATTACTTGCAATGTTTAATGTTATATTTGCTGAGACTTTTTCTCCTTCAAAGGCAATGGTCTCGGTATCAATATTATCAATTTCACCACTGCTTGGTGAGTTCTTGGTAGCGCCATTTCAATATTACGCTACACTAGATACACCTAGAAATTATTCGTTTATGTGGATAATGTCAGCCATTATGGCAATAGTATGTTTAATATTTTTATTTTTTGTGAAAGACAATAAGGCAAAAACAAGAAATTTCACATTAGCAAAATTCAAATCAGCAGTAACAAATTATAAGTTTATTACTATATGTGTTGTAGCAATATTTGTTTCTTTTATTAAATTTTCAACAAGTGGTTCTAATATGACAAATTTTGCTAACATCTTAAATATGGATCCATTGCTGGTGGCTTATTTAGGTGTTGTTTTTTCAGTTACTCAACTATTTTCTGGTGTGTTAATGGGCACTGTTTTAACTAAAAAAATAGGTGTTAAAAGTACATTAATACTTGGTATAGCCTTAAGTTTTATTTTTTCATTAGTAGGAAGTTTTGTTACAAATCCTATTATTCTTTTTGTAAGTTATGCAATAAATGGAATAGGATATGGCTTGACATATAATGTTTTAATTGGTATTGCTATGCAGTCATTTGCAAAAGATATGCGTGAAGTAACAATGGGAATTTTCCAAACATTTTTCGCTGTTGGTATCTACTTAGGTGATAAAATATACAAAGTAGTAATCGGACTATTAAAGAATAATTTCACTGGTATTCAGTTATATCAACAAACATTTCTTTTAACAGCGATAGTTTGTGTTATTACAATAGTTATTTGTCTTGTTGTCTTTAATAAGAAAAACAAAGAATTTCTTGATAAAGATATTAGAAACTGATATTATTTGTTTTATAATTTTTAAGAAAGGTGGATATTATGAAAAAAATATTTGCAACATTTATAAGTTTATTAATGCTTTTTTCCATAAGTTCATGTGGAAACAAGGTTGAAAAATTTGAAATAGAAACTTCTGAAGGCATAACTGCAACAGTTGAATTAACAAAAGATGAGTTAATTGAGAAAATAAATAATCAAGATGATTTTGTTTTATTTTTATCACAACCAACTTGTGCTGCTTGTGCTAATTTTAAACCCATAGTAAATGAGTATATTAGTCAAAATGAAGTTGTGATATATAAAATAGAGACAATAGTTAGCGATTTAGTGGATTATAAATATACACCAACTTTAGCAATTTTTAAAGATGGTGTAGTTGTAGAAAGTAAAGATCCAATGACAAAAGAATCAATATTTAATAGTGTTAATAATCTTGGAGATTTTATTGAACAATGGTGTATTATACCAGATTAAGATATTTTAAATTAAAAGCTTATACTTGTTAAAGTATAAGTTTTTTTATTGATATGTTATAATACAAAAAAGAGGGTGTTTTAATGGAAAATTATATTTTAGCTATTGATCAGGGCACAACAAGTTCTCGAGCAATCCTTTTTGATGAAAATGGCGATAATGTTGCAAGTAGTCAAAAGGAATTCACACAATTTTTTCCGCATCCTGGCTGGGTTGAACATGACCCAATAGAAATATGGGCATCTGTGGTAGATGTTATTTCAGGAGTTACAATTAAAAAAGGTATTAATGCCTCCCAAATAGCTGCTCTTGGTATTACAAATCAAAGAGAGACAACAGTTATCTGGGACAAAAAGACTGGTAAACCAATATATAATGCAATTGTTTGGCAATCAAGGCAATCATTGGAAATAAGTGATTATTTGATTAAAAAGGGTTATGAAGATTTAATTCATCAAAAAACAGGTTTAATAATTAATCCATATTTTTCAGCAACTAAAATTAAATGGATATTAGATAATGTTCCAAATGCTCGTAAAAAAGCAAAAAATGGAGAGTTATTGTTTGGAACTATTGATACATGGCTTGTTTGGAAATTAACAAATGGTAAAGTTCATGTTACTGATTATTCTAATGCTTCTAGAACAATGCTTTATAATATCAATACATTAGAATGGGATAAAGAAATTTTAGAAATTCTAGATATTCCAATTAGTATGCTTCCAAGCGTAAAATCTTCAAGTGAGATATATGGATATGCTGAAGTGTTGTCTCCATTTTCCAGTAAACAAAGAATCCCAATTGCAGGAATTGCTGGAGATCAGCAAGCATCTTTATTTGGTCAATGCTGTTATGAGGCTGGCAAGGCTAAAAATACTTATGGTACTGGTTGCTTTATGTTGTTAAATACGGGAGAAAAGCCAATTTTTTCTAAAAAAGGACTTCTAACAACAATTGCCTGGGGTATTGATGGTAAAATAGAGTATGCTTTAGAGGGTTCAGTATTTGTTGGTGGATCTGTTGTTCAGTTTTTAAGAGATGGATTAAGAATGTTAAAAACTTCTGCAGAAAGCGAAAACTATGCAAAAAGAGTTGATTCAACTCAAGGAGTTTATTTTGTCCCAGCATTTGTAGGACTGGGAACTCCATATTGGGATAATGATGCTAGAGGGTCAATATTTGGATTAACAAGAGGAACGACTAAAGAACACTTTGTAAGGTCAGCTTTAGAATCTATTGCTTATCAATCAAAAGATGTTATGGAAGTTATGCAAAAAGAATCGCATATTAAGTTAAAGTCACTTTGTGTGGATGGGGGAGCAACTGAAAATAATTTCTTGATGCAATTTCAAGCAGATATCTTGGGATGTGAGATTAGATTACCTAAAGTTTTAGAAACAACAGCACTTGGGGCAGCCTATCTTGCTGGATTAGCTGTTGGCTATTATACTTCTAGAAGTGGAATTCAAAAGTGTCATTGTTTAAATAAGACTTTTACTCCAAAAATGAATCAATCTGAAATAGATTCATTATATAAGGGATGGAAATTAGCAGTTAAAGCTACAAGAGTTTTTAAATAAAGTAGGGAGAAGAATATATATGTTTGATGTAATTATTATTGGTGCTGGTGTAGTTGGATGTGCTATTGCTAGAGAGTTAACTAAATATAATTTAAAAATAGCAGTTCTAGAAAAAGAAATGGATGTATGTGAAGCAACTAGTATGGCAAATAGTGCAATTGTTCACTCTGGCTATGATCCCAATCCTCAAACTTTAAAAGCAAAGTTAAATGTTATTGGAAATAAAATGTTTGATTCTATTTGTAAGGAGTTAGATGTCGAATTTAAAAGACATGGTTCTATTACTGTGGCTTTTAATGATGAAGAACTACAAACATTAAAAAAATTGCAAGAAAATGGTCTTGAAAATGGTGTTGAAACAAGATTATTATCGCCAAAAGAAGTACTAGAGTTAGAACCAAGAATTTCTTTGCAATTAAAAGGAGGACTTTTAGCTCCAACATGTGGAATAGTTAATCCATTTGAATTAACAGTGGCCTTGATGGAGAATGCTATGGATAATGGGACTAAATTATTTTTAGATACAGAAGTTTTAAACATTAAAAAAGAAGATAATAAATATATTATTATTACAAATAAAAAGAATTATGAAGGTAAAATTATAATAAATTGTGCAGGACTATTTTCAGGTAAAATAGCTGAAATGATTGGGAATAAGCAAATAATAATTAAACCAAGAAAAGGTCAATATTATGTACTTGATCATTTTAAAGAACCATTTGTCAGCCATACTCTTTTCCCATGTCCAACAAATAAAGGCAAAGGAGTATTAATAACGCCAACAACACATGGTAATTATTTAATTGGTCCTTCAAGTGAGTTCACTCAAGAGTCTTATGATGTTTCTACAGACGCTGAAGATTTAGCCTATGTAAAAGAAAGGGCAAAAATATTAATTCCAGATATTCCTTATAATCATATGATTAGAACATTTGCAGGTAATAGAGCTGTGTCTCAAACTAATGATTTTATAATAGAAGAGGATTCTAAAGCTAAAAATTTTTATCATGTTGCAGGTATACAATCACCAGGTCTTGCCTCAGCACTTGCAATAGCTGAATATGTAGTTGAGATGATCGATAAAAATGAGAAATTAATTAAAAATAAAAATTTTAATCCTATAAGAAAACCTTTTATTCGCTTAAATAAATTAAGTAACAAAGAAAAAGAAGAACTCATTAAAAAAGACTCAAGATTTGGTAGAATTGTATGTAGATGTGAAATTGTAAGTGAAGGAGAAATTGTTGATGCTATTTCTAGAAACTGTGGAGCAAGAACAATAAAAGGAGTTAAAAAAAGATTGCGTGCAGGATTTGGTAAGTGTCAAGGAGGTTTTTGTGAACCATTGGTAATAAAAATATTAGCAAGAGAATTAAATATTGATCCAATGTCAATAAAATATGGTAATAATGAATCGTATATTTTATTGCATAAAACCAAAAATGATGGAGGCGATGATAATGAAAATCTATGATATCGTCATAATTGGTGGAGGAAGTGCTGGGCTTGCTGCAGCAGTTTCTGCATATGATAATGGGGTAAAAAATATATTATTAATTGAAAAAGAAGAATATTTAGGTGGCATATTAAATCAATGTATTCATAGTGGATTTGGTGTTCATGAATTTAAAAAATTAATGAGTGGTCCAGAATATGCTGAAAGATTTATTAATGAATTAAAATCTAGAAATATTGAGTATAAATTAGAAACTGTTGTTTTAAGTATTGATAAAAAGAAAAATATTTATTACTCAAATGAAAAAGAAGGATTTCAAACAATTGTAGCAAAAGCTATAATTCTTGCTGCTGGTTGTATGGAAAGAAATAGAGGAGCTATTGCTATACCTGGAGATCGTCCTAGTGGAGTAATGACTGCTGGTATTGCTCAAAGATACTTAAATATTGATGGATATATGGTTGGCAAGAGAGTTTTTATTTTAGGCAGTGGAGATATTGGTTTAATTATGGCAAGAAGAATGACCCTTGAAGGGGCAAAAGTTTTGGGAGTTGCCGAATTGATGCCATATTCAAATGGATTATCTAGAAACATTGTTCAATGTTTGAATGATTTTGATATACCATTATATTTGAGTCATACAGTTACTAATATAGTAGGTAATGGTAGATTAGAAAAAATAGAAATATCAAAAGTTGATGATAAATTTAATCCAATCAAGGGCAGTGAAAAAGAATTTGAAGTAGATACATTACTACTATCTGTTGGTCTTATACCATATAATGATCTATTAGATGATTTAAATATTCCTAATAATCCTAAAACAAAAGGATCATTAGTAAATGAATCCATGGAAACATCCTTTCCTGGTATATTTTCTTGTGGTAATGTACTACATGTTCATGATTTAGTAGATTTTGTTACAAAAGAAGGTAGAAAAGCTGGAAAAAGTGCTGCAAAATATATTCAAGGAACATTAAGTGAAAATAAAAAGAGTATAGAAGTAAATTATGGCAATGGATTAGGATATATTGTTCCAAATAAAATTAATGTTGATAATGTTGAAGATAGTGTCTCGCTAAATTTTAGAGTTAAAAAGCCATATGAAAATAAAAGAGTAATAGTAAAATTAAATGAAGAGGTTATCTACAATATTTTTAGACCACATATGTTACCAGCAGAAATGGAAATAGTAGAATTAAAAAAGAATTTGCTTAATAACAAATCCGGTAAATTATTGGTAGAAATAGAGGGTGAATAGTGTGAAAGAAATGATATGTATAGTATGTCCTAAAGGGTGTCATATTAAAGTCGATGAAAATGGAGTTATTTCTGGTTATACTTGTAAAAGAGGATTAGAATATGCTCAAAATGAATTAACCTGTCCTAAAAGAAATATTTCTACTACAGTAAAATTGATATCTAAAAAATTAACGAGATTACCAGTAACAACTAATGGGGATGTTCCTAAAGAAAAAATATTTGAAATAATGGAACTTTTGAATAATGTTGTTGTTAAAGCACCAGTTAATTTGTATGATATTATTGTCAAGAATGTTTTAGGAACTAACATTGATATTATTGCAACTAGAACAATTAAAGAATAAGGGGGAATATTGAATGAAGTTTTTTATTGATACAGCGATTATTGATGAAATAAAAGAAGTAAGCGAATGGGGAATCATTGATGGAGTTACAACTAATCCATCTCTTATTGCTAAAAACGGAGGAACACTTTTAGAGGTTATTCAAGAAATTACTAAATTAATTGATGGACCAATAAGTGCCGAAGTTAAAGAAGGGTTAGCAAAAGATATGATTAATGAGGCTAAAATATACGCTAAATTACATAAAAACATAGTAGTTAAGATTCCAATGACATTAGAAGGAATAAAAGCTGTTAAAGTATTATCGAAAGAAGGTATAAAAACCAATGTTACATTAGTTTTTAATACAACTCAAGCACTAGCAGCAGCAAAAGCAGGAGCAACTTATGTTTCGCCATTTATGGGAAGATTAGATGATATCACTCCTGGAACTGGAGTTTTCCTTGTTGAAGATATAGTTACTTTATTTTCAATGTATGGATTTGATACAAAAGTTATTGCGGCTTCAATAAGAAATGTTGAGCATGTTCACCAAGCAGCAATGGCCGGAAGTGACATTGCTACTATACCATTTAAAGTTTTAAAAGAGATGTTAACTCATCCTTTAACAACAAAAGGATTACAAATATTTGCAGATGCAGCAAAAAAATAAGTCCAAATGGACTTTTTTTTATTTTTTAAACCATAAATTATATAAGTAATTTGCACGATTAATTTTTTGAAAATATATTTTATTGAATATTTCTTTATCTTCGTTTTCTAACATATATTTTGCCCAGTAAGTCCAAAGAATATCATTAAAGATGTACCAAATTTTTAAATCTTCAAAAATCTTATTGTCATATTTATCAAGATAGTAAGATTTCAAAAATTCTATCATAGTTTTTTCATCATTTATGTCATTTTCACTAAGAAAAGATGCAAGATCAAACATGATATTATTCATTCCTGAATATTCATAATCAATTATGTAAAGATTTTCTTTATTAAAAAGTAAATTTCCATTTACTAAATCGTTATGACATAAAACAAGTTTATTTTTTAAATATTGATTTTCTATGTTTTTTATAATAATTTCTTCAAAAGAGAACAAATTTGATGATTTGTTTTTAAAAACACTAAGTTTTTCTAGTGGATTAAAACTTAAAGAATCCACTTTTAGTGAGTGTATTTTTCTAAGTTTTTTTGCAACTAGTAATATCTTTTTTTTAATAGAAAGAGAAGATTTATCAAAAACTTCACTATTTTCAATATACTTTGTGATTTTTATCCCATTTTCGCTGTTATAATAAAGAGTAGGGACATCAATATCTTTATTTTTAAGAGCAAATATTATTAATTCTTCGTTCTTATATTTAAATATTTTTTCGTTTCCTTTTTTAGGTATCCTTATAATATATTTATTGTTATTTTTAGTAACTACTTTGTAATTATTATTTGTCAATCCAAGAGGTATGTATTCTATATCTTTAACATCTTCATTAAAGATATTTTTTATAATATTTTTAATTATTTCCATTATTTTTACCTCCAGTCCTTTCTTAATTATAAAACTATGATAAAATAAAATAAATAGGAGAATATCTAATGAAAGTAAGTTATATAGCAATTAATGCTAAGTATATACATACAAATAGTGCTGTAAGAATTTTGCATCAACTTTCTTGTAGAAGTTATGATTCAATTTTTTTTGAATTTACAATAAAAGATAATATTAACTATATAATTCAAAAAATTCTGGATAACAATCCCGATATTGTTGGATTTTCTTGCTATTTATGGAATATTGAAATAGTAGTAAAAATATGCAAGTTAATTAAAACTATTAAACCGGACATAAAAATAATACTTGGAGGGCCAGAAGTTAGTTATGATACAAGAAATTTCATAAAGTTTGATTTTATTGATTATGTAATTTCTGGAGATGGTGAGGTAACAATATTGGAATTATTATCGTGTATCAAAGATAATAAAATAGTAAATATATCCTCAGTTGCAACTAAAAATAATCTTAGTGCAAAGCCAAAATATATTGAATCGTTCATGGAGGTTCCATCAATAATTGATTTATATTCTGAAGATGATATTAAAAACAAAATTATTTATCTTGAAACATCAAGAGGATGCCCATTTAATTGTAGTTATTGCCTTTCAAGTGTAGAAAGCAACAAACTTAGATACTTGCCATTAGAAGAGGTTTTTTCACAAATAGATTATTTTATTAATAAAAATGCCAGAAATATTAAATTTTTGGATAGAACTTCGAATTCTAATGAAGAAAGATTTCTAAAAATAATACAATATATTGAGAGGAAGAATTGTAATCAAGTTTTTCAGTTTGAAGTAGCTGCTGATATCTTATCAAATAAGATGGTTGATTATTTAAGTAATATAGTGAAAAAAGGCATAATTCGTTTAGAAATAGGAATTCAATCTACAAATGATTTAAGCAATAAAAGTGTTAATAGGATTTCTAATATTCCTAAATTATTTGATAAGATAAGAACAATTCAAAGAGGTAATAGAGTTACAATACATGTCGATTTAATTGCAGGATTACCTCATGAAGACATAAATAGTTTTATTAAATCATTTAATGAAACTTTCTATTTATATTGTGCTGAATTTCAATTGGGATTTTTAAAATTATTACGAGGAACACCAATAAAATTAGAAGCTTATGTCCATGAATATGAGTTTAGTTTCTCTCCTCCTTATGAAATAATATCCAATAAATATCTTACAAAAAATGATTTGCTTAGAATAAAGCATTGTGAAGAAGCGCTAGAAAAATTTTGGAATTCTTTTAGAGCTCAAAAAACATTAAGAAAAGTAATTGAAAGTAAAAAAATTAATCCTTTTATATTTTTTGAAAAATTAGGAGAAAAGATATTGAAAGATGCAAGATATCAAGAAAACGATTTTTATGTAATTTTAAATGATTATTTATTGAGTTTAAAAATAAATGAGGTTGATCTTTTAAAAGAAGAATATTTAAAAAGATATAAAATAAGACCTATAAGATTTTGGGGAACAGAAATAATTAAACCCTCAATTTTAAAAAAGGAAATTCAAAAAATGAATTTAATTCCTAATAAATATTTACAAAATGCTTTTGTTACTTCAATAAAAAGAGGATACTTAATTATAACTTATATTAACAATAATCCAGAATTATTGAAATTGGTTGATAACAAATTTATAAATATATAATTCATCTATGTTGCTGAAAACTAGAAATTGAATTATAATTTTAGTGATAAATTAAATAGGTGCATTATTGCATAAAAGGGAATAAAGTAAAAATCTTTAGCTGTCCCAGCAACTGTGATGCTGACGAAAAACAAAACCACTGATATTCGGGAAGGTGTTGAGTAGGAAGAAGCTAAGCCAGGAGACCTACCTATTTTTTATCCATAAAGTATCTCCTGGGAATGGGACATTGAATCTTTATTTTAGACTCAAAAAGATTTTTTCCTTCCAGGTATACAGTTCACTAGGGAGGAATTTTTTATGAAAAAGTGGATTAAGAGTTATTTAGTTTATGTTATTTTAGCCGTGTCAATTATTTTTAATGCAGTTCAATTTAGTAATTATAATTCATTAAAAAAGAATGCAGATTTATTACGTGAAAAATTGGAAGCCCAAGAGGTTAGTGTTATGGTTTATAATAATGAAGATGAGTTATTAAAAACCAGCAAAGAAGAAATACAAAAGGCAGGAATAAGTTTAGAAGAGTTGTTAATATCATTAGATAATGAAGAAAAAATAATTGTTTCAATTCAGCAATCTGCTTTTGGAGCATGGTTAGAATCTGTTGAAAATGTTGAAAGTATTCCAGACCACTATTGGGCAATATTTTCAGAGACAAACGCTGCTTGTATGCTTCCTGTTGGAGATCCTAACAATTATACTGCATATCCAGGTTATTGCCAAAAAGGTATAAGTGAAATTATTGTCGAATATGGTGATGTTTTTGTTCTTAGATATTTAGGTTATTAATATGAAGTCAATAAGGTCTATTTCTTTTGTTGCAATATATTCAGCAATAATTTTTGGAGCACAAGTGGCATTAGCATCCATACCAAATGTTGAAATAGTTACAGTGTTATTTTTTGTTATAGCAATGGCACTTCCATTAAGAAAGACCTTGTTGGTTTCGTTATGTTTTACGTTTATTGAAGGATTATACTGGGGATTTAGTGATTGGACAATTGCATATATGTATACTTGGCCAATCTTCATAATTACGATTACTTTATTAAAAGACAGAATTAAAGGTCCATTATTGCCAGCACTAATAAGTGGGATTTTTGGTCTTGCTTTTGGAACGTTTTGTTCACTTACAGTATTTTTTACATTAGGATTTCAAGCAGGTATATCATATATTGTGGCTGGACTAATGTTTGATTTGATACATGGGGCTAGTAATTTTATTTTAATGCTAATATTGTACCAACCATTACAAAGGGTTATACTTTTAGTGAAAAAAGAAGGGGAGTATCTTAATGAAGAGTGGTAGAGGTAAAGGCGATAAAGGTCAGGTAAAATATTGCTTTGGTGATGAATACAAAGGTAGTAATTTTGTTAATTTAATTGGTAGCATAGATGGATTAATGTCTCACATAGCTTTTTTATGTTCGCTACTAGAAGATGATTTTTATATTTATAAATCTCACTTGCTAAATATTTCTCGAAATTTAAGTGTTCTAGCGGGTGAACTTGCAACTAAAAATATTGCTTTTGATGAAGAAAATATTACAACAATTGAGCATTATACAGATGAATTAGAAAGTAATTTACCAAGAATAAAAAAATTTGTTTCACTTGTTGGAACTAAAAGTTCAAGTTATGCTCATGTTGTAAGATCACAAGTAAGAAAAACAGAAAGAGACTATTTCATTGTTATGCAAGAAAGAGATATAAATCCTTTAGGAGCTGTATATTTAAATAGGTTAAGCGATTATTTTTTTGCTCTAGCAAGAACAATAACTAATTATTACAAAGTTGAGGAATATTTATAAATGAATACCATACTTTTAGCTACTAAAAATAATAGCAAAATCAAAGAATTTAAAGATATATTAAAGCCTTTTAACATAAAAATAATTACTTTAAATGACTTAAATGAAAATTTTGAAGTTATAGAAAATGGAAATAGTTTTGAAGAGAATGCCATTATTAAAGCAAAATATATTGCAAAAGAAACGAGTATGTTAACAATCGCAGATGATTCTGGTATAGAGATCGAAGTTTTAGATGGTTTTCCGGGCATTTATTCTGCAAGATTTGCCGGTGAAAAAACGAGTTATGATTTTAAAAATAAATTAATTTTATCAATGATGAGAAATAAGGATAATAGAAAAGCAAGATTTGTTTGTGCAATGGCAATAGCTCTTCCATCAGGTGAAGTAGAAGTTGTCAAAGAGTATATTGAAGGTGAAATTAATACTTCAATAAAGGGTGAAAATGGATTTGGATATGATCCAATTTTTTACTTAAAAGAATATGATTCTACATTTGCTCAAATTTCTGCGAATATAAAAAATAAAATTTCTCATAGATATAAGGCAAGTCAAGCAGTTATAAATATACTTAAGGAGTTGGATTTAATATGATAAATGTTATTTTATATCAACCAGAAATTGCTCAAAATACTGGAAATATTATGAGAACTTGTGCTGCTTTTGGGGCAAAACTTCATATTATAGGACCAATTCCTTTTTCTATAGATAATGAGAAACTACATCGCTCAGGAATGGATTATATTAATAATGTGGATTACCATATGTATGATGATTATGATGATTTTTGCAAAAAGAATAAAGATAATAATATTTTTTATGTTACAAGATATGGTAAAAAATCTCCTGATAAATTTGATTTTAATAATATTAGTGAGGATTACTATATAATGTTTGGTAAAGAATCAACAGGAATTCCAAAGGAAATATTAAGTAGAAATTATGATAATTGCATTAGAATACCAATGAAACCTTTTGCTAGAAGTTTAAACTTAGCAAATAGTGTTGCTATAGTTATATATGAAGTAATAAAACAGCAGAATTACTTTGATTTAGCAACGGAAGATAATTTAAAAGATAAACATTATATAAAATAAAAAAGTGGACTAAGTCCACTTTTTAAATATCAACTATTGATCTGCTTCCATAAATTCTACTAATTCAATATAAGTAGAACTACCAACTAAAGCTTCAAGAGCTTTTCCATCATTAAATTTAACAAGTGTTGGTGTGCTTATTGCATAAGTATCAGATGAACTATTATAAATTGAAGAATAACCTGAAGTAGTTATTGCAACATTTATTAAAGCTCCAAATTCATATATTTTAGCATCACTTAAAGTAGAATCATTGTAAGCATCATCACTATATTCAACATCAATAACATATATTTTGTAATCAGGATAAGTTGCTAAAAACTTATTAACTACTGGATAAAATGATTCACATGCTGAACAACTAGTTTGTGTTACAAGAACATAGGTATCATCGCTGCCTTCTGTTGCAGTAATTGCACTATCATATGTTGCGGTTGTACAACTTTTACATCCAGAAGTAGGGTTGAACCATCCTTTTACTGTCTCTACAAGAGATGGAACTCCTTGAAGTGAGAATACTAATACAAATACTAACAAAACAAGTAATAATGGTTGTAGCCAATAATTGTTTTTAATTGTTTTTTTGATTTTTCCGAAAAATTCTTTCATTTGAGCTTGGCCTCCTAATTTTTACTAACATAGCGATATAATAATATCATTATTATTATTCAATTTCAACAATAATAATGTATAATATAGAAGCAAGAAAGAGGTTTTTTTATGGTAAGAGAGATATTTAATAAAAGTAGAATTAGATATTTATTTTGTCTAGTTTTGGGAGCTATTCTTTTGTGGTATGGCATATCAAATATAATTACTGGATATGATATGTTAAAAGCAAATGAATTACAAAATTTGAACATAATTATTACGACCCATAAATATTTACCGTTTTCTAACTTGGTTAGATCTCTTTTGAATGTTCAACGCTTTAATCAGGTTGGATTCAAAGAAGTATTGACTACAATACTGCTTTTTATTAAAGGTCTAACTATTATAGAAATGATTTTCTTACTATCTTTTATTGTTCTTTTATACATTTTTCTTTTTAAAAATAATATTAAGACCAGTATTTCTTTTTTTATTATAGTTTCTTTCATTATAGTATATCTAATTCAATTAATAATTGTGGGAATTGTAGCATTTAATAGTTTTTATTTAAGTAATATAGATGCATTTCAGGTTTTAACTAAAGTAGCAAACATGTATATAATATCTGGAATTATATGTTCTTGCTTGTTATTTATTTATATTGTTTCTATTACAATTATTGAAGTAAAGCATATTATTATATAGTTAAATATTTGCTATTTTTTTAGATTTTGTTATAATCTATAATTGAAGAGGTGGTTTTTCGTGTCAGGCGATCCCTATATATCGTGTCTTTATAATTTAATTTATGCTATCAATTTTGATGGTGAATCAATATTTACAGGAGTATTACTAGTTATTCTTCTTTTTTTATCCGCAGTTTTTTCAGCGACAGAAACTTCATATTCTTCGCTAAATATAATTAGAATTAAAAATTTGGCAAAAACAAATAGAAAAGGTGCAAAAAAAGCCAAAAGAGTATACGCTTTAAATAAAAAGTATTCTCAGGTAATTGCAACTATTTTAATTTTGAACAATTTAGTTAATCTAGCAGCATCGGCTGTAGTAACATATTTATTTTCTGTTAAGTTGGGACTAGGTCCAAATGGTGTTTTATTAGCAACAGTATTAATTTCAATTTTAGTTATAACTTTTGGAGAAATCATTCCAAAAAACTTTGCAAAATTATATCCTGAAAAGATGGCTTATTGGATGGCAATACCTTTAAAAATAATGACTATTGTTTTCTATCCTATAACAATTTTATTTGCAAAAGTAAGTGATAGAATGGAAGAAAAAGTGGAAAATGAAGATGAAAGAGTGACAGCGACTGAAGATGAACTAATAGAAATAGTAGATACTATTGAAAAAGAAGGAGTTCTTGAACAAACAGAAAGTGAAATAATAAAAAGTGCTATTAATTTTGATGATAAAACGATAAGTAGTTGTATGATTGATAAATCAAAAGTATTATATGTTGATGATAGCATTGATTTTGAATCTTTAATAAAGGTTATTAGAGAATCACCATTTTCTAGAATCCCAGTTTTATCAAAAGTTAAAAATCAAGTTATAGGTATTGTAAGGCAAAGAGATGTTTTTGATGTCCTTGCTAGAAATGATGAAAATTACAAGTACAATCTTTCAAAATTAATGAGAGCTGCTAATGTAGTTTCTTATAGGCGAGTTTTACCATATGCTCTTGAAAAAATGCAACGTCAAAAAGCTCATATGCTAATTGTTGTTGATAATATAAGAGATAAAGATTTTATGGGAATATTAACACTTGAAGATGTTTTGGAAGAAATTGTTGGAGAAATATATGATGAAGGAGATAAACTTCCTAAGGGAGTAGTTGAAATAGGACATCATATATTTGAGGTTAGTGGAGATGTCTTGCTTGAAGATTTCTTTGATGATTATTTAGATGATACAGATTATCCAAGAACTAAATTTAAAACAGTTGGTGAATGGACAAGACGACTTGCAAGAAACATTATTAAAATAGGTAAAGTAGTAAAGTATGATAACATTACTATAAAAATAACAAAAATAGAAGAGGGATTAATAAAGGCTGTAGAGGTTGAACAATTCACAAAGCAAGATGAAGATGATGAAGATGAATAAAAAAGTGCATTTAAGCACTTTTTTCTTTATTCTTTTTTTCAATAAATTTATTATTCAGTATTATTCCTAATATTCCAATTATGCCAGTTATTAAAAATATAATAATTGCAGTGGCAAAATTTCCTTGGGAAATCTTATTTCCAAGAAGAGTAGAAGTAACAATTGAAGGAATTCTAGCAATTGTTGATATTATAAGGAATTTATGTAGTTTTATTCCTGTAAAAGGAGAAAAATATGTAAGTATATCTTTTGGTGTTCCAGGTATAAAAAACATTAAAAAAATCAAACTATCTCTTCTAGTAGGGTCTTTAAGAAATTTAATATTTTCAAATTTTTCTGAATTAACAAAACGATCAACAAATTTCTTGCCAAATTTTCTAACTAAAACAAATATTAAAGTCGAACCTATAGCAACACCTAAAAGGCATAAAAATAAACCCCACCAAGTGCCATACATTATTCCAATCAATATTTCTATTGGTTCTCCAGGAATAACAGCAACAATAATTTGTAATATTTGAATAAGAACGACTACTATTGGTCCATATATCCCTAATGAATCAATAAAGCTTCTGAACTTTTCTTGATTTACTTCATCTTTTAATGACAAAACAAAAGGTGTAACAGCAATGGCTATACTAACCATGATAATGATTGCCAATACAATAAGAATTATTTTCCATTTTTTACTTTTCATTATTACACCCCATTTAATAATTATTATAATTAAAATAAAGATTACAGTAAACAAAGATAATAAAAATGTTCACTTATAAGTTTTTTATAAATGAACATTGTTTTCAATTATTTTGTCAAGAATTTGTGAAACATTTTAGGAATATCAGTTTTAGGCAATTTTTCAACATTGTCTAATGATCCCAATTGTTTAGCTTTAGTATAATACCATTTTTTATATTCAAGCATATTTAAGTTTTTTTGCAAGTTTTCCATTTGCAATTGCACCAATTTTTCCTGGTTTTCGATTATATTCATTCTTTTATTAAAATCATCATCACCAGATTCGTAATAATTGACAAAAGTTTTGATGTCTTTAATTGACATTCCAGTTTGTTTTAAGCATCCAATAATGTTAAGCATTCCCATATCTTGATCTTTAAACATTCGAATACCTCCATTTGATCTTTTAACAAATGGCAATAAACCTTCTTTATCATAATATCTTATTGTAGATGCATTAACTTCCATCTTTTTTGCTATTTCACCAACTGTGTAATACATGATAGACCTCCTATTTAAGTTAATTAGGCTCTTATAGACACATCTTTAAAATATTTTCAATGTCAATAGCATTAATTGGTTTAAAGGCGTATTTTGTATTTCCTAAAATTTCTGCTTTTTCTGACATAACTTTGAAATTGGTTTTGTCGATATTAATTTTTGTAAGAGTACTTTGAAGTTCCAAAGTTTCAAAGAAAAAATCTTTTAATTTTTCAATACTTTTTTTGGCAACTTCCATTTCAGGCAAAGACTTATCAATATCAAAAACATTAATACCAAATTGATAGAATCTTTTGACTGTGTTTTCATCTAGAACATACTCCATCCATCTTGGAGTTAATATAGCTAACCCTAAACCATGGGTTATATCATAATATGCCGATAACTCGTGTTCAATACAATGGACAGACCATGCTTGTCTTTTGCCACCATTAACAAAGCCATTAATTGCCCAAGATGATGTCCACATTAGATTAGCTCTTGCTTCATAGTTGTTCGGTTCTTTTATTGCAATAGGTGCATACTTAATAACTGTTTTCATTAAGCCTTCCATGACTTTATCTAACATATATAAGTCCGTATTCAAGTTGAAATAAACTTCTATAATATGACTTAAAATATCAGCAGAGCCACAAGCAGTTTGATATTTACTTACACTATAAGTGTTGGTTGGGTCTAAAAACGATACTTTTGGTCGCATCACTGGGAATGAAATTCCTCGCTTATCTTTAGTTTTGGGATTACTTATTACACCCCCAGTATCCATTTCTGATCCTGTTGCTGCTAAGGTTAAAACTGTAATAATTGGTAAACACTTTTCTACTGGGACTTTTCCTAAAGATATATCCCAAGCATCTCCATTATAATATGTAGCAGCTCCAATAAATTTTGTGCAATCTATGACTGAACCACCACCTACAGCAAGCAAGACATCAATATTTTCTTTTTTACAAATATTTGCTCCTTCATTAACAGAGGAGACTCTTGGATTAGGCTCAATTCCGGAAAGTTCAAATAATTCTAGATTTGCATTTTTTATTTCTTCTACAACTTTATCATATAGTCCATTTTTTTTAATAGATCCACCACCATATGTTAAAAGTACTCTTTTTCCATATTTACTTAATTCTTTTCCTAAATTTTTTAATTGATTTTCTCCAAAATATATTTTGGTTGGGATATCATAAACAAATTTTGAATTCATATATTATTCTCCTTTTTTTATCCAGGCTTTTACTTGATCTTTAGAAGTTTTAACATGGCTTCCAAAAATGGCAAGCCCTTTTTTAACATCTGCTCCCACACAAATTTTTTGCAAATCATTTTCACTATTTCCCATTTTACTTCCTTCATGCGTACAAAATGGCATAATTTTTTTGCCTTTAAAATTTAATTTTTCTAGTTGAGAGAACATTGGCATTGGCATTGTTCCCCACCAATTAGGGTAGCCTACATAAATTGTATCATATTCATCAATGCTTGAAATCTCGTTTTTTAACTTTGGACGAGTGTTTTTACTTTTTTCTATATTTGCTATATTAGTTGTTTCATAATATCCATAAGGATAGTCTTCTTTTTTTTCAACTTCAAACATATCAGCATCAATTAAATCCTTTATCATATTAGCAATTACTTTTGTATTACCGATTTCTAAATTAACAAAACCATCATTAATATAATTTTCACCTTTTCTTGAAAAATATATAATTAAACTTTTTTTAATATTAATCAACTCCTTCTTATTTAATCTAAACTATTGTATTCTTTATCGCTTACTTCTTCGCACCAAGTTACACTTGTTTTTTCTCCAGGAACTTCAATTGCAATATGACTAAACCAACTATCTTTTTTGGCTCCGTGCCAATGTTTGACCCCAGCAGGAACAAAAATAACCATTCCAGGTTCTAACAAAATGGCCGCTTTGTCTTTTTCTTGATACCAACCTTCTCCTGCAATACAAATAAGAAATTGTCCGCCTCCAGTAAGTGCATTATGGATATGCCAGTTATTTCTACACCCTGGTTCAAAAGTAATATTAGCGATAAATAAAGGATCTATTCCTAAATTTGTCAATGGATTAATGTAGGAGTTTCCAACAAAATATTTAGAAAATTTATCATTATAAATACCTTTTTTAAACAAGTTTAATTTATTAAATTCTTCTTCATTATTAAATTTCATACTATCCCTCCTATTTTTTGCTGAAAACTGGGAAATAACTAAATTCATCATAGCTATTTATTGTTTCCATATTCAATAATGTTTGCATATCTTTATCACTAATATCAAAATCAACTAATGTATTATTTTTCATGTGCTCTATATTAGTCGTTTTTGGTAGTGGTAAACAATTCAACTTGAGTATATATTTAATGCATAATTGAGCAATTGATACATTATATTTTTTTGCTATTTCAGCAATTTTTTCGTTTCTTAGGACAACCCCATGAGCAATAGGTGAATATGCTTCAACCAAAATATCATTATTTTTACAAAAATCAATAAGTGATTTTGGGGTATTGCTAATATGAATTAGAATTTGGTTCACCATAGGCTTGATTTCTGAGTTTTTTAATAAATTTTCTAAATTATCTTGTAAGAAGTTAGAAACTCCAATAGCTTTTACTAGACCATTTTTATATGCTTCTTCTAATGCTCTCCAAACCTCTTTATTTTCTTCAAAATAACGTTCATTACTCCGCCACTTATCCCATGGTTGAGGAGCATGAATTAGCATTAAATCAATATATTCTACATCTAAATCTTTAAGAGACTTATTTATTGATTCTTTTGTTTCAAGATATGTTTTGAATCCAGCATGAATTTTGCTAGTTATGAATAATTCGTTTCTTGAAATGCCACTTTCTTTTATGCCTTTTCCAATACCTATTTCATTTTCATAAGCTTGAGCAGTATCAATATGTCTATAGCCTATTTCTATTGCACTTTTAACAATATCAACAACTTTTTGATTATCAACTAACCAAGTACCTAGACCTAATTTAGGAATTTCAATTCCATTACTTAAATTAAATTTTTCATTTAAAATCATATTTCAATTTTCATGTTCAGTGCTTATTTTTTTAAAAAACTGAACATTTTTCCTCGCTTTCTTTTTATTTAATACCACTATACAACTTAAAGTTAACTTTAAGTCAAGAACAAAGTTTAATAAAAATATGTTTGAGACTTATTTAAATATAAAAAAGATGATTTTTTTGTTTATTCCATCTTGAAGTTATGGTTATGGCGGAGAAAGGGGGATTTGAACCCCCGCATCGATTAAGACCTATTAGTTTTCGAAACTAACCCCTTCAACCACTTGGGTATTTCTCCATGACATGATTATACAATATAAATATTCTAAAATTAAGATTAATTTACTTTTATCTTGCTTTATAGTTGAAATAATACATGATATAATCATAATTGTAGGCGGTGATTGATTTGTTGCTAGGCTATGTTGGAATATTTATTGGGTATATGTTACTTGTTTTTATTCCTTTAATTATATACATTATTTATCGTTTTTATTCTGAAAGGAAAAATAGTTTATCTAATAAAGTAATACTTGAAAGTAAGAGTAAAGAGATAAAAAATTTTAATGTTAGATTGGATTATAAAAATAAAAAAATTACTTATTTTTGTCATAATTGTGAAATAGAACATGCAGATTATACTTTTAATGAACTTATGTCAATGATAAAAGATAAAAATAAAATAAAAGATTGGAATGAATGGATTGATTCAATAGTAAATAATGATAAATTTGATATTGATTTTTTCTTGACCTTAAAAAAAGATATAGGATTTGCTCCAGTACTTTCAAAATTAACATATAATTCGCTTGATAAAGATAAAGGAATTATATATTTAAAAGGATTCAATATTAAACAAGGCGACTTGATAAAAAGTAGAATAACCACAATAAATAGTTCTCCTGCATTTTCTTTTAGGTCTAGAATAAAAGGGCAAATAGAAAAGAATGCAAAAAATGATGGAATAATTATGATAATAAATTTTAATCTATATGATCTTATAAAAAGAAGATATTCTCAAAGTGAAGTCAAAACTTATTTAGCAACTTTGTGGGGGTTTTTTGAAAATTATGATGGGAAGAGTGATGTTGTTACTGGTATATATAGATATGATAATGTTGTGGTTTACAATCCACATCTACATCATAAAAAAGAAATCGCTGAATATGTTGAATCTTTGCTTGATTCAATAGGTGATACAATAGCGTTTGATAATTTTCATTTTGAAATTAAGCCATGTGTAGGTTTTACAAAATTAGGCGAATTTACTGATAACATTGAGATTGCCCTAAAGCAAGCTTATAAAGTAGCATTAATTGCAAGAGAGCAAAATTTAAGAATTTTTGCCTATGATATAGAATTAGATAATAATGAAAAAGATAATTTAAAACTTATAGCAAAACTTAAAGACATGCTAGATAATAATTTACTAATTAATAAATATACCCCGGTCATTTCTCTTAGCAATGGAAATGAAATTGGATATTTTGCTGAGATTGATTTTAAAGAAACCAAGATTAAATCATTTTCTAATGCTTTAAAAATAGCTCAAGAAAATGGTTTTGAAAATGAATTTTTTGATGTTGCACTAGATAGTTGGTTTAGTAATTTTGTTTTTAAGCAAGATTATTCAAACAATAGACTATTTGTTTTTTGTGATTCAGATTTATTGAATGAATTTACAAGTGTTTATTTATCAAAAGAGGAATATAAAAAAGTTTCTTTAATTTTAGTAATAACAGATTATGAAGAATTAATATATGATCACGAAAGTATTGAAACAATTGAAAAAATAAGTAACAGTGGGATTCGTCTTGGTATAACAGCCTCACAAATAATGCAAACTACAGTTCATCAAATATTGAGAAAAATAGATTATTTAGTATGGCCAGTTAAGTTGACAAAAAATATTTTGAAAGATGAAAAAAATAAATTAATTGTTAATAATATCATTGAATCTTTAAATAATTATAATCTTATTTCAGTAGCATGGAATATAGCAAATTATCAGCAAGCAGAGTACTTAAAAAATATTGGAATTATGAATATGTCAGGTTTGCTTTTTGAAAAAGGGAATAGTGTTGCAAGTGAAATATATTCTATTCGAAGATTAAATAAATTAATTGGGTGAAAACATGAATAGTTTAAATAAAATGTTGTGCGAAATATCTTTTGCTACCAGATTAAATGGTGAAGTTTTACTTCTAGATTATGGCAGTAGTGTTTTTGATAATATATTGAGTATGATAGATGAAAAATTAATTTTAACTAATCATAAAAAAATTAAAACTTCAAAAGGTGACTGTCAAATTGCTAGTAAAAATGGCGCGCCTAAATCTTTGTTTTTTGACTATATAAGAAAAGTTGGATCCACAAAATATTTTTCAAGAGAAGTTGAGGCATATTTTAAAGAAATTCAACCAGCAAGACATGAACAATTACAAAATGTTGAATTGTTTTCTAGGGTTATTAAAGAAATAATCAATCTTCCTATTATTAGTGGCAAACTTTTAATTAACAAGGATGAAACTTATTATATTGGGGTCATAACTTCTAAAGGAATAATTGAGATAGCAAGATCAATTTTAAAAAAGGATGAAAATGGCTATTATGTTAGGAGTTATTTTTTAAGTAAAATATTAGATGCCATTGCAATTTATAGTAATGATGAAGAAGGAGTAATTTTATCTCCAGCAATAGCTCCATATCTTGCGGTTATAATACCTATCAATATCGCTCAAAAAGGTGTTAATAAAAAGTGTAAAGAACTTTTAGATAAACTAGAAAAAAAAGGATTAAAAGTTCTTTATGATGAAACCAGTGAAACCCATACAAAAAAGCATGAATATTATCTAAAAATTGGGGTGCCACTTATAATTGAAATAGGTATAAAAGATGTTGAAGGGAATTCTCTTAATTTATTTGTTAGGTTTAATAAAGAATTTATAAGAATTGATACAAAATTATTTGTTGATGATATAGAATTATATTTAACTAAAATGCAGAATGATTTATATAAAAAAGCACTTACTTTTACTGTTAATTCAATTAGAAATTCTTCTGATTTTACAAACGATAAATGTGTTAATGTAATCACAAAAATTCAATGTTGTGATAAAGAAAAGTGCTTAGAAAAACTTAAAAAAATGAAAGATAGAGTAATATTAGTTCCATTTAATCAAAACTCTAACAGCAATTGTTATTTTTGTAATTCTAGTGAGTGTGATAGTTATTATTTAATTAAGAAATATAAAAGTGTATAATATTGATTTATTCTTTCTTATAATGTAAAATAAAAGCGTTTATCTAAGGGGTGTTTTCATGGTTCCACATTTTAGACATAAAGCCTTCAACAAGATACTTAAACCCTTTATACGGGCTTTCCTTTTTTGCTTTTATGGATATAAAGCAAAAGTCTATAAAAATTTGAAGGAAAACTATTTAATTATATCTAACCATGTGACCCAAATTGATCCAATAATGTTATCACTTTCTTTTAAAAAGCCAATTTATTTTGTTGCAAGTGATGACATTTTTTCTATAAAAATAATTAGTTCTTTATTAGAATATTTTATGTCACCGATTTCTAAAACTAAAAATGAAATTGATATTTCAACTACAAAAAACATTATTTCTATGATGAAAAATGGTGGATCTGTAGGTATATTTATTTCTGGTAATGCTACATATTCCGGAGTTGAAGAATATATACCAAGTCCAATAGCAAGATTAGTAAAAAAAATTGGTAAGCCATTAATTTTGTATAACATAATCGGTTGTTATGGAGTTGCACCACGGTGGGGTGAAAAATTAAGAAAAGGAAAGTGTTCTGGGCAAATAAAAAGGATAATTTTACCTAGTGAATATAACAATATGACAGATGAAGAATTAGATGAAATAATTAAAAATGAAATTAATGTTGATGCTTTAAAAAATGATAATAGATATTATAATTGTAAAAATAGAGCTCATTTTTTAGAAAGAGCATTATTTGTTTGTCCAGATTGTGGAAGTATTGGAAGCCTGAAAAGTGAAAAAAATAGTATAAGGTGTGAAAAATGTGGTTATGAAGCTGAATATCAAGAAGATTTAACGTTCAAATTAATAAAAGGGAAAATTCATTTTCATAGTGTCAAACAATGGTATGATTATCAAAAAGGTTATTTATATGATTTTGATTATGATAAATACGAAGATGAAGATCCAATAAAAATTGATAATGATATTTATTTTATTTTAAATCATAGATTAAAACATAAAGAGACTTTGATTTTTAAAGGACAATCTCGTTTATATAAAAATAGAATTGAGATTGAAAAAAATGATGCTAAAATAACTTTGAACTTTACTGATATAAAATCAATGAGTGTTCAAGGTAAAAATAAATTATTATTACATGTCGATGATAAATATTATCAGATACGCGGAAATAAAAGAAGAAGTGGAGTATTATATATGTTTATTTATTACTCACTAAAAAACAAGAAAGAGGGTAAATGCAATGGTTTTTTGGGAATATGATATGTGGAGTTCAATGATTCAAATAGGGATTTTATGTTTAATACTTTTATTATCAAACATTTTAAGAAGAAAAGTTCCTTTTTTAAGGAAATCACTTTTGCCAACTGCAGTTATTGGGGGTTTTGTTACCTTGATTTTGAAAAGCATTGGTTTGTTAGATAATATTCTAATAACAGACTTTTTAGATAAAATAACATACCATGCTTTATGTATAGGATTTATTGCATTAGGACTAAAGACAGCTTATGGTCAAGGAGAATTACAAAATAAAAAAGTTTTAAAAGATGGAATTAATAGTGGATTGATTATTGTTGGAACATATTTAATACAAGCCGTTATTGGATTGGGAATAACTATAGTGTTAGCGTATACTATATTCCCTGACTTATTTGCTGCAAGTGGGATATTGTTGCCATTAGGATTTGGTCAAGGACCAGGTCAGGCAAATAACTTTGGAACTAATTTTGAATTGCAATATGGTTTTATAGGTGGTAAATCATTTGGTCTTTCTATAGCAAGTTTAGGCTTTATTTGGGCTTGTGCTTTAGGAGTAATTTATATGAATTACTTAATTCGCAAAGGAAAATTAACTAGGAATGATAATAAAAAAACGGGTGAAACAAATATAGGTGAACTTGTTTCTCAAGAAGATGAAATTCCTCTTGCAGAAGCTATTGACAAATTTACTGTTCAAATATGTTTAGTAATGTTAGTTTTTATGACTAGCTTTGGTTTTATGTGGGGGTTTGATAAATTATTTATTGAAACTGGAATTTTTGGTAATTTTGGAGTGAATACATTACGTCCACTTATTTGGGGATTTAATTTTATCTTTGGAACATTATTTGCTTTACTATATAAAAAGATATTTAGAGGTTTAAAAAGTGTTCATTTAATGAATAGAGTATATACTAATAATTTTATGTTAAATAGAATTGCCGGAGTCGTTTTTGATTTTATGATAATTGCTGCAATTTCTGCAATTAATATTGAAGTTATGTCTGATTTATGGGTGCCATTCTTTATTATTACTACATTTGGTGGTGTTATTACTTTCTTGTATGTAAAATATTTATCAAAAATTTTCTACAAAGATTATAAAATACCGGGATTTCTTGCAATGTATGGAATGTTAACAGGAACTGCAAGTACTGGTGTGGCATTATTAAGAGAGGTTGACCCAGATTTTAAAACTCCAGCATCAAATAATCTTGTTACTGGAAGTACTGCAGCAATAGTTTTTGGATTTCCTCTTATGTTGATAATAGGACTTGCACCAAATATGCCAGGACTTGCTTGGATAATTTTGCTTTTCTTCTTTTTGGTAATAAACATCTTATTATTTAGAGCACAATTAAAAAGGAAATTTCAGAAAAAATCTCAAAATCAGTAGTAAATTAAGTTTTTATTAGATTTGACTATATATGTATTAATGCTATAATTAAAGTACATGATTCACTTGATTAAGGAGGTAATTTTATGAAGGTGAAATTTTATAGATGTAATATGTGTGGTAATCTTATCGATATGGTAGTAGATAGTACAGTTGTACCAGTTTGCTGTGGAAAACCAATGCAAGAGTTAGTTGCTAATACTTCAGATGGAGCAACAGAAAAACATGTTCCTATGGTAAAAGTAGATAATGATGTTGTACATGTTCAAGTTGGGAGTACTGTTCATCCAAGCACAGAAGCTCATCATATAGTTTTTGTGGTTCTAGTTACAGATAAAGGTGTACATCGCAAATATCTAGAAGTAGGTAAAGATCCAATTGTTGAATTTGCAGTTCATCAAGAAAAACCATTAGAGGTTTATGAATATTGTAATCTTCATGGTCTTTGGAAGACTAAACTATAATAAATAACGTGGACTGAGTCCACGTTTTTATATATTTTACTTGTAATTTCAAATAATTTATGCAAGAATGATGACGAGCATTTTATTTATACACAAAATTTATGGGGATTATAATAATTTTCTAAATAGTTTTGTTTCCGAGTGTTTTTTGGTTTTTTTGTGACCATTAGAAGTTAAACATTTTTTTATGTAGATAAAATGTAAATTTACAGTATAATTTTTACAATGTTTCTTGATAAATATTGATTAATTATACATAATAATATTTGAAAGGAGGAAAAATATGGAAAATAAATTAGTGGTTTTTGATATGGATGGGACACTTATTGATTCAATGTCAGTTTGGAAAAATGAAGGTTTGAAATTACTTCAAAATTATAACATCACAAATTATGATATGATAATGAAGAAATTTGAAATAATGTCTGCTTCTCAAATAGCAAAGTATCTTACAGAAAATAAGGTTATCCCAGCTACTTATGAAGAATTAACAAAGCTATGGTGTTCTAAAATGTTATATAGATACCAAAATGATATAAAGTTAAAACCTTATGTAATTGAAGTATTAGAGAAATATAAAAATGAAGGTTATACAATTTGTATTGCTACAGGAACTCCAAAAGATTTAGCAACTGAAGTTCTAAAACGTCTTAAAGTAAATAAATATTTTAAAGAAATATTTGATGAAACTATTGTAGGAAAGCATAAAGCTGATAATGATTTCTTTGCAAAAGTCATTGAAAAGATGGGATTTAAACCAGAAGATACAATTGTTATCGAAGATGCCATTTTTGCTGTTAAGAGTGCTCATGAAATTGGTGCTTATACAATAGCTGTTTATGATGAGGTATCAAAAGATTTAGAAGAAGAAATATCCAATTTTGCAGATCAGTATATTCATTCTTTTAAAGAGTTACTTTAAAAAGATATTAACATCCAAATGTTAATATCTTTTTTTTATATCTATATTTATAATAGTGCTATTTTTCTTTTTTTAGAAGTTTCAAGTGTTTCTTTATCCCAAATAGAAGTTTGCACTTCACCTATATGGACTTTATTTAATAAAACTAAGCACAATCTAGATTGTCCAATTCCTCCACCTATTGTGTAGGGAAGTTCACCATTAAGTAGTAATTTATGAAAAGGCATATCTATTCTAGATTCACATTTTGTAATTTTTAATTGTTTTTTAAGTGCTTTTTCATCTACTCTTATACCCATTGATGATATCTCTACTGCGCATTCTAATGGAGGATAGTAAACCAAAATATCGCCATTAAGTTTCCAATCATCATAATCTGGGGCTCTTAAATCATGAGGAGGGTTTCCGCTTTTAAGTTTGCCTCCAATTTTATAAATAAAAACACTGCCATATTCTCTACAAATTAAATTTTCTCTTTCTTTAGCATCATATTCTTTATATAGTTCCTCAAGTTTACTAGAGTCGATAAAATATAGGTCTTTTTCAAAATACGCAGTCAATTCAGGGAATTCTTTTGTGATTTTGTTTTGAGTTTTTAAAATAGATTTATAAACCTTTTTTGCTATTTTTTTAAGTGTTGAAAGTTTTCTTTCGCTTTTATCAATCACATATTCCCAATCCCATTGATCAACATAAACTGAGTGTAGATTATCTAAATCTTCATCTCTTCTTATAGCATTCATATCGGTATATATACCATGATTTTTAGCTATTGAATAACGTTTTAAGGCAACTCTTTTCCATTTTGCAAGAGATTGAACAACACTAACATCATAATCAATATTTTTAATATCAAAAGTCACAGGTCTTTCAATTCCATTTAAATCATCATTTATACCTGAATCATTTCTGACAAATAAAGGTGCAGATACTCTTAATAAATCAAGAGATTTAGAAATATTAATTTCAAAATTATCTTTTATTTTCTTGATTGCAATTTCTGTTTGTATGAGATCTAATTTTGATTTATAGTTTAGGGGTGTTTTATATTCCATAGTGATTTCTCCTTAATTTTTAACAATATATCACTTATTAATAAGATTATCAATAAAATTATGATTATCTTGAAAGGATAAGTTAATTATGGTAAATTAAATGTGCTGTGCGACCATAGCTCAGTGGATAGAGCGAGCGCCTCCTAAGCGCTAGGTCGGAGGTTCGACTCCTCTTGGTCGCGCCATAAGATAAAAAACCCTTATTTTGTAAGAGTTTTTTATTTTAAACCAGTAAAATGAAACATTTTTGAAACATTAAATATTAAATTGCAAGAAAAGTATATATATATTCAATTATTAAAATGTTAAAATGATTTTGCTGGGAATCTATAAAAAAGCGATTTATCGTGATATATTCATTTTTATTTTTTGAAATGAAAAAATTTATTTTTTTAAACAAATTAAAATGTTCTTAATATAAAAAGATTATTTTGTTTTTTTAAAAAAAGTACACTTATTAGTTGATTGACTGAAAAAAACTTGTGTGCTAAAATCAATGGCACATATGTGATGGTATGAGTGTAAAACTTAAAAGGGAAACAGGTTGAATTCCTGTGCGGTCCCGCCGCCGTAATGATGAGAGTGTATGTATAACTCACTGGTACTTAGTATTGGGAAGAGACATATACTTGTTGAATCTAAGCCGGAAGACCTGCTTATACTTATCTCGCCTCCACGGAGTATGGTTGTAGCGGGTATGCGGTTTTTTTGCACCCCCCAAGTTAGGGGTTTTTATTTTAATCGCACTCCATGGAGCTTGTTCACAAGAAATGGAGGAATTATGAAGCAGGTTAGAAAAAGAAATGGTGATGTCGTTCAGTTTTATCAAGAGAAAATAACTTGGGCAATCTTCAAAGCGGCAAACGCAGTTGGAGGTAATGATTGGAGTAAGTCTCAAAAATTATGTACTCAAGTTGTTGAAATTGTAGATAAAAGACATCCTGAAGGAATCGCAGATGTTGAAGAAATTCAAGATATAATAGAAAAAGTATTGATAGAAAATGGGCATGCTCAGACTGCAAAAGCCTTTATTTTATATCGAGAAAAAAGGGCTGAAGCTAGAAATGCTAATGCATTAATAGGCGCTACAATTGAAATGTTCACCAATTATATGAGTGATAAAGATTGGCAAGTAAAAGAAAATGCCAATACTCAAAAAAGTATAAATGGTTTAAATAATTACATAAGAGAAATTTTTACCAAGCAATATTGGTTATATGAAGTATATCCTGAAGAAATAAGAAATGCCCATTTAAGTGGTGATTTTCATATGCATGATTTAGGGTTTTTTGGAGCATATTGTGCTGGTTGGGATTTAAAATTATTACTTGTTAATGGATTTGGTGGAGTTTCTGGAAAGGTTGAATCAAAACCTGCAAAACATTTAAGGTCTTTTTTGGGGCAAATAGTTAATTCTACATTTACAACTCAAGGAGAAACAGCAGGTGCTCAAGCATGGTCTTCTTTTGATACATATTGTGCTCCATTTGTTCGCTATGACAATTTGGATTACAAAGCAGTTAAACAAGCATTGCAAGAATTTGTTTTTAATTTAAATGTTCCTACAAGAGTAGGATTTCAATGTCCTTTTTCAAATTTAACATTTGATATTGTTGTTCCAAAAACTTTAAAAGATCAAAATGTTATTGTCGGCGGGGAAATTAAACAAGAAAAATATGGGGATTTTCAACAAGAAATGGACATGATAAACAAGGCTTTTTGTGAGGTAATGATGGAAGGCGATAAGCTTGGCAGAGTATTTACTTTTCCAATTCCTACTATAAATGTCACAAAAGAATTTTCTTGGGATAGTGATGTAGTTAATAAATTTATGGAAATTTCATGTAAATATGGAATACCATATTTTTCCAATTATGTTAATTCTGACCTTTCTCCAGAAGATGCATTATCAATGTGTTGTAGATTGCGTCTTGATACTAAAGAGTTACGTAAAAGAGGAGGAGGACTTTTTGGATCTAATCCTTTAACAGGATCAATAGGTGTTGTTACCATTAATCTTCCACGAATTGGATATATAGCAAAAGATATTAATGAATTTAAAGGAAGACTTTGGAAAGTTATTCATCTTGCCAAGAATTCTTTGGAAATTAAAAGAAAAATAATAGAACAGCAGACAGAAAATGGAATGTATCCATATTGTGCAAGTTATCTAAAAGATGTGAAAAATAGGTTTGGATCTTATTGGTATAATCATTTTAGTACAATAGGATTAATAGGAATGAATGAAGCTTGTGAAAACTTTATGGGCAAGGATATAACAACAAAAGAAGGTCAAGAGTTTGCACTTGATATTCTAAAATATATGCGTGAAGAAATAATTAAAATACAAGAAGAAACAAAGCATTACTATAATCTTGAGGCCACTCCTGCTGAAGGAACAAGTTATAGATTAGCAAAATTAGATAAAGAAAAATATAAAGATATAATTTGTCGTGGTGAAGAAACACCTTATTACACAAATTCTTCACAATTACCAGTAAGTTTTACTGATGATATTTTTGAAACTCTAGATTTACAAGATGATTTGCAATGCCAATATACGGGTGGGACAGTTTTACACCTATATTTAGGAGAGCAAATTGATGATGTTAGTGTTGCAAAAAGATTGATTCAAAAAATATTTAATAAATATAAAATGCCTTACATATCATTAACTCCAACATTTTCTATATGTCAAAATCATGGTTATATAAAAGGAGAACATTTCACTTGTCCAATATGCAAAGAAAAGACCGAGGTCTGGAGTCGAGTGGTTGGTTATTTACGCCCTGTTGAAAATTTTCATGTTGGCAAAAAAGAAGAATATAAAGAGCGTTTAAAATACACTCTTAAAAAGGAAGAGTTAAAATAATGAAAATAGGTGGGCTTCAAAAATTGTCAACGATTGATTTTCCAAAATACATATCGTGTGTGGTCTTTTGCTTAGGGTGTAATATGGATTGTTTTTATTGCCATAATAGAAAATTGATTAGTTTTGATTCAGATGAAGTAATCTCTGAAGAAGAAATTTTTAGATTTTTAAAAGCTAGAAATGAAATCTTAGAAGGTGTGGTAATTAGTGGTGGAGAACCAACACTACAACAAGATCTTCTGGATTTTATTAAAAAGATAAAACTTCTTGGCTATAAAGTAAAATTGGATAGTAATGGGTTAAAGCCACAAATAATTGAAAAGATATTACCATATCTTGACTATTTAGCAATTGATATTAAAGCAACATCTGATGATTATAGTAAAGTGTGCCATTCTTCAAAAGATTCTTTCAAATATGTGGCAGAAACAATTAATATTTTGTTAAAAAGTAAAATAAATTTTGAAGGTAGAACAACTATGTACCCTAAAATGACGATTAATGATTTGATTAATATTTTAAAATCTATTCCTCCGCTTCCAAGATATAGATTAAATTTTTATAAAAAACCAATTTTTTATAAAGAAAAAGATGAAGACCTAATTAATGAAGTTTTTATAACTAAAGATGAGATTTCTATTAATATAGAAAAACTTTTGCAATATCAGCCAAATTTAATTGTTGTATAAATAAAAATTATATTAAAGACTCAAAATTGCATTTTTATCTATATGTGTTAGAATGTAGTAAAAGAAGTAATGTTTTGTTAATGGAGGTGAGTCAGGTGCCAGATGCCATTATTACAAAAAGAGCACTTGCAGAGACATTAAAAAAATTACTAGAAACCAAATCATTTGAGAAAATAGCAGTTGTTGATATTTGTTCCAGTTTGGGGATTAATAGAAAAAGTTTTTACTATCATTTTAAAGATAAATATGATTTAGTTAACTGGATTTTTGATTATGAATTTTTGAGTGGAGTTCGTGAAAAAGAAACAAAAAATGGAACATATGATTGCTGGGTATTTATAAAAGATATTTGCAAGTATTTCTATGATAACAAAAATTACTATAATATTATTTTTAAAGTTAGATGTCAGAATTGTTTTCTTGATTATTTTATGGAAGTTTTTAATCCTTATGTTGAAAAGTATCTTAAGTATCAATTTGAAGAGGATGTTAATCATCAAGAGTTCTATGCAACATTTTTTACAGATGCATTTTTGCTAGCTATGATTAGGTGGCTAAAAAATAGGCCAGAGATTACACCAGAACAATTTGTTGAATTATTTAAAAGAGCTGTAGTTCAAGTCTCAAAAAAATATTATCAAGAGTTAAAACCATAAAAAGAGATAAAAAGTGTCCATTTGCTTTAAAAGTGATGGACACTTTTTGATTTTTGTCCTAAAAGTAAACATTTGTTTAATAGTGGGCAATAAAAAAATGAATGAAATATCATAAAATTAAGTAACAAGGTAGAAAGAAGGAAAAGATATGGCAAAAACAGTTAAGGAAGTTGTAACTTCCATTGGAATGAAACGTGTCATTTCCTACATTGATAAGGATCCCGACACAAATATTCCAAAAATACTAGATTGGCTAGAAAATCATGATTTGGGGGGAGGGGTAATTAAACAGGTTAAGTCAATAAAAGAGACAATCAAAAATAAAGATAATAATTGGTATCGTCTAATAAAAAGTTTATGGACAGATGTTGATGATGGAGTTAGAAGAAAGTTATTTGAAAATTTTGTCATTAATGCATCTATGATTGGAACACCAAAACAAAATAAAATGAAGTCTAAATACAGTTGTAATGTTCCATGGGCTATACTTTTTGATCCAACCTCGGCATGTAATCTTCATTGTATTGGTTGCTGGGCTGCAGAGTATGGCAATAAGTTGAATCTTACTTATGATGAAATAAATGATATCGTAATTCAAGGTAAGAAATTGGGGACATATTTTTATATTTTTTCTGGCGGTGAACCATTAGTTAGAAAAGATGACATAATTAAATTGTGTAAACAACATAATGATTGTGCTTTTCTTTCTTTTACAAATGGGACATTAATTGATGAGAAGTTTGCAGATGAGATGCTTAAAGTAAAAAACTTTATTCCTGCAATTAGTATAGAAGGGTTTGAAGAAGATACCGATTTTAGAAGAGGTAAAGGGACATTTAAAAAAGTAGTAAGAGCTACTGAAATATTGAAAGCAAAGAAACTGCCATTTGGTTTTTCGTGTTGCTATACAAGCAAAAATGTAGGAACAATAGGTAGTGAAGATTATTTTAATTTCATGGTAAATATTGGCGCAAAATTTGCTTGGTTTTTTACTTATATACCAGTTGGGAAGGACGCTGTCACAGATTTGATGGTTACTCCTGAGCAAAGAAAGAAAATGTATCATGTGATTCGTGATTTTAGAAAGACAAAACCTCTGTTTACTTTAGATTTTTGGAATGATGGAGAATTTGTTAATGGTTGTATTGCGGGTGGTAGAAGTTATTTACATATTAATGCTAATGGTGATATAGAACCATGTGCTTTCATTCATTATGCTGACAAAAATATTCACAATGATACTATTTTAGAAGCTCTACAAGGACCATTATTTACTCAATATAGGCAAGGACAGCCATTTAATAGTAATTTATTAAGACCATGTCCATTGCTTGATAATCCAGAGAAGTTAGAGGGTATGGTTGATAGATCAAAAGCAAAATCAACAGATTTAGAATCTCCAGAGAATGTTCATGTATTATGTGGTAAATGCAAGCAAGCTGCTAGTAAATGGGCACCTGTTGCTGATATTTTATGGGCCAACACTATAAAAAAGAAAATTGCAGAAGAAAATCAAAAAAGCTAAAATTTTAGGCTTATAAATAATAGAAAGATTACTCTAAAAGTGCTATACTAAAATTGTTTTAATAGCACTTTTATTGCGCCTGTAGCTCAGTGGATTAGAGCATTACTCTCCGAAGGTAAGGGTCGCACGTTCAATTCGTGCCAGGCGTACCATTAATTTTAGAAATTAACTTTTGCTTGACTATGTTTAAGTAAAATTTTTATACTATATAATGTGAAATGTTTAGAGGGTGAGGGGAAAATGTGAAGGAAAAATTAAATGTGATTTTTTTCATTGATAATTTTTCTCCGGCAATAGATGGAGTAGTAAGAACTGTAGAAAATTACGCTTCAATATTATCAAAAAAGAATAAAGTATCTGTAGTGGCACCTAAATATTATAAATATAAAGATGATTTTGAATATGAAGTAATGAGAACGATCTCTATCAGCAAAAGCAAAAAGAATTTTGCTGTGGCTTTGCATAGCAAAAACACGAAAGTAGCAAAAAAAATTAGGATGCAAAAGGCTCAAATTTATCATGCACATTCACCATTTACTGTGGGACATTTTGCTCTAAAAGAAGCGAAGAAAAATAATGTTCCAATTATAGCAACTTTTCATTCTAAATATAAGGATGATATCTACCAGGTTACCCATAGTAAATTAATAACATATTTTATAATGAAATATATTATTAGGTTCTATAATAGGTGTAATTATGTGTGGGCTTGTAGCAATGCTACGGCAAATACTTTGCGTGAATACGGTTATAAAAAAGAAATAACTGTTATGGAGAATGGGACTGATTTTACTTTTACAAATAATAGCGAAGAACTTGTAAGTATGGTTAGAAAAAGATATAAAATTAATGAAAATAATAAAAATTTGTTGTTTGTGGGACAAATAAATTGGAAGAAAAACATCAAATTAGTAATAGATACTTTAAAAAGTTTGCTAGAAATTGATAAATCATATCATTTATATTTTGTGGGATCTGGTAGCAATGAAGCAATAATAAAAGAATATGTTTTAGACAACAAATTAACTAATAATATTGAGTTTCTAGGCTCAATAAAAGATAAAGATATTTTAAAAGGGATTTATATTGCTTCTGATTTACTGTTTTTCCCATCTGTTTATGATAATGCTCCATTAGTATTAAGAGAAGCCTCAGCAATGAAAACACCATCTCTTCTTGTAAAAGACTCAAGTGCTGCTGAGGTTGTTAAAGATAATATTAATGGATATGTGGCAATAGAAAATGTTGAAAGTATGAAAACAAGAATTATTGAAATTTTCAGTAATAAAAAGAAAATGGAAGAAATTGGTTTAAAAGCAAGTGATACAATTCCAGAATCATGGGATAAAGTTTTAGATAGAGTTAAAAATGAGTATTTTAAAATTATTGCAGATTATAATTATGAAAAGGAGTAAAATATGAAAAGGTTTTTACAGGGTATATGTTATTTTTTGTTTAAATGCATAATGGGATTATATGTCATAATCTTTCAACATGTAAGATTTAATAAAAATAAGATTAAATTACCAAGAAATCAACCAGTTCTATTTTTGTCTAATCACCATACTAATTGGGATCCTGTTTACTTGAATGTCATGTTTTTCTCGAGAAATATACATTTTATTGCAAATGAAGAGTTATTTGAAAATAAATTCTTTTACTTTATTTTCAAAACTTGTCTAGGAAATATAAAAAGAAGTAGTAATAAGTCAGATGTTAGCGATGTTATTGAAATTTTGCGCTTAAAAAAAGAAGGTCATAATATTGGGATTTATCCTGAAGGCGATATAGATATGTTTGGAAGGATAATTAATCGCAATGTTGCAATAAGTAAGTTAGCAAAAAAATTAGCTATGCCTATTGTTTTATTAAGTTTAAAAGGAGCTCACTTAAGAGCTCCAAGGTGGTCAAAACTTCCACATCATAGTAAAATAAATTATAGTTTAAACCGCCTTATTTCTCTTGAAGAAATAAAATCAATGTCTATTGAAGAACTTGATAAAGCAATTTGGGAAGGTATAAATGTTGATGAGATGAAAACCCAAAAAGAAAATAGGATAAGACAGTTTGGACCAAGTAGAGCAAAATGGTTAGAACTAGGGTTGTTCTTATGTCCAAAATGTGGTAAATACGAAACAATGCATAGTAAAAGAAATGTATTATACTGTAGTAAATGTGGATTTAAAGTTAAATTAAATAAGTATAGTTTTTTTGAATTTCTAAAATCTAAAGATAAACCTCCTTTTATTACAACAGCGGAGTGGAACGATTATCAAATCAATGATTTAGAAAAAAAGATTGAAAAAGTTAGTGAAAATCCAATTCTTGAAAAAGAAGGATTAAAATTATTTGCTGC